>CAZWQS010000006.1:0-40587 GCA_964635925.1 uncultured Terricaulis sp. | reverse complement strand
GCTCACACCAAGGCGGGGGATGCGATTGAGCGTGAAGCTCTGGCGTTTGCAGCTCGGCCGGCGTTGTCGTTGCGTTGGCAAGAGGGCGGCGGGATCAGCCAAACCTGGCGGGAGCGAACCGCCTTGTTCGGCCCCTGTCACGCCAACAGCGAAACCCGCGTGATGAAAAGCGCGGGAGGAGAGATGGCGCGTTGTGAGCCAACGCCCAGCACGCCGCCGGCGACCGCGCCAGAAGAGTGAAACACCTCTTTGTGCCGGGCCGATGTTCAAACAATCGCGGGGACGCGAGCTTTCGCGTCATAAGCGCCGAGCCAACGGCGCCTTTTCTGGCGCGAAACTTCGCGTCCCCCGCCCTCCTTTTGGGCGCACTCTTTTCCGAAACGGCGCGCCGCCGAACGCGAACGCTTGACCTCGGCCCCGCCTCGCCCAACCTAGAGCCCATGCTGGACCTCAAACCCGCACCCGTGACGCACGCCCCGCCGGCCAAACGCTGGCGCAATTTCTATCGCATCTACCGGGTGCTCAATCTGGGGCGGCTCGGCACGGTGTTTCCCGGCATCCATGGCGGGCCGGACGCCTTCCCCTCAAAGGAAATCGCCGAAGAGCATGCGCTGGCGATCGTCAAAGCGATCAATTGGCCGAACCGCTGCATGATGGAATATGCCGGCGCCTTCCCCGAAGGCGAAGCCGCGAACTAAAAAACCACCGGCCAGATCACTTCGACCTGCACCTGTTCGCCTTCGCCGCCATAGCGTTCCCACATGTCGGCGGCGGGCGTCATGCCCGCGTCGCGGATCGCGGCGATCATTTTGTCGTACGTCTCGCGCAGCGTGGCATAATCGCCGCCATGCACCGCGCACATCGCGCGCCCGGCATAGGTTTCGGCAATGTTCAAGCCGGCGATGTGCAGCGAGCCGGTGACGTGCTCGTCCACCGGGAAGCCGAGCTCGACATTGACCTTATCGTCCGCCGCCGGGCTGAAATGCGCCATCGGCGCGCCCTGGGGCGTCGCGCCCGCGGTCGCGAACGCGGCCGAAAGCTGCGCGAACGTCTCGCTCACGGTGCGCCCCACATCGCGCGCCGGGCACACGCGGGTGAGATACGCAAAGGGCGCCGGCTCAAGCTCGGTGATGTTGAAATCCGCCATGGCCGCTCATTGCCAACCCCGCGCCGCCGGCGCAAGCGAGCGTGCGCGCTAGCCTGTAGAAAACCCCGCTTGACGCGGCGCAGCGAGCCCCCTTCCTTAGCGGCGCGAAAGGCCGAGGAGAATCAACGCATGGCGCGCACATTCCTGTTCAAGACGTTGCGTCGCGCCATGCTGCAAAGCGGCGCCGGAGCCCCGCGCGCGCTGTCTCGCCGCAGCTTCCTGGCGATGGGCGCCGCACTGGCCGCCTGCCAAGGGCGCGCCGATGCGGGCGATGTCGCCATTGTCGGCGGCGGCGCGGCGGGGCTGACGGCGGCGTATCGCCTGCAAGCAGCCGGGCGCGCGCTCAGCCTCTACGAAGCCAGCGACCGCTTCGGCGGGCGCATGTTCACGCGCCGCGATTTCAACGAAGGCGGCCAATTCTGCGAACTGGGCGGCGAATTGGTCGACACTAATCACGACGCGCTGCGCAATCTCGCCGCCGAACTTGGCGTGGAGATTCAGCGCGTCGCGCCGGAGGGCGGCCAGGAATTCTATCATGTCAACCGTCGCCTCTACACGCAGAGCGACATGATCGGACCAGACGGCCAAGGCGCCTTCG
This sequence comes from uncultured Terricaulis sp., assembly GCA_964635925.1. Lineage (GTDB taxonomy): Bacteria > Pseudomonadota > Alphaproteobacteria > Caulobacterales > Aquidulcibacteraceae > Vitreimonas. The sequence continues at coordinate 38,842 of CAZWQS010000006.1, read as the reverse complement.
CGCGCCTCGCGCCGCGCATCGCCGAAGATCAAGCCAAGCTGCTCGACGCGGAAGAGAATTGGACAGATCACGCGCGCGCGCTGGATCAGCAGAGCCTTGCCGATTATCTCGCGCGCCTTTCCAATCTGGCGCCGGCGTGGGCGATGGAGGTCATCGACGTCGCCTATCGCGGCGAGTTCGGCCTGGAGACGCGCCACCAATCGGCGCTCAATCTGGTCGATTTCATAAGCACCGACACCGCGCACGGCTTCCACGTGTTTGGCGACAGCGACGAGGCGTTCCGCATCGCCGGCGGCTCCTCCGCTCTGCCGGATGCGTTGGCCGCGCGGCTTGGCCAGGCGCCGCTGCGCCCGCGCCATGTTCTGGTCGCGATCGCGCGCAGCGATGCGGGCGTGCGCCTGACCTTCGACAGCCCCGAGGGCCGCATCACGCGCGAACATGCGCGCGTGATCCTGGCGCTGCCGTTCACCAAACTGCGGCAAGTCGAAGGCTTCGACACGCTGGGTTTGGCGGACGAGCAGGTGCGCGCCATTCGCGAGCTGGGCTATGGCGACAATTCCAAGCTGATGATCTCGACCCGCGCGCGGCCGTGGGTGACGCAGACTTGGCCCGCGCCCTCGGTCGGCGCGTTCTATTCCGACGAATTCCAGCTCATGTGGGAAACCAGCCGCGGCCAGGACGGCGAACGCGGCATTCTCACCAATTTCCTGCAAGGCCAGGATAACCGCGCCGCCGCGCTCAACACGCTGCGCCGCGACCTGCGGCGCTTCTCTCCCGCCACCGAGGCCGCGCTGGATGAGACCAAACTTGCCTTCATGGTATGGCGCCAGCAGCCCTTCACGCTGGGCTCCTACAGCGCCCCGCGCGTGGGCCAATACACGACATTGATGGAGCACATCGCCGCGCCATCCGGCGACGGGCGCATCCATTTCGCCGGCGAGCACACCAGCGTGGAGTCGCAAGGCTTCATGAACGGGGCGGTCGAAAGCGGCGAGCGCGCGGCGGCGGCGCTGTTGGCTTGACGCCGCGCGCAATCTGGCGCCCTTACGCCCCATGAGCCAACGCGCGGTTTTTCTGGATATCGGCGCCCATTGGGGCGAGACGTTGGAGGAGGTGCTCTCCCCCGTCTGGCGGTTCGACGTCGTCTACGCGTTTGAGCCAGACCCCGAGGCCGTGCGCATCATCGAAGGGAAGTTTCCCGTCGATCTCGCCTCCGGCAAGCTCATTGTCGTGCCCGCCGCGCTCTCCAATCGCGACGGCGAAGCCGATCTGTTCGGCGGCAACGAAGGCGGCGGCGCCTCGCTCTACGCGGAAAAAACCAATATCGACGCGGCCAAGCATGAAACAGTGAAACTGCTCGCGGCCAGCGCCTATTTCCACGCGCATTTCAACAGCGATGATCTCATCCTCGCCAAGCTGAATTGCGAAGGCGGCGAGGTGGACATTCTGCAGGACCTCGCGGCCAGCGGCGAGATTCAGAAAATCGCGCGCCTCGTGGTCGATTTCGACATCCGCAAGGTGCGCGGCAAGCGCGGCCTCGCGCGCGCCACGATCGAGAAGATGCGCGCCGCGGGCTTCGACCGCTTCCTGCTGACCGAGGACGTGATGATCGGCGCCGATGCGCGCGCGCGCACGCGCAACGCCATCGCGCACATGCCGGAAGCTCTGCCGCTCTGCGCCGAGCCCGCGGCGCTGCCCAACCCGCCCCGCCGCCCGAAATGGACGCGGCGCGTCAAAACCTTCTTCCGCTATCTCTAGCGTACCGGATTTGAAGTTCGCACGATCATTTGGATCGAGCGCCGAGCGAACTTCAAATCCAAAAGGGACACTAGATTCAATAGTTTTAGTGTGGCTGATGAATCTGAAGTTCGCACGGCGCCTGCCATCACGATGAGGCGAACTTCAGATTCGCCACACTAACGCGGTTCCCATTGCCGCCCAGCGCCGGCGACCTTAGAAACCACTCGCGAGGAGCGCGTTGCCGGGAAATCCGCACCACAGGTCTTATGTGCTGATCGGCTTGGCCTTAGCCCTGCCGATTGTCCTGCTCGTCGTTCTGCAAGTGCTGTTCGCGTTCAACCGCCAGCGCGAGGACGTGATCGCGGAATCGCTGGCGCGCGCTGAGCAGATCACCGTGCTCGCCATGGCCCGCGTGGAGGCCGATTTCGCGCTGATGCGCGTGCTGGCGACAGCCGACCCGTTTGAACAAGGCAATTGGCGCGGCGCATACGATCGCGCCAGCGAAGTCGCCGCGCTCAATCCGCATTGGCGCAACGTCATCCTTTCCGACCCGCAATCGGGCTTTGAGCTATTCAGCCTGCGTCGCCCTTTCGCGCAAGGGCCCGCGCCGATGAACACCGCCGTTGCGGAAGCCACGCAACAGGGCGGCGACCGCATCGTCGGCGGCGCCTGGCGCGAGGGGCCCGGCTGCCCGTGCGTCTATCTGCACACGCCGATCAGAACCGCGGCGGGAGACGCCTACCTCCTTTCGGTGGCGCTCGATCCGGCCGTATTTCGCTCAGCGCTCATGCGCCACACGCCAGACGGTGCGATCGCAGCCATCGCCGATGCGCGCGGCAATTTCATCGCCCGCAGCCTCGATCAAGAGGAGCGCTTCGGCACGCCCACGACGCGCTATGTGCGCGATGCGATCACATCGGAGCAGCGCACCGGCGTCTATCCGGGCACGACGCATGAGGGCTTTCGCAACTACACCGCCTATTTCGCCTCCAGCAGCGGCTGGTCCACGCATATCGCCGTCTCGCCACGCTTGCTTGATCGCCCGCGCGCGGTGTCGTTCGTTACGGTGGCGATTGGCGCGTTGAGCGCGCTGGCGCTGGCGGCCGGGCTCATCTTCTACGCGCTGCGCGACTTGGCCGATCGCCGCCAAGCCGAAGCGCGCCTGGCGCAGGCGCAAAAGCTCGAAGCCGTCGGCCAGCTCACCGGCGGTGTCGCGCACGATTTCAACAATCTGCTCACCGTGATCATCGGCGGGCTCAACATGCTGCTGAAGCGCATCGAAGACTCCAAGCAGCGCCAGATCGCCGAACACATGCTCGAAGCGGCCCAGCGCGGCGACAAGCTCACCAAGCAATTGCTCGCCTTCTCGCGCGGACAGCGGATCGAACTCGCGCCAGTCGATCTGCACGCTCTGGCGCCGGGCATGGAGGATTTGCTGCGCCGTTCGGTCGGCCCCGCCGCGCAGATCAATTTCCACATGCATCCCCAAGCGCGCTGGGTGAAATCGGACGCCAACCAGCTTGAGCTCGCCGTGCTCAATCTCGTCATCAACGCGCGCGACGCGATGCCCGATGGCGGGCGCATCGATATAAGCACCGCGCCCGGCAAAAAGGCCGACACGATCGAGCTTGTGGTGGCCGACAACGGCATGGGCATGCCCAAGGACGTGCTCGATCGCGCGATGGAGCCGTTCTTCACCACCAAGCCCGCCGGCAAGGGCACGGGACTTGGGCTGGCGCAAGTGTTCGGCGCGGCGCGTCAATCGGGCGGCGGCGTGGAGATCGACAGCGCGCCGGGACGCGGGACGCGCGTCACGCTTACCTTGCCGCGCATCGAGGCGCCGCCCGAAGCAAAGGCGGAGGCGTCGCACGCGACGGCGCCGGAGGCGCCCGCGCCGGAGCCGGGGCGCCGCGTGCTCGTGGTCGATGATGAAACGGGCGTGCGCGTGTTCATGGCCGAAGCGTTGCGCGGCGCGGGCTACAATGCTGTCGAAGCCGCCGACGTGGGCGTCGCGCTGCGTTTGCTTGAGGCCGATCCGCCGGATCTACTGCTCACGGATTATTCAATGCCGGGCATGAACGGGCTTGAGCTGGCCGAGCGCGCGCGGGCGCGCACGCCGCATCTGCGCGTGCTGATCGTTTCCGGCTATGCCGACGCCGATACGCTGGAAGCCTCCGCCGCGCGCCCGGCGCTATTGCGCAAACCATTTGATGAAAGCGAATTGTTGGCCGCCGTGCGCGCGGCCTTTGCGGGGGAAAAGCCATGATGCGCGCAGTGTTGATGAGTCTGGCGCTTGCGGCGTGCGCAACGCCGGCGGCGTCGCAAAATCGCGCGGCGGAAGCCACATCGCTCGACGGCCGCCCGCTGACGCGCCCGGCGCTGGCCGATGCGTTCCGTACGGAGCAGGAGGCGCTGCTGGCGCAGGCGCGCGCTGTCGATGAGCCCGAACATCCCGAAGCCATGGCTGACGCGGCCGTTTGGATCGGGCGCCGGCTGGGCTATCTCGGCCGCTACACCGAAGCCATCGCTGCGTTCGAGCAAGGCGAAGCCCGTTTTCCCAAGGACGCGCGCTTCGCACGCCATCTCGGCCATCGTCTGATCACGGTACGACGTCTCGATGACGCGATCATCGCGCTGACGCGCGCGGAAACCCTGATGGCCGATCGCCCCGACGAGATCGAGCCCGACGGCTTGCCCAACACCGCCAGCACCCCACTCTCCACGCTCAAGGGCAATATCGCCTATCATTTGGGCCTCGCTTATTATCTGCGCGGCGATTTCGCGGAAGCGGCGCGCACGTTTCAGGGCGCGGTCGCACTGGCGGCCAATCCGGATTCGGCGGCGGCGGCGCGCTATTGGCTCTATCTCTCGCTGGCGCGCGCCGGCGAGATGGACGCCGCCAACGCCGCGCTCGCCCCCATTCGCTCTGACTGGCGCATCATCGAAAACCACGCCTATTTCTGGCTGACGCTCTGTTATAGCGGCCAAGGCCCGTGCGAACGCGCGGCGGCGGACGGCGAAAACCCAGAATCCGCCGCGATCGCCTACGGCCTCGCCGCGCGCGCGCTGATCCAAGGCCATGCCGAAGACGCGCGCGCCGCGATGCGCGCCATGCTCACGCGTGACGATTGGGCAAGCTTCGGTTACATCGCCGCCGAGGCCGAGCTCGCGCGCCAAAGCGTCGGACCTTAAATGCGACCCAAGCCTTGGATCATCCGATCCAAAGTCTCTAAAGCAACTTGTGGACTTTAAATTCGCGCGGAGCCCGCCATCAACTGAGGCGAATTTAAAGTCCGTTGCTCTAACGCGGCCATTCGCCCATTTGCACGCGGCGCGAAGCCCTCTACATCAAAATGCCATGAGCATTCTGGAGCGGATCGGGCGCGAGATCAGGTTTTTGAGCGGCCTCGCGCGCACGCTCGCCGCCGTGCGCGACATCAAGCCGGACTCCGAAACGCTCATCTGCGACGATTTCGAAGCCGCCGTGGACCGCTTCGCCGATCACACCGCGCTCATCTTCGAAGACGAACGGCTGACCTACCGGCAGCTTGAAGCGCTCGCCAATCGCTTCGCCGCGTGGGCCGATTCCGCCAGCGTGCAGCGCGGCGACACCGTGGCGCTGCTTTTGCCCAACCGCGCCGAATACGTGCCCGCCTGGGCGGGGCTCGCCAAGGTTGGCGTCGCCGCCGCGCTCATCAACAACAACCTCACCGGCGCGGCGCTGGCGCATTGCCTCTCCATCTCCGGCGCCGACCACGTGATCACCGATGGCGAAACCGCCGCCGCGCTCGACACGATCCGCGCTGGGTTGGCGCGTCCGCTCACGATCTGGCTGATCGACGGCGAACCTGGCGAAGGCCAGCGCGCGCTTGATCTGAAATCGCCCAAGCTGGCGCCAGAGCGCCCGTCGCGCGCGCGCCGCGCCGGCACGAAAGCGCGCGAGGTCGCGCTTTACATCTACACCTCCGGCACCACCGGCATGCCGAAAGCCGCCAAGATCACGCACACGCGCGCGCAGCTTTACATGCGCGCTTTCGCGGGCGCGACCAATTCCAAGCCTGAAGACGTGCTCTATTGCGCGCTGCCGCTCTATCATTCGACCGGCGGCCTTTGCGGTGTGGGCGCTGCGCTGCTGCACGGCGGCACGCTGGTGCTGCGGCGCAAATTCTCCGTCAGCCATTTCTGGGACGACATCAACCAGCATGGCTGCACGCTGTTCGTCTATATCGGCGAATTGTGCCGCTATCTCGTGAACCACGCCCCGCAAGCGAATGAGAATACGCACAAGCTGCGCCTCGCCTTCGGCAATGGCTTGCGGCCCGACGTGTGGGATGAATTCCAGCGCCGCTTTAACGTGCCCCGCGTGCTCGAGTTCTACGGCTCGACCGAGGGCAACGTCTCGATGTTCAATTTCGACGGCAAACCCGGCTCGATCGGGCGCGTGCCGCACTATCTGCGCAAGCGCTTCACCGTGCGGCTCGTGCGGTTCGACGTGGAAAGCGAACAGCCGATCCGCAACGCGGAGGGCTTCTGCGAAGAATGCGCGCCCGGCGAAGTGGGCGAAGCCATCGGTCTCATCAAGGACGACGCGCGCAGCGGCTATACCGGCTACGCCGACAAGGCCGCGAGCGAGCGCAAGGTTCTGCGCGACGCGTTCGAACTGGGCGATTCCTGGTTCCGCACCGGCGATCTGATGCGCCAGGATGAAGAAGGCTATTTCTATTTCGTAGACCGCATCGGCGACACTTTTCGCTGGAAGGGCGAGAACGTCTCCACCACCGAGGTGGGCGAAGTGGTTGCGCGCTATCCGAACGTGGACGAAGCGATCGTGTACGGCGCCAAGATCGACAAGCTCGACGGACGCGCAGGCATGGCTGCGATCACCCCGGGCGAGCGCTTCGACATCGCCGGCCTGCCCGGCTTCCTGGCGCATGAATTGCCTGCCTATGCGCGGCCCATCTTCGTGCGCCTGCAGCCGGCGATGGAAACCACCGGCACGTTCAAATATCGCAAGGTCGATCTGGTGCGCGACGGCTTCGATCCGTCCAAGATCGAGCACGCGCTTTACTTTCTGCATCCCGAGCAGAACGCCTACGTGCCGCTGACGCCCGCGCTCTACGCGCAAATTCAAAGCGGCGCGTTCAGGCTTTAATCGAACACCGCGATCTGCGCGCCGCCCACGACATGCAAGCGCGCGCGCCGGCCATAGGCGCTTTCAAGCGCCTCGGGCGTCAGCGCATCGGCGCCGCCGGCCGCGATCGGGCGCCCTTCGCGTAGCAGCAACACGCGACGGGCGATGCGCACGGCGAGGCCAAGATCGTGCGTGGACAGCAGGATCGCGCGCCCTTGCGCCGCTTGCGCGCGCAACACCTCCCCAACGCCCAGCGCCTGCGCGGGATCAAGCCCGGCGGTGGGCTCATCCAGCACCAGCACCGGCGCTTGCTGCGCCAGCGCCCGGGCCAAATGCGCGCGCGCCTTCTCGCCCCCCGAAATCTCATCCATGCGCCGCGCGCGCAGCGGCGTCAGCGCGCACGCGTCAAGCGCGGCGTCCACGGCCGCTTGATCCGCCGCGCGCAGTCGATCGGGCGCGCCGCCATGCGCATAGCGGCCAAGCGCGACAACGCCCTCCACGCTGAGCGGCCAGATCGCTTGCGGGCGTTGCGGCAAATACGCCGCCTTGAGCGCGCGCGCCCGCGCGCTCAGCGTGCGCGGATCGGCGCCGCCAAGGTGCGCTTGCCCGGACGCGAGCGGGATCAGACCAAGGCTCGCGCGCATCAGGCTCGTCTTGCCCGCGCCGTTGGGGCCGAGCAGCGCGACGATCTCGCCCGGCGCGAGATCGAGCGAAACGTCCTCCACCACGCGGCGCGCCCCAAGCTCGACTGAGATGTTCTCCAGCGTCAGGCTCATGCGTCGCCTCCGCGCGAGGCCAAGCGCGCCGCGATCAGCGCAAACACCGGCCCGCCCAGCAAAGCGGCGGCGACGCCGAGCTTCAATTCGGTATCGGTAGGCAGCAAACGCACCACGATGTCGGCGCTCACCAGCAGCGCCCCGCCCGCAAACGCGCTGGGCAGCAGCAAACGCGCGGGATCGTGTCCCGCCAGCGCGCGCACCAGATGCGGCGCGGCGATGCCGACAAAACCGATCACGCCGGCGATCGCCGTGGCCCCGCCCGCGCACGCGGCTGCGCCGAGCACGACCAGCGCGCGCGTGCGCGAAAGATCGGCGCCGATCGCGGCGGCCGCTTCCTCGCCCAAGGTCAGCGCCTGCAAGCCGCGCGCGGCGGCGAGAATGAGCGCCCCGCCCGCAATCAGCAAAGCCCCAGCCAGCGCCGCGTCGTTGAGCGAGCGGCCTTCCACCGAACCGAGCGTCCAATTCACGAGATCAGACAGCGCGCCCGGATTAGGCGCGAGGTTCAGCGCCAGCGCGATCAGCCCGCCCGCGAAACTGGACAGGCCAACGCCGATCAGCACCAAGCTGGCCGGCCCGCGCGCGCGCCAGCCCAACGTCACCACCAAAGCCGCCGCCGCGAACGCAAACATGATCGCGCCAAGCGGGGCCAGCACGGCGAGCCCGAACGCGAACGCCAGCACCGCGCCCAGCGCGGCGAAGCCCGAAAGCCCCAGCACGCCCGCATCCGCCAACGGGTTGCGCAGCAAGCCTTGCAGCGCCGCCCCCGTGAGCCCCAAAGCCGCGCCGACGATCCATGCAGCCAGCGCGCGCGGAAATCTGATTTCCCACACGATGGTGCGCGTGGCGACGTCTGCCGCGAACGGATCGGCCAACGGCGTGGGGCCAAGCCAAAGCGCGGCGAGCAAAGCCAGCGCGCTTAACGCGGCAAGCGCGAGAGAAACGCGCGCGCTCATGGCTGACGCAACCCGGCGGCGATCGCCTCGGCCGCATCCACGGCGAACCACGCTTCGCACGAAATCGCCGCCGCAGGCAGCGCCACGGTGCGCGCGCGGCTCAGCGCGGCGCGCAACGCGGGGTGGCGGCCCGGCGCCCAGGCGTTCATGCTGGTGCGGCCGTGATCGAAAAAGCCGGTCGCGATCAAGGCGGGCGGCGTTTGCACCAGCCGCTCCAGCGGCGCCACGGCCCAGCTTTCTTCCTGGCGCACATTGCGCCCGCCCGCCGCAACAATGATAGAATCCATCAGCGTGCCGCGCCCGGCGATGGCGCCGCCGGCGGAGAGATACATCACATCCATCGCGCGCGGCGCCGGCAGCGCCTGCAAGCGCGCGAGGCGGAGATCCAGATCGCGCGCCAATGCTTCGCCGCGTTCGGCGTGGCCCAGCGCGCGCGCGGCGTCGATCAGATCGGCGCGGGCGGCCGCGAAATCCGGCATATCGCCCACTTGCAGCACCGGCACGCCAAAACGCGCATAGACGCGCTCGGCGTCCCACGGCCCGCCCCAATTGCGCACCACAAGATCAGGGCGCAGCGCCAGCACTTCCTCCAGCGTGCCCCGCGTCTGGCGGATGCCGGACGCGCGGGCGCGGAAATAGGAATCATCGCGCCGCGCCCCGCGCGAGAGCGCCGCGATCTGATCGCGATCGGCGAGCGCCAACACAAATTGATCAGCGCAATAATCGAGGCTGACCACGCGCAAAGGCGCCGCATGCGCGGGCCACGCGAACAAGAGCGCAAACGCGCAGACGACAAACCGAACCATCCGCCCTCCAATGGCGCCATCCCGCGCCAAGAGCTTCTCATCGGCAGGTCTTCTGGCTTCGCGGGTCGTTGCGTTCATGCCCTTCGCGGCTTTCGCCACTGGCTTTGCACGAACACTCGCCGCTTACAGCTGCGGGCGCAGCCGCGGATTTGCACCGCGTTCCCTTATTCCGACTGCGAACATCTACACCACTGGATCGCCAGCTTCCAGCCAGCATGAAGCCGCGCATCAACATGCAGAGTGAAACACCCATTCCTGGATTGGCCGCAGGCCGAGTCCGGGACCTTCAGAGAATTTCCTTCACCCGCTCTTTCGGCCGCGCCAGCAGCGTTCCCTTGGCGCCGACCACAAACGGGCGCTCCACCAGAACCGGATGGGCCACCATCGCGTCAATCAGCTTGGCGTCGGAAACCTTCGGATCGAGCAAGCCAAGCTCTTCGGCCTCCGTCGCCTTCGTGCGCAGCGCCTGGCGCGCAGTGAGGCCAGAATCGGCGAACAATTGCTTCAATTGCGGCTTGGTCCAACCCGCCTTCAGGTATTCGATCACGTTCGCTTTCGCGCCAGAGGCTTCGATCATCTCCAGCACCTGGCGCGAGGTGGAGCATTTGGGGTTGTGATAGATGGTGATCGTCTTCGGCATCACATTCCGCTCCAGGCTTGCACGACGATGCGCGCGATCTCGGCATGCGCCGCGTTGCGTTCGGCGGGCGCCGCCGTCGCGCCGCTGAGATAGCTTGCGATAACAATCGGCGCGCCGCCCGGCGGCCAAGCCACGGCGACGTCATTCGCGGCGTTGTGTTCGCCGTTCCAGGTGCCGGTCTTGTCGCCCGCGCGCCAATCGGCCGGCAGGCCCGCGCGCAGGCGCTCGCGCCCCGTAGGGCTTTCGACCATCCAGCCGATTAGCTTCTCGCGCGAGCCGGTGTTGAGCGCCGCATCGCCCAACAACAAGCGCTGCGCCGTGCGCGCCATGGCTTGGGGCGTTGTCGTGTCGCGGTCATCGCCGGGCGGAACGACATTCATCTCCGGCTCGATCCGATCGAGCCGGGTAATGGCGTCGCCATTGTCGCGCAGGAATTGCGTGAGCCCCGCCGGCCCGCTGGCGTGCGCCAGCAACAGGTTCGCGCACGCGTTGTCGCTCATCACCACAGCGCCGGCGCACATCGCCTCCACACTCATCCAGCCGCGTGCGAGATTCTCGCGCGCGATCGGCGCGTAGTCCAGCAAATCCACTTCACTGAAGGGAATGCGTTGCGCCAGAAAACCCGGCCCCTGCTGCTCCAGATGCAGCATTTGCGCGGCCAGCAGCCATTTGAAGGTCGAGCACATCGCGAAGCGTTCGTCGGCGCGATGGCGAAGAACGGCGCCGTCGGCCGTATTCAAGGCGAACACGCCGACCCGCCCGCCAATGCGCGCCTCGATCGCGGCGAAACGCGGATCGTTCGGCGTGGACGCGTCATTGCGCGCCGGCGCGCACGCAACCAGCGCCGCGGCGCCGGCAAGCGCGCTGCGGCGCGTCCACATCAATCCTTGGCCCGTTCGATGTAGGTCGCGTCCTCGGTGTTGACGACGATACGCGTGCCCGCATCGATGTGCGGGGGCACCATCACCTTTACGCCATTGTCGAGGATCGCCGGCTTGTAGGAGGACGACGCCGTTTGTCCCTTCACCACCGGCTCGGTGCTTTCGATCGTGGCGGTGACGCGGGCGGGCAGATCGATCGACAGCGCCTGGCCGTCGAACATGGTGAGGTGCACAGTCATTTCCGGCTGCAGCCAGGGCAGATCATCGCCCACCATGTCGCGCGAGAGATGGACCTGGTCGTAATTGTCCGGGTTCATGAATACGAGGCCACTGTCGCCGTCGTCGTACAGGAAGGTGTGCTTCACCTCCTCGACGAACGCTTTTTCCAGGCCGTCCGTGGTCTTGAACACGGCGGTCGTCTTCACCCCGTCCACGATGCGGCGCATCACGATCGTGGTGGTGGGCGTGCCCTTGCCCGGGCGGAACGTCTCATGGGACAGCACGACGTACAATTTGCCGTCCTCGTGCTCGAGCACGTTGCCTTTGCGGACGTCGCTGGCGATGACTTTGACCACAGAACCCTCACTTGCCGCCGGAGCCCCGGCGGGCCTTGAAATCAGTCGAAAGGACCGGAATTTGGCCGCTCTCTTAGCCGCGTTTGATGCGCCGGGAAAGCGCCGCTCTGAAGCAACCCTCTCCCTCGCGGAGAGGGTCGCCGCGAAGCGGCGGCGTGAGGGGCATTCCGCCGCTCAGGCGCCGGCATGTTTGAACGCCCCCCACCCCCCAGCCCCCTCTCCGCAAGGGAGAGGGGGAGAATGAGCCCCTTTTGGGATCGATCGCGCCACGCCGACCGGCGGCCTTTCCTGGCCGGGCGGGCCGCGATCCTGCGCGCGGTGCGGGATTGGTTCCACGCCGAGGGCTTCACCGAGGCCGAACCCAACCTCGTCGCGCCTGCGCCCGGCGCGGAAACCCATGTCGACGCCTTCGAGGTCGATGGCCGCTATTTGCACACCAGCCCCGAATTCGCGATGAAGAAGCTGCTGGCGGCGGGCGAAGAGAGAATCTTTTACCTCGGCAAATGCTGGCGCCGCGGCGAGGAAGGGCCGCTGCACGCGGAAGAATTCACCATGCTCGAATGGTATCGCGCCGGCGCGCCTTATGCGCGGATCATGGACGATTGCGTGGAGATCGCCCGCCTCGCCGCGCGCGCGGCGGGCGCGGATGCGCTGCGCTGGCGCGGCAAAAGCTGCGATCCGTTCACGGCGGCGGAGCGCATCAGCGTGCATGAGGCGTTTGACGAGCTTTCCCCCATCGCCATGCCGCACGATGGCGACGCGTTTTCTGCAGCCCTGGTGCAGCATGTTGAACCAAATCTCGGAGATGGCGCGCTGACGCTGCTGATCGAATATCCGATCCGCGAAGCCGCTTTGGCGCGCCCCTGCCCGCATGACGCCAGCGTGGCGGAACGGTTCGAGCTGTACGCCTGCGGGGTGGAATTGGCCAACGGCTTCGGCGAACTCACCGATCCAGTGGAGCAGCGCCGCCGCCTCATCGAAGCGATGGACGAAAAGCAGAAGCGCTACGGCAAACGCTGGCCGATCGATGAGGATTTCCTCGCCGCGCTCGCGCACATGCCGCCCGCAAGCGGCGTTGCGCTGGGCTTTGACCGCCTGGTGATGCTGGCGACAGGGGCGCGCCACATCAAAGACGTGCTGTGGACGCCGCAATGATCCGCGACGCCATCCCCGGCGATTACCCCGCCATCCGCCAGATCATCCGCCACGCCTTCGGCCAGGACGATGAAGCAAATCTGGTCGAGCAGCTCCGCGCCGATGGCGATACGCTGGTTGAGCTGGTCGCCGCCAGCGAGACCGCGCTTCAAGGCCACATCCTCTACTCCCCGCTGAAAATCGAGCGCGAAACGGAAACGCTGCACGCCGCCGCGCTCGCGCCCGTCTCCGTCCTTCCGGCGTTCCAACGAACCGGGCTGGGCAAGGCCTTGATCGAAGCGGGCAACGCGGCCTGCGCCGCGCGCAATCTCAGCGCAATCATTGTGCTGGGCCACGTGGACTATTATCCACGCTTCGGCTTCTCGGCGGCGCTGGCGGAATCACTGCAAGCTCCGTTCTCGGGCCCGCACTTCATGGCGCTCGAGCTGGTTCCGGGCGCTTTGAAGGCCGGCGGGCGCGTGCGCTACGCGAGAGCCTTCGGAGTTTGAGCATGCCCGCCGCCAAACAGCAGGACGACGCCCTGAGCCAGGTGGCCGCGCGTTACGCCGTGGCGATCACCCCGGCGATGGACGCGCTGATCGATCCGACCAACCCGAACGATCCCATCGCCGCGCAATTCACGCCCGACGCGCGCGAGCTTTACACCGCACCCGATGAATTGAGCGATCCCATCGGCGACGAACCGCACACGCCGGTGAAGGGCGTGGTGCATCGCTATCCCGACCGCTGCCTGCTGAAGCTGGTGCATGTGTGCCCGGTCTATTGCCGCTTCTGCTTCCGGCGCGAGATGGTGGGCCCAGATGGCGACGGCATGTTGGCGGGCGAAGAGTTGGAAACGGCGCTTGCTTACATCGAAGCGCATCCCGGCATCTGGGAGGTGATCCTCACCGGGGGCGATCCGTTCCTGCTTTCCGCACGCCGCGTGCGCGAGATCACGGCGCGTCTGGCGGGGATCGAGCATGTGAAGATCATCCGCTGGCACACGCGCGTGCCCGCGGTCGATCCGCTGCGGGTGACGCCCGATCTGGTCGCGGCGCTGCGCGCGGCGGGCGCAACCACCTATGTGGTGCTGCACGCCAACCACCCGCGCGAGCTCACCGCGCAGGCGCGCGCCGCGATTGACCGCATCGTCGATGCCGGCGTGCCGATGCTGTCGCAAACCGTGTTGCTGAAAGGCGTCAACGACGACGCCGATACGCTGGAAGCGCTGATGCGCGCCTTCGTAGAGGCGCGAGTGAAGCCGTATTATCTGCACCATTTGGACAAGGCGCCCGGCACGTCGCACTTCCGCTGCACCATCGCGGAGGGGCAAAACCTCGTAGAAACGCTGCATCAACGCGCCAGCGGCTTGGCGCAGCCGACCTATGTGCTCGATATCCCCGGCGGCCACGGCAAGGCGCCGCTCGCGTCGCCCGCCGTGCGCGAAAGCAACGCCGACTATGAGGTGCGCGATCGCGAAGGCGCTTGGCGCGACTATAAGGACTAAGCCTCGCGGCCAGCCGCTTGCCGCGCGCCTGCCTCGCCCAGCGCCACGAACAGCGCCGCCAAGATCACGCACGCCGCCGCCGCGAACGGCGCGGCGGGGCTGAAGACATCAAACAGCGCGCCCGCGCCCAGCGGCCCCAGCACGCGCCCCAGCGCCGACGCCGATTGCGACAGCCCCATCACCGCCCCGCGCTCCGCTTCCGCGGCTTGGCCGGCGATCAGCGCGTTGAGCGCGGGGCTGGCCAGGCCGATGCCCACGACCAGAGCCGCAAGCGCCGCGCTCATGCTGGCCACGTCGCGCGCCACCGCCAGCCCGCCGAGGCCCGCGGCAAACAACGCAAGCCCGACAAACAGCATCGTGCGCTCACCCAAGGCGCGCGCCGCCGCGCCCGCGCCGCCGCCTTGCAGCAGCACCGCCGCGACGCCGAGCGCGCCCAAAGTCCAGCCTACTTCGCGCGGCCCCCACGCCAAGCGCGCTTCCGCCCAGAGCCCAAACGTGGCTTCCATCAACGCCTGCGCCGCGATCATCAGCAGCGTGACGAGCGCGAGGCGCGCCAGCGCCGGGCGTTTCAGCAAGTCGCGCGTGCGGATGCGCGGCTGCGCGGCGCTGGTGCGGGCTTGCTTCGGCAAGCTTTCGCGAAAGAACGCGAGCGCGGCCAAAGCGGCGAGCGCCGCAAGCGCGGCCGAGGCAAGGCACACGCGCGCAAAGCCTTCGCGATCGGGCGCCTCGCCGATCAGGCCCGCCCCCAGCATCGGTCCCGCGATGAACCCAAAACCAACCGCCGCGCCCAGCAAGCCCATATTGCGCGCGCGCGTTTTATCGTCCGCCAGATCAGCCGCAGCGGCGAACGCCGCGCCGACATTGCCGGCCATCAAGCCGCCAAACAGGCGCGCGGCGCCAAGCTCTTCCACGCTCGCGGCGCGGGCGAGCCACAAATAGGAAATCACGCCGCCGATCAGCCCTGCGATCAGCACCGGCTTGCGGCCCACGCGATCGCTCAAGCGCCCCCAAAAAGGTGAGGCGATAAGCTGCCCCAGCGAATAGGCGCCCATGGCGATGGTGGTGGCCGTCGGCGTGGCGCCGACTTCGAGCGCCAGAAACGGAAAGATCGGCAAGAACACGCCGAACCCGGTCATGCCGATCAGCACGACGCCGACAAGAGCGACAAGGGAGCCGGCGCTGGGCTTCATCCACGCTGGTTAGCGCATCGCCGCCCTATTGGAAGCGCGACATATCGCGGGCGCGAACGCTTCGCAGGAAGCTTATGCGCTCGGCCGGATCGGCGCGGGCGCGGCGGGATTGAGATATTCGCGCAGATCGGCCCACGGGATGGTCACCTCCGTGCCGCCCAAAGCGTGCGGGCCGCCGAAGCTGTACGGAGGAAACAGCACGGTGAGGCCGTTTTCGCTCACCAGCCACAAATGCGGCTTGGTGGCGGTTTCGCGCACGTCGCGCTCGGGCGGGTTGAAGGCGTAATCGGCGAAATCGCGCGTGATGGCGGCGACGGCGCGCTGGGTGAGGAAAGCCTCCCAGCCGCTGTCGGCGCGGAACACGTCGCTGGCGGCCAGTTCGCGCCCTTCGCTCATCAGCACGGTGACGGCGTTGACCGAATTGTTCGGATGCGCCGCGCCCA
The DNA here is from genome assembly GCA_964635925.1 of uncultured Terricaulis sp. Lineage (GTDB taxonomy): Bacteria > Pseudomonadota > Alphaproteobacteria > Caulobacterales > Aquidulcibacteraceae > Vitreimonas. Next base: position 23,063 of record CAZWQS010000006.1, on the reverse strand, counting down.
GCGTGTCTTCGCTAGAAACGAAGCGCACCGAAATCAGTTCGGGGCCCGCGAACACGATCTGATAATCAACCACCTCGCTGGTGGCGTCGCTCAAGCTGCGTTGCGGCTGGCGCGCGACGATTTCATTGAAGCGCTGAATCGCCGGCGTCTGGCGCCCGTCGATGCGCGGGAAGCGGATGTCGCGCACGATCGCCACCGGCGCGGAATCGCCCAGCCCGCTCGCTTCCGCGATCTGCGCGGTGACGGGCGCAGCGTCGACCAATTCCATGCGCTGGAAGGTGTAGCCGCCCACGTCCTGCACGGCGGCGCGCGCTTCCTCAAGCCGCGAGCGGAATTGCTGCTCCAGGCACGATTGCTGCTCCAGCGTCGGGGCGGTTTCCGCATCGAGCAAGCCGCACGACACGCGCGCCGCTTCGCGCCAGCGCGCCTGGTTCTGCACCAGAAGCTGCGCGCCCGCATCCGACACGCCGGCCGATTCCGCCACCAGCGTATCGCGGATTTGGCCGTCGATCGTGGCGATCTGACGGTTGTCGCACAAATGACGCGCGAACGGGCCCTGATCGCCTTCGCAGACATCGAGCGCCGCGGCGATGGCCTCGGCGGAACTCGCTTCGGTTTTGCTGCCGGCGGCGCGATCCCCGCACGCGGCCAGCGCCAAGCACGCCATCGCCACGCCAAACGCGCCAACACCACGCAAACCCATGCGCTTTGTCCTTACTTGGAGCCCCTTTGGGGTTGTGCCACAAAAGCTCTGCGGCGTCACCGCCGCTCGCGCGCCTTGTGAACCCATGACGCACGTGATGCACGCGTCTAGATTAAGTCCCATGCCGCCCAGCGATCGATACCGCGCCGCCCCTCTGTTCGTCGATCTGGGGGGCGAATTCGCCGATCCTGTGGCGCCGGCGCGTTTTCCACAGCACGTGCTGCGGCGCCGCAATCAGGTTTGGGCCGGCGAGATCGGGCTCGACACGCTGAGCCAAGCCGAATGGATCGCGCACATGGCGCGGTTCGAACCGCTGCCCGCCAACATGCAGGCCCCCTTGGCCATGCGTTATCACGGCCACCAATTCCGCACCTACAATCCCGATCTCGGCGACGGGCGCGGCTTCCTCTACGCGCAGCTCCGCGACAACCAGGGCCGGCTGCTGGATTTGGGAACCAAGGGCTCGGGCCAGACGCCCTATTCGCGGCGCGGCGACGGGCGCCTCACGCTGAAAGGCGGCGTACGCGAGGTGCTGGCGGCGGAAATGCTGGAGGCGCTGGGCGTTTACACCTCCAAAGCGCTTTCCCTGGTGGAAACCGGCGAGGCTCTGGTGCGCGGCGATGAGCCCTCGCCGACGCGCTCAGCCGTCCTAGTGCGGCTCCAGCATAGCCATATCCGCTTCGGCACGTTCCAGCGGCTCGCCTTCTTTGAGCGCGCCGATCTGATGCGCACGCTGATCGCCCATTGCGTCAGCGCCTATTATCCTCATCACGCGAGCCTAGAAGGGGAAGCGCAGGCGGCGGCCTTGATGGGCGAGATCGTGGCGGCCAGCGGGCGCCTCGTCGCGAGCTGGATGGCGGCGGGCTTCGTGCACGGCGTGCTGAACACCGACAATCTCAACGTCACGGGCGAAAGCTTTGATTACGGCCCCTGGCGCTTCCTGCCCACGAGCGACCCCGGCTTTACCGCCGCCTATTTTGACGAAACCGGGCTTTACGCCTTCGGGCGCCAGCCGGAGGCGGTGTCGTGGGCGCTGGCGCAATTGGGCGGGGCGCTCTCGCTGGTCTGCCCCGCGCCGCTGCTGGAAGCGGAGATGACGCGCTATGTGCCCGCCTTCCAAAGCGCGCTGCGCGAGCGCTTGTTTGCGCGGCTGAAGCTGAAAGCCGGCGATCTGCCGGGCGACCTCGAATTCATCCAGGCGCTGTTCGACTGGCTGAGCGAAACCCGCGCCGGCTGGGCGCAATTCTTCCACGATTGGGCCGGCGGCGGCGCCAGCGAAGCGCGCGCCGTGCAAAGCCCGCAAGCGGCGCTTTATGCGCGCGCTGATTTCGCAACCGTCCGCGATGGGCTTCTCGCCCGCACCGAATCCGGGGCGGACGGGTTGCTTGCGCACCCCTATTGGGCGCGCGCGCAGCCCGCGGACTTGGTGATCGAAGAGGTCGAAGCCTTGTGGGCGCCGATCGCGGAGCGAGACGATTGGACGCTGTTTGAAGCCAAACTGGCCGAGATAGACACCTTGAAGCAGGCGCTGGGCATGGTTTGTCACGCCCCTGTCGCGCACGGCGCCTAGGAGGGGCGCGCGAAGCACAAGGACGTCACGTGACCAAAGCCCCTCATCTCAACGACTTGCTGACCTCCCGCCGCGCGCTGCTGGGCGGCTTGGCCGGCCTGCCGCTGCTCAATCTCGCCGGCTGCGCGACGGCGGGCGGCGGCGCGCCCGCGCCGCTCAATTTCGCCAGCGTGGCGCCCACCAACGCCGACACCGTGACCGTGCCGGCCGGCTATAGCTGGCGGCCCTTGATCCGCTGGGGCGATGCGCTGTTCGCCGACATGGCGCCGTTCGATCCCGACGCACTGACGCGCGCCGATCAGGAAAAACGCTTCGGCACGAACAACGACATGCTGGCTTTGTTCGCCGCCGATTTCGCCTATCCGCCGCCCAAGGATCAGGATCGCCTGCTTCTGTGCGCGAATAATGAATATGCCTCGGTCGAGCTCATGTTTCCCGCCGTGCGCGATCCGCGCACGTTCACCAACGCGCAGGTGGAGGCCGCATACGCGGCGATCGGCGTTACGGTGGTGGAGATCGAACGAGGCGCGGACGGCTGGCGCCCGGTTATCAATCCCGCGCCAGGCCAAGGCCGCAACCGTCGCATCACCCCGTTCACGCCGGTGCAATTCGCCGGCCCGGCCGCGCGCCATCCCTGGATCCAAGCCGCCGCCGCCATCGTCAACGCCGCCGAGCCCGATCGCGGCGCGCCCGCGCCCGCCGACGCCGTGCGTTGCGGCACGCTGGCCAATTGCGCCGGCGGCCTGACGCCGTGGGGCACCTACCTGACCGCGGAAGAAAACTTCCACACCGTGTTCTTCGCTGCCGAACGCGGCGCCCCGCCTGAGACCGGCGATGAAGACCACATCCGCGACGCGCGCATTTTCCGCTATCCCGCGCAAGCGCCGATCGGCCTCGACGTGTTGCCGCGCCAATTCCAGTTCGCGGAAAATCCGTACGGGCCGACGCTCTATGGCTGGATCGTCGAGATCGATCCGTACGACCCAACCTCTACGCCCAAGAAACGCACCGCACTCGGGCGCAAGAGCAACGAATGCGCCACCACCGCGCTCACGCGCGACGGCCGCGTGGCGACCTATATGGGCGATGATCAGCCCAACGAGCACGTCTACAAATTCGTGACGCGCGCCCGCTTCGATCCCGACAACCGCGCCGCCAATATGGACCTGCTGGACGATGGCCAGCTCTATTGCGCGCGCTTTGAGGCCGATGGAAGCGGCCGCTGGCTGGCGCTGACGGCGGAGGCCGCGAACGCGGCGGCGCTCGCGGCCGGCTCGCCGCTGCGCTTCCGCGATCAGGGCGAGGTGGTGATGCGCGTGCGCGAAGCCGCGCGCCTCTTGGGGGCCACGCCGATGGATCGGCCGGAAGATATTGAAGCGGTGTGCGACGCGCGCTGGCGCGGCCTCGGCCCGGTGCTGATCTCCTGCACCAAGAATTACGACCGCGACCCCAACCGCCCAGGCAACCCGCGTCGCGAAGACAACGCCGGTGACGCCTACGCCAATCTCGCCGGCCACGTGCTGCGCATCGATGAAACCAGCGGCGATTGCGGCGCGGAGACATTTAGCTGGAACGTGTTTGTGATGGGCGGCGATCCCGCGGCGACGGTCGCCACGATCACCGCTCGTGACGGCCGCACCGCCCATATCGGCACCAGCTTCGCCGGCGTGCAAACCATGAACGGCGAACGCTTCGCCTGCCCGGACAATCTGTTCATCGATTCCGATCACCGCATCTGGATCGCGACGGACGGCAACGACGGCGTGTTCGCCGATTGCAACGACACGATCATGGCCGCGCCGATCCATAACGAAGGCCCGCACGCGCTGAAGCGCTTTCTGGTCGGCCCGGTGGGCGCGGAGCTTTGCGGCCCGATCATGGCGCCGGACGAGCGCGCGTTCTTCTGCTCGATCCAGCACCCTGGCGAGAATGACATCGCAGGCGTCGATTTCTCGGCGACGCGCTGGGGCGGCGCGCCCGCGCCGTCCTCGTTCCCCGATGGCGGCTGGCCGCGCTCGACCGTGGTGGTGATCACCCGCGACGACGGCGGACGCATCGGCGACTAAAGCGCCACGAAGCCCTCCTTGTGCGTCATGCGCGCGATATCGATCGCGGCGCGCACTTGGGCGAGGTCGTTGGCCTTGTCGTCGTCGCTCAGCGCCGACCAGGGCGCGAGCTTGTCGTGCGCCATCAGATCGTTGTTGCGCTTTTCGCCCGGCGCTGTCGGGCGCCAACCGGAAATCAAGCGCTCGGCCATCCAGCGATCATGCTCGCGCTCGGCCAAGCGCATCAGCAGCGGCTCGGGGATCGTGGGCTGGGTTTCGCCCTTTTCGCCCTTCGCGGCGGGGCGCCAGCCCGCATCCCACATCTTCACCATCGCCGCATCCGCCACCGCGCGGTTGGCGGCGCGATAGGTTTCCAGCACGTCCGACCAATCGCGCATCGCCGCCTGCAATTCACGTAGGCTCATCGGCTCGCGCCCGCGCAGACCTTTTGAATAATGCTCATGCGCAATCGCCGCGCCTTGATCGAGCGCGCCTTCGATCACGCATTTGCGCGTCGCCGTACGCTGATGGGCGCCGAAGGCTTGCAGATAAGCATCCAGCTCGCGCGTCTCGTCGCCCTTGGCGTATTGCTGCGAGAATTCCGATTGCGCCGATTCGAACATGTAGATCGGGATCGGCCAGCGCACACCTGAATTGCAGGCGCGCTTCAGCGCCAGCGCGAGATGGATGTTGCCCGGATCGGCGCCGGTGGCGACGACCGCCGCGCTCGGCTTGCCGCGCGCGGCCTCCACAGCGTCGAACACCTCCGCGCCCACCGAGGCGGCGTTCCAATCGAACGGCATGAACGCGATGTCGGCGCGCCAAACATCGGGATGGGCGAACACTTCGCGATGGCGCGCGCGGAAAGCGCCTTCCGCCGCCGCCGGATCGGGCGCCAGCACGGTGATGCGCGGCGCTTCGAAATGCGCGGACCACAAGCTGGAGAACACGCGCTCGGCAAGCGCCTCCGCCGCCACGTCGAAACCGAAGCACACGATATGCACGCGATCCTGCCCCAACGCCCGCGCCAGCGAGAGCAAGGTCTGGCCCTCCTGCTGCAACAGCGCGCGCGCGGCGATTTCCTCCAGCGAGAACGGCTTGGGATCGATCGCGTGCGGCGTGTTCGCCGCCTTGGCGCGCATCTGCGCCGAGCGCATCTCGCGCGCCTCACGCAGCAACAGCGGCGAACGCGTGGCCACATGCACGCCGATCGGCGGCTTACGTTTGCCGGCGCCAACCAGGCGGCGCACCGCCGCCTCGATCTGCAAATTGGCCGTATCGTCACTTTCAAACGCCACGACATGCGCGGCGTGATGGGCGCGCGCGGCGCGCAGCGTCTCCACATGCGCGGCCTGGCCTTCAAGCACCACCACGCCCTTGCGTCGCAAGCCCAGCGCGGTTTCTTCGGCCAAGCCCTGCGCGATCAGCATCACCGCATCGCCCTGCTTGCGGCAATCGAGCGCGAGCGACAGCGCCGGCGCGCCATCGCCGGCGATCACCACGTGATGGGCGGCGGCCAAGTTGAAAATACGCGCCAGCGAACGCCCAAGCTGCCCGGAAAACGCGAACAGCAAGCCGACAACCGGCGAAGCCAGCGCTGCAAAGCGCACCATTTGCAGCGTGGGATGCTCAGCGTCGAAATAGCGATCCCACATCGCCACCGCGCCCATGGTGCGGTAGAGCGCTTCCGCGAAATCGGCGCCGTCGGCCAGCCAATAGCTGACGCCCCCGCCCAGCCACACGCCGGTGAGCAGCAGCACCACGCCCCAGCGAAAAACGCTCGCGCGCGTGTGCGCGGTGGCGGTCAGCCCCGCGGCGGCGTCCGACCACAGGTTTGCGTAGCGCTGCGCCATGGCCGTTGTCCCACCCTTCAAGCCCCCGCGGGGGCGCACCATGATGAGCCGCGCCGCCACAGCAAGTCCAGGCCCAAAGCGGTTGCAGGGGCGCGCCCAACCCCCTAGCTCTCAGCCTCGCAAGGCCCCGTAGCTCAGCTGGATAGAGCGGGTCCGTCCTAAGGACACGGTCGGGAGTTCGAATCTCTCCGGGGTCGCCACGCGCCTTCCGTTTTCGTCGCCCCGCTAGCCGATGCGTGATTGCACAAAATCCTATATTGATCCGCGCGCCTGTCGCCGTTCGGATAGCCGCCATGAGCGGATTGTTTTCTCAGCATGAATGCAGAGGGCGGCGGCGTGTCTTGGCGCGAGGGCGTCCGGCATCCGCCGTCGCCGCATTCGGAATCGCGCTCATGCTGTCCGCCTGCGTGGCCAGCGCGGGGACGCCACAAGAAACGGCAATCGAAAATCACGGTCTGGTCACGGTCGCGGAATGGAATGTCTGCGCCGCCGAGGGCCCCTGTCCGTTCCGTCTGGACGGCCCGCCGGATGCGCCCGCAACCGGGGTGTCATGGGACGACGCGCGGCTTTATCTGGCCTGGCTGTCAGCGCGCACGGGCCATTCCCACGAATTGCCCACTCTGGCGCAATGGCGACCGCGCGGCGGGGATATCGCCGAATGGCTTTTGGACTGCCACGACGACGGGCTGTCGCGGTGCAGCTACCGCGCCATCCGCCCTGTGAGCGAGGGCGGGCCTGAAGCGCTCAGCCCCGAGCTGCGGCTCAGCGATGTGGGCTTTCGCGCGCTCCGAGACGAATAGGAGCGACTGGCGTCATGGCGTCACCTCTTCCGCCCGGCCGGTTCCGCGACGCCATGATCCGGCGCGGCTACAGCATCCTGACCTGGGTCTGTTGGTGGTTCGTCGGGTTGGCGCTGATCCTGTTCACGCCCTGGGCGCGCGTCTTCGACGGCGAGGACAAGCCCGCCATCGCCCCGCGCGCCTGGCAGGTGATCAGCCGGGGCGAGCCGTTGGAGATGTGGCCGTTCGCCTTCGCCATCATCGGCCTGCTGATTTTCATGGGGTTGTACGGACTGTGGCGCGGGCTGAACTCGGTGCTGACGCCGCACAAGGCCAGCCCGGTGGGCTTGCTGAAGCCATTCGGCGACCCCGACCGCCTGATCGCCGAGTTCGAGGCCGAGGCCCGCACCCCCGCCTTCGACGTGCAGAAGCCCCGCATCCTCATCACCCGCTCCTGGCTGATGTTCGGCGACTCCATCGAGGTGCATCTGCACCCGCTCAGCGACGTGCTCTGGGCCTATGGTCACCAAGGCAAGGCCGGGCGCGTGGTCGCGGGTCTGATGGGCGCGGCGGGCGTGATCAGCTCGCGCCAGCAGCAATTGGCGGGACAGGCCCTTGATCCTGACGAACTGTATCTGGTCTTGCACGTCCGCAGCGACAGCGAGCCGGTCAAGCTGAATGTGAAGTCCGCGCTCGACGACGTGCTGAAATTCCTTCTTGTCCACGCGCCGCATATGGTGATCGGCCACGACGATCACCTAAACCAGATGTGGAAGGCCGATCCCGAAGCCTTCGCCCGCTATGGCCGGGGCCTGGGCGGGTTGCAGACGCAAGGCTGAACGACCGCATGTCGTTCTTCACGACCTATGATCCCCGCTGTCATCACCATCGAAAATCACAGATAACGCTTTGAAGGCGAGACGAGATGCGACCCCTGCGAATTGAAGATTATGCCGATGACGAACAGGTCCGCGTCCTGCATGCGGAGCGCGAGGCGTGGCTGTCAGAGCGATTGTTTCGTCGGCTGGTGCTGATCGGCGCCGCCTATGAACTGCATCTCCTGCCGCTGCTTGGAGAAGACGCAACGCTGAACGCCATTCAGGCGGACGCTCTGGCGGCGGAACTGGATTTCATCGGCGCGCTGGTGGCGGACCCGGCGCTGGCGTCCGTGCTGAATGCGCTGGCCCCACTCGTCAGCGCCTGTCGCGCCGCGAAGGGCGAACTCCGGATCGATTGGCCCTGATCGATTCAGCGTGCGGCGCGGGTCTCGGCGCTGAGTATCAAACGGTATTCGGACAGCCTGTCGCCCTCCATCCACGGTCGTCCGAGCACAAGCCGCAGTTCGCCCTCGCCGGCTTCCGTCGTCTCGAACACCATGACCTGCCACGAATCGCCGCCAGCCACCGAGCCGGCCTGGGACGAATCGATCCGGGCGCTCACCTGTCGCACGAAGCCCGGCGCGGCTTCGATCCGCCATTCAGCCCAACTGCTCAACACCACAGCGAAGCGTTCGCCTACGGCGACGGCGACACGATCTCCATCATCGACTTCACGGAAAACATGGGCCGCGTCCGTTTCACGCAGTACGCGGCTTATCTGCGCTGGCATTGGCAAAGTCACGCTGTGGTCCTGCTCTCTCGCCTCCGCGCGCAGAGCCTTGACCGCCATGCCGATCGCCATCAGCCCCAGGATCAGGAACACCAGCCAAGAGAAACGTCGGGGTCCGCGCGCCATCAGTAGAACCAAGCCCCGGTCTGTTGGAAATAGAATTGGTTGAACAGCGCCAAGGCGTACCGGTCCGCGGCGCCGACCGCATGTTCGACCATAAAATCTCCGATGCTGAGCCAACGCTGCTCGATCCCTTCGGCCATCGGCCAGGGCGAGGCGTGACGATCCGTCAGCCACGCGCGGACATGCAGCGCTTGCGCGTCGCCATAATCGGCGTCCTCGCCGCCTTCGAGACGCGAGGTCTTCACCACCGCCTGTTCGTTGAACATGTTGGATTCATTGATCCAGACGGTGTGGGATCGTTTCTCCCACATATCCTCGAGCTGCTGCGCCGCTTCGGTCGCGGGCCGCATGAGGTTGCGCCCAGGCAAGCGCCAGGCGCTGGCAGGCGATAGGCCGCGCGGGTCGCGATCGCTACGCTCGACCAGCAGGTTCGACTCCTCATCGATGATGAGCCAGACCCGCCAGGCGGCGACGATGTCCAAGGTGCGCGGCGCGGGCGGGCGAGCGCGGGGGCGTGTATGGCGGAATTTCCAACCCATGAAGATGCGGATATCGCTGATGGCGTCGGCGGCGCAGCCGCAGACACGGTCGGATTCGTCTTGCAGCCCCGCCATCAGCGCCGGCTTGACCCGTTCGGGGTCCAGTTCGCCCGTGACGCGCGCCAAATGGCCCAGCGCCGTAAACGCATTGCCGCGCACCCAGACATCGCCGTGCCGCGACAGGCGCAGGCAAAGACTCTCGACGTCCACGCCTTCCGGCGGGGCGAGCGACAGGCCGATGGGCAGCCAGCGTAGATCGTCGATCGGCCCGTGCCGCACGACCTTCGCGATCTCTTCGGGTGTCTGGGGCGTGTCCCGGATCTGGTATTCTATCGTCCCGGTCATTGACGCGCAGCCGCCACGCCGAGATCGAGACCGAGTTCATCCGACAGCAGCCACTTCATGGAATTGTCCGGCGCGCGGGATTCGATGTCCTCAATGCGCCAGCCCTGCGGGGTTTCGCGCATGTGGAACACCAGATGGACCGGCTCGCCCATGTTCGCGAACCGCACGTCGATCAGGCTGCTGCGGTTCAGCCAAACTCGGGTGCGGATGTTCGGTTCGGTGATGTCGGAATCCTGACCATCCGCCAGAAAATCGAAGCCCAGACCCACGCCGCGCGTTTCCGCGTTCAGCGTCTTCAATGCATTGGCGGTCACAGGCGCCAGCGTGCGATCAATGAAGCCCGGGTCGCCGAAATCATTGCGGGCGTTTGCATCATAAAGGCTAAGCACCAGCCGTTCCGGCTCGCTGGGCGTATACGTGCGCCACGCCGGCGCATCGGCGGCGACATCTTGAGTCATGGTGATGCGATAAGGACCCATGTCGCCCGGCCGTCGGCTGGTGACGAGGACGCCGTAGCTGTTGTGTGGCGCGTTGAACGTCACCGAGGCGTGCAGGAGCGACGAAAACGAAGCCTGATCCATATAGAGAGCCGTGCGGCCGTTGCAGACAGGTTCGGGCAGGATCACCACCACGGGGCTAAACGCAGCCGTGTTGACCGAGATCGTCACATCGTCGCCCGGCTCAACGCCGAACACCCAGCAATCATAGCGACGCCCGTCCGACAGCAGCGACTGCGCCGTCAAGGCGTCGTCATGGTAGTCAGCAGATCTCAGATCACCCTTGGCCTCGGCCGGCACTGGAACGCGGCTCTCGGCGATCGCATCCGATGCGCCCGCAGCAATCAAAATCGCAGCGAGCATGGCGGAACGGAACGATGTCATGCCGCGCTCCTTCTGAACCGGGCGGCTAGTTATAGCCCGTGCCCTGATAATTCACCGGTCGCGGCGTGCAGAAGCGACCGTTCACAGGCGCATCGACGCTTGCAAAGCCCGAAGCATACAGGCCAGAGCCGTAATCGGTCACGCCGCCGACTGACCAGCCGCGTCCTTGATTGGCCCAATGCGGACAGAAATAGATTCCAGAGTCGGTCACCCCGGCCCCTGACGACATGCGGTAGCGGTAGGGATCGTCATTCAAATCTCGAAGCGCGGCGCGACGCGCAGCCAAGCAAACGCTGTCATAGCCGGAAAAATCTCCGTCGCGATCATAGACTGCACAACGCTCGTAATCGCCTCGCCCCAATGACTGGGCCGATGCAGGCGCCGCGACCGCGAAAACGCTGAAGAAGACGAAAATGGCGGCTGCAATTTGCCAAATATGTCGACCATGCCTTAGGGTCACGCCGATGGGGAACTTGGACGTAACTCGCGCGACCGCGCGGGAGGGGCGGTGACGCCTGCTCTGGAGCGACTGCTCGCTGTCATGACGGCGGGCCGGGCCGACGAAGACCGCGTGGTGACGGCCTTCACCGATTTTCTGCGCGATTCCGGTCTGGATCATTTCACCCTCGGCTTCGTCGAAGGCCGCAACGGCGCGCCGCCAAAGTTGGCCAAGGTCTGGACTTCGCTGTCTGACGCCTGGATGGAAGAATATTACGCGCGCGATTTCCCAGACCGTGACTACGTGCTTCATCAGATCGAGGCCATGAACGAGGGCCGTCCGCTGACAAGCTTTGATTGGGGATTGCATATGGCGGACCAAAGCCATGCGGCGGATGCGCGTCCCGTATTGAGAGGCGCGGCCGACGCGGGGTTGAGCGCCGCAATGTCCTTCGTCGGCCGCCACGTCGAGGACGGTCGTGACCGGCGCTTCGCCGCATCCTTTGGCTGTTCTTCCGCGCCGATTGAAGAAACGCGTCGGCGCATCGACGCCCGCCGCAATGAATTGGTGATCGCATCCTTCGCCATGGCCCCGCTGCTGGCGCCGGCGCTGGACGACGACGCGTCCGACGCGTGCATCCTGACCGGGCGCGAGCGCGACGTGCTGGCCCGTTTCGCGCAAGGCCTGCGGCCCGACCGCATCGCCGAGCGCATGGGCCTGTCGAAACGCACGGTCGATATGCATGCCGCCAATGCGCGCCGGAAACTGGGCGCTCGCACCCTGGCCGAAGCGGTAGCCAAGGGCATACGGCGCGGCCTGATCTGATCGGCGCTCTGGGATGACCGCTCCTCCTTTCCCCTCACTACGCGCCCAGTCGGCGCCAATTTCGTCCCCTCGCCAAGATGGGAAAACTGACAGGTCGCCCGACGCGGATTTTCGGGTCATCTAGCGCGGGGATGCGGGGAGTCCGTGATGAAGTTTCCAGCCTGGATCGCCACCCTGGCCCTGGCCTGCGTTCGGGTTGCGCCGGCGCTGGCACAGACGCCGGCGACTGCGCTTCCCGCCGTGCAGTTCCGGCTGCATTGCTACGACAACAGCGCCGAACAAACCGCCGCAGAGATCGAAGGCATCCAGGCTCTGCATGCGTTCGCCCGCGAGCACGACGCCAAGGTGGTGTGGCTGGACGCAATCATCACCGCCGACGCGGGGGCGGGCGCGTGCAGCCGCGACGTCTCGACCTTCCCCGATCAACCGCCACCGACCGGCGACCGCGCCCGCATCACCATACAGCCGTGCACGACGGAAGCCTGGGCCGACACTTGTCGTCCTCTGGATACGACCGTTCAGATCACAGCCAACGGCCCGCCCCTCGCCTATTCGCATGGAATCCATCTGCCGCCCGTGGAGAGTCTTGATGACGGCCTGCCCTATCGCCACAGCCGCTATGGCGACTGGCTGAACTATCAGGGCCCCTTCATCGTCCGTTTCTTCGAGGGCACGGGCTACGCCTATGTCACGTTCCATCCGCCCCATCCCAGCTTGCCCGGAGTCTGGGAGCGCGCCAGGTGCAACGCCGAGCCCGAAGCCTGCCAACCATGAGAGGAACCCTCGCCCGATGATCCGTCCTGCCTGCCTGCTCGCGGTCACGATCGCGTTCGCTCTCGCCGCGTGCGGCCAAGGCGCGCCGCCGGAGCGCGACCCTGTCCAGGAGGCGGCCCGCAATGCGCTGGCCCAGTCCGCCCTGTTCTGCCCCAACGAGGGTTTCACATGGGAAGCGTTCGACGCCATGGCGGATCGTCTCGGCGCGGCGGCGGACGACGGCGCGTTCAAACGCCCGCCTACCTTCAGCAGACAAGACATCGTGCGCGAACGCTGGGTGGCGCTGGATCACCTAGGCTATCGCACCACCGCCTGGATCGCCGAATTGGGGCCAGGGCGGCTCAACCTCGGCGAGATGGGCTTCGCAACCACGTCCAGGAGCTATACGAGCGCTCTGGTATGCGCGGTGCACGATCCGACGCTCAGTCGTGAAGAGGCCTTCGCTCCGACGAGCGAATGGGAGGGCGGCAAGGTGACAGGCGGCGTGATGACGACCCCTGGCGATCCCCACACCTTCATCGCCCTGGTGCGCACCTGGGTGAACAGCCCCCCGGGCGCCAGCTTCTATCAAGATTTCGAGGTCAGGCTGGACATGCCTGAACGCCACGACGGCGCTATGTTCATCCGTCACCGCTACAACTACGCACGATGACGCGCGATGTGCGTGACAAAAAGCTAGGGAATTCGCGGGCGCAGAGTGCGTTCGCGCGGCGGATATCTTAGCGTTCTCGCTATGAAGTTGCTCACCCGCTCCCAACTGCACGAGCTCTATCACGGACGTTCACGCGCCGCGGTTCGATTCCAGGCGGCATGGCTCGTGTTCGACGTCCTGCTCATCGGCTTCTTTATCGTCTCGCCGTTTCTGGAGCGCGGGAGCGCCTACTTGGCGTTCGACTACGCGATTGCGTTCGTGCTCGCTTTGGACCTGGCCGCGCGCGCTTGGTCTTATGGCGATCTAGGCGCCTGGCTTAGGCGTCCGATCGTTTGGGTTGACCTGCTCGTTTTGATTTCGCTGATCATTCCGGCTTACGCGGCGAACCTCGGGTTTCTGCGCATCATGCGCGCCTTCTCCCTTATTCATGGCCGGGCGCTGTGGCGCGTCGTCGGCGGCGGCCGCTGGATGAACACCGACGTCGCCGACACTGTAAAGGCGCTCGCGAACCTGATCGTCTTCATCTTCATGATGGCCGCGCTTGTCCATACCGCGTTTGCGGCGCGCGTTCCGGAACTCGCGTCCTTCATGGACTCGCTCTACTTCACCGTGACGGCGCTCACCACGACGGGATTCGGCGACGTGGTGCTGCTAGGCTTCTGGGGGCGCGCGCTTTCGATCGTTATCATGATCGGCGGCGTCTCATTATTCTTCCGCCTCATTCAAGTGCTGATGCGTCCGCATAAAGTTCAGCACGCTTGCCCGACGTGCGGCCTGCAGCGCCACGAGCAAGATGCGGTGCATTGTAAAGCGTGCGGCACGGTGCTGAACATCGAGCATTATAACGACTAGTCGTTTTAGTCAGCGAGACTCGCGGCGCGGCAATCGAGGCAGCCATGATCGAGCAATAGCGTCGATCACGTTATGAGTGGGCCACGTCCTGCTCCATTCATCGAAACGCCCAGATGATCGCGGCGACAAGCAGGACAATCACGCCGGCTTGCATACGATAATCGAGCAGACCTTTTCGCGCGCCCTCGCCGCCCGTGAACAACAAGCCCTCGCTACGCTCAGGCGTTTCGGTCGTCAGGAACGTCGTGACCACCCCGACAAGAAGGCAGAACGCTGTCGTGACGCCCGCCACAATGGTGAAGTGCGGCAAGCCATCGCTCGCGCCCACACTTTGGGTCCAAATCTTCCATCCCAGCACGGAAGCGCCGGCGAGATGCCCCAGAGCCAGAGTGGTCAATGCGGCCGCACCCGTCATGCGCTTCCAGAATATGCCGAGCAGAAAGACCGCGGCGATCGGGGGCACGGCGTAGGAGAAGACTTGCTGAATGTAGTTGAACAGCCCTGGGAAGTCGCGGATCACCAGCGGCCATAGCGCGGCGACGATGATGAACAGCACAGTGGTCAAGCGGCCAACGAACACAATCCTCTTCGGCGACCAGCCCCGCTCATCGGCCTTGATGAAATCGTACATCACCAATGTGGATGCAGCGTTCAGCGTGGAATCGATCGTCGACATGATCGCGGCGATAAGTCCGGCGATCACGAGGCCCGTGAGCCCGATCGGCAAAAAGTTGACGATCATCGCCGGAAACACCTGGTCGCCGTTCTCAAGATTCGGCAGCAGCGCGAGCGCGAGCGCACCCGGGATCGCCATCAAAAACAGCGGCAGCAGTTTCAGCGCGGCCGCCAGCATCGCGCCCCAGCGCGCATGATCCAGCGATCGCGCGCCCAACACGCGCTGCATGATGTATTGATTGGTTCCCCAATAATAGAAGCCCAAAACCGGCAACCCAACGATCACGCCAAGCCAAGGCAGCGCTGGATCGTCCAGCGGCCGGATCAAGGATAGGTTCTGGGCCGGGATCGACGCCACAGCGGCTGTCCACGAAAAGTCGAACTGCGCGAAGATTTCAAAAGTGATCACACCCGCGCCAAGCAACAGTACGATCGCCTGCAGCACGTCGGTGTAAACCACCGCGCGCAACCCGCCCGCAGCGGTGTAAAGCCCCGCAAACGCCGCGAGCGCGATACATGCGGGCAAGAACGGCGTACCCGGCACAAGCACCTGCAGCACGAGCACGCCAGCGTACACGCTGGCCGCGGTATCGACGAAGATCGATAGAAAGATGGTCAGCGCCGAGACGTATTTGCAGGCGATTGGCCCGAAGCGCTTCTCCAAATACTCAGGGATAGTGGTGATCCTCGCGCGCAAGAACACCGGGATCGTGAACACCGCCATAAAAATGAGAATGAGCGCAGCCATCAGCTCATAGTGCGCGACGCTAATGCCGCTCTGATAGGCCGCGCCCGCGACACCGATCAGTGTCGTCGATGAGATATTGGACGCAAACAGCGAGAGGCCAATCGCCGCGAATCCCAAACTTCGACCTGCGAGAAAGAGCTCCTCACCGGAATTCGCTGCTTTACGCGAGACGACGGCGCCAATGAGCAGCACAAGCACGAGGTACGCGCCGACGACGCCAAGATCGATTGGATTCAGCAAATCCCAGTCCTCACGCCGCGTCTTGTTTCAGCCCATCACGCGCCGGCGACACGCCGTCAAATCGCTCGCGCACATGCGCGGCCCAGTGATCGACGTCCCAGCGTCGCACGCGCTCGTTCATCACCGCCAGTCGCTGTTTGCGCTCGCTCCGCTCCATGTCCAGCGCCTTGTCGAGGTTCGTGTCCATGTTGCGATGCGAATACGGATTGACCAACACCGCCTCCGGGAGCTCTACCGCAGCGCCGGCGAACTCGGAGAGCACAAGTACGCCTGGATCGTCGCCTTGGGCGCCGATGAATTCCTTGGCGACGAGATTGAGGCCATCGCGCAACGGCGTCACGAGGCACACATCTGCCGCGCGGTAATAGCAAACCAATTCGTCGAATGGCACGCCGCGCGTGGAGAGCATGATCGGCGTCCAGCTCAGGTTGCCGTACTTGCCGTTAATCGCACCGACGAGGCGCTCGACTTCGCGCTGCGCGGCGCGATACGCACTCATGCCCTCGGCGGGCGCCACGCAGACGCAGAAGAGTTTGACCTTTTCGCGCAGCTCCGGCCGGCGCTCGAGCAATCGCCCGTACGCCTCAAGCATCTCCTTCGTGCCCTTCACGTAGTCGACGCGGCCCACCGACATCAGCAAGCGGCGATCACCGATGTCATGCTCGATCTGCGCCACGCGCTCGCGTGCTTTCTCGGTCGCCAGATGCGCATCAATGACGCGCGGGTTGGTCCCAATCGGCCACGCATCGATGCCGACGCGCCGGCCTTCGTATCTGAGAGCGGTCGTGACGCTCGGCTCCGCCAGCGCGACGCCGGTGGCGTGAAATGGCAGCTCCGCGTCGTGCGCCTCCTCGCGCGTCGCGCCCATCAACGAGCATGCGGCGGATGCGAAGTTTTCCGAATAACGCGGAATGTGGAAACCGACGATGTCGCAACTGAGCAAGCTGCGTAGGATCTCCTCGCGCCATGGCAGAACATTGAACACATCCGATGCCGGAAAAGGCGTGTGATGGAAGAACGCGATCCGCGCGTTTGGTTTGATTTGGCGCACATAGAACGGAACGAGCCACAGATTGTAGTCATGCACCCAAATGAGCGCATCCTCGGCCGCCTGCTCGCAAGCGGCCTCCGCGAACAATCGGTTTACTTCGCGGAAGTTTTCCCAGTCCGCCGGCCCATAATTGAACATGCCCGGAAATGAGTGAAGGATCGGCCATAGCGCCTCCTTCGAGGTGACATGATAGAACGCCTTTACTTGCTCGGGCGTCAGCGGCAGACGCACGACGTCATACTCGCCGTACGAATCCTTGATGTGCACCGTGCGCTCGAAATTCGCTTTGCCGCTGGCCGGCGCCTGCTTCCACGCCACCCAAACAGCGTCTTTCGCCGTACCGAAAAAGCCTTTCAGCGCCGGCACGATGCCGTTCGGGCTTTTGTTTTCTCGAAACACAGTCCGCCCGTTTTCAACCGCCTCCTCGTACGGTTGGCGGTGGTAGACAATCACGAACGAGGATTTCTGGACATGCGTCATCAGTGGACCTCTATCGATGCTGTGGGCAGGAGATCGAAATGGAGGATCGCCTCGACGATCCCGCCGGCGCCGTGGCGCCGCGCGTGGTATACGTTGCCTAAATCGGCGATGGCGTCCCGCAAGGGCGGCTCGGAATTCCCGACGGCCACCCCGCGCAATCCAGTCTCAAACAAAGAAAAATCATTCATGGTGTCCCCCGCGCAAAGTACGCGCTCACGAGCGCAGCTTTCATGCGCGAGCAAGCGAAGGAGCGTCTGCCCTTTGTTCACCCCACGCGGCAGCACGTCGAAAAAGACGTTTGCGGAAAGCAATGCTGCATAGCCGGCCGCTTCAATATCGGCGGCCGCTTTCACGGCGTCGATGTGATTGGCGTAGAAGTAAGATAGCCTTCGTCCGCCGAAGATGCGTTGCGGCGCAAGGTAAGCGCGGCCTTCCAAGATTTGCGCGGCGCGCTCTGGGCCCGGCCAGCTCTCATCGATCCAACGCTGCAGTTCGGCGTGGGGCGTCCAGTTCGGACCGACCACGACGCTTGTTCCAACGTCGCCGATGATCAGGTCAGGCGCTGGCGCGACGCCATGGCGCGCCACACCGCTCGCGAACTCGATGTCCCGCCCCGTGACATAAACAAGCGCAATATCGCCGCGATGGCGGTCGATGAGATCATAGAGCTCGCGCCGATCATCGTCGGAACCGCCCAGAAACGTCCCATCAAGATCGACAGCCAACAGCAAGGCGCGATCGCGCAACGGTTTCGCGTTCACATTGTTCATGCCGCGCGCGCCGCCTCCGACGCGCGATTGCGCCGCCAAGCAAATGCCGCCTCAACCGCTTCGCGAGGCGTGCGCCGTCCGACCAGCATATCGCTTACGGCCGAGGCGAGCGGCGCCTCCACGCCAAGACGCTGCGACAAGCGAACCAAGTTGGCGACGTTTGCAGCGCCTTCGCGCGTACCGGCGGCGGCCCCCGCCGCTCCGCCTTGGCCGAGATGGCGCCCAAAACTGTAGTTGCGCGATTTCGGGTCCGTGCATGTGAGGGCGAAGTCGCCGAAGCCGGCCGGGCCTAGCAGCGTAGCCGACGAACCGCCCAGCGCTCTGACCAATTCCGCCGCCTCGCGCACCGCTTCACTCATCAGCGCCGCGCGCGCATTGGCGCCGAGGCCAACGCCATCGCAAACTCCACACAATGTCGCCGCAACGTTCTTGAACACCGCCGCCACCTGTACGCCGATCACATCGTCGCTCGGGCAGAGCACAAAATTGCCGTCAGAGAATCGATCGGCCAGCTTGGCCGCAAGCGGCAGCGGCCCCGCAAGCGTGACGATCGCCGGCAGACGCTGCGCGACTTCGTCCGCGAAACTTGGGCCTGACAACACAAGGACCGGGCCTTGCCAAACGAGCTTCACGCAGTCGGACAACAGCGCACCGCGATCGCCGAGACCCTTTGCGCAAATGATTACGGGCGTTCCCGCGCGCATGTACGAGGCGGCGGCCTCCGCCAGAGAAATGGTGGCGTCGCTTGGCGCGGCCAACAGCACGACATCGGCGCCATCGAGCGCCTCTTCCATCGAAGCGGTCGGCATGAGCCCAATCGGGAACCGATGACCCGCCAGATGCTCGGCGTTCTGTCGTTGCACGCGCATTGCGTCTGCGTGCGCTGAGCGCCAGCTCCACAGCCGGACCGTGAGGCCTGAACGCTGCAGCGCAAGCGCGAGCGCCGTGCCCCAAGCGCCAGCGCCCAGCACCGCCGCAGTCTTGATCGCGTGAAATGGAATGCGTGATTGGATTGAACTCATCGCCCCTCTCTCTTGGTTGAAGGGGCAGGTGTAATCAGACGACGATCAAGATCTGATCAAGTCGACTTCAGTAATCGCCAAGCGTGGCGGCGGAGCCCCTGAATTTGTGCGGTGCAATATAGCAAAGACCCGCCCCTGCATCAACCCACAACACCTCCCAATGATCAAACATGCCCGATAAAACGCTGCAAAAAAAGCCGATGATTCCATAGTATTACCACAAACGCGCTTTATTTACTTGTGCTTATTTTAGCGCGGATAGCGAACAGCTATTGACCCGCCATCATCATCCCGCCGACGCCAGCGATCACCGTTCCAACGGACCTCAAACCGTTTCGCGAAGGCTTCGGATATAGCCGTTGGCCTCGCAAATCCCTGCTTCCAGGCTTTGGATTTGAAGCGCCTTGCTCCGACTTTGTCGCTCTAGCTCGCAATCAGACATGCGTGTCTCCGATTATGGCGGCGCGGCTGCGCTGAGCGCATCCGCCACGACCGACGAAAGGAGGAACTCCGCGGAGCTCGATGAATGCGCATCAACGCGCGCGTGCGATCTACAATCGACACGCAACAAACGGCGCATGGCGCCGATCGGTGCGGAGCATACCCAATCGCGGCGCAAATCGCAAACTTGCGCACATTGCAGCGAGAATCGTCCGAGCAGTGCTTATTTCGCAAGCAACAAGACGCGCACGATCGTGACGCCCGCGATGCAAATAGGCGCGCCGAACCCTACGTCGCCGAAGGCTGCGGACATTCGCGAAAGAAGGTCGCCACCGCGCGCTGCTGACGATGAGAACGGCGTTTCGCTGGGATTCGTCACCGCGCACGAGGACTGCTCACACAATCACCGAGAATCTCGGCGTGATGCATGTCGACGTCGCAAGCGAAAACCTGATGGCCGGCACGTCCCGCTTTGACCGTGACCTTAACCGCAGGGGCGTGGGACGATTTATGATCTGCCGTCGCTGGCGGACGTTTTGTGAACGGGTAAGCTCACGGGCCGTTAGCGTGCTTCACGTTTACGCGCGCATTCTATCACGCCGCGCAAACCACTCCCCCCAACCGCGCCCCGCACCGGAAGCAGCCACGTCGATTGTTCGCTAAGTCATTGGAAAAATGGTGGGCGCGACAGGGATTGAATCTGTTCCAAACCCCCTGCGGGCCTTAGTTTTCAACACTTCGTGTAACAGTTCCGCTCTTGTTCACGGCTATTGCAATCAATCACTTACGAGCGTGTTACACACTTTACCGCGCGGAGCGCAGATAGGCGATGATGTCGGCGCGGTCCTGAGCGTTCGGCGTCACCATACCCATCGTCGTGCCGGGCGCCATCCGGGTTGGACCCGCGAGCCAGCGGTCGAGCGTCTGTTCGTCCCAGGTGACGTCAAGATCACGGAGCGCCGGGGAATAACGGAAGCCGGGCACGGCCCCTGCTCGGCGTCCAAAGACACCGCGATGCATCGGGCCAACTCGGTTGGCGTCCAAAGAGTGACACGCCCCGCAGCGCTGCTGGTAGAGCGTCTCGCCACGTTCGGAGTTGCCCTGCTGCTGGGCACAGGCGGGACTGGCGAGTATGAGGCCCATGACGGCCACCAGCAGGGCAAGCTTCACGACGTCAGCTCCTTTCTATTGAGGGAAAAACCCCGGCCCCGCTGAGGGTAAAACGACGGGACCGGGGTGCGCGCTCGGATCAACCGCCGAAGATGAGCCCTTCGGTGGGGATAGGCTCACCAAGCGCGTTTGCCAGGATCGCGGCGTGGAAGGCTTCGTCACCCGCCATGCGTGCTGCGATCTGATGGTAGTCGGCGCCCAGGGAGGGGATGAGGCCGAGGTACGCGTTGGCAGCCCCTCGCTCTAACCTGAGCGCAAGTCGAAGAACGTCAGCCTGATTGGTCAGCGTGGCGACGTTCAGCTGAGCGACATAGTCGCTTTCCGGCAGCGCCTCGACGGGCGAGCCGCCGAGGTCTTGCACCGCGCGGATCAATTCGTCGCGGTGACGTTGGTGGTGCCCACGAAACTTGACGCCAACGTCCACAACGGCGGGCTGGAGCAGGCCGCTCCCCGCCGCGATGGTGTAGGCGGCGATGCCTTCGTGCTCCAAGGCGATAGCCGCGTTCAGGATCTGGATGTCCTGCGACCCTGCCCCTTGCGGCTGCGCCTCGGCGCAGCTCGCGACGCTTGAGCCCATCAGTAGAGTGAGACTGGCGACGCTGAGCTGGCCCAAGGCGCGACGTGATGCGAGCATTTCATTTCCTCCCAATCGGTGCGTGTCGACCAATTTGATGCACGCCCGACCGGAAGGTTCCCGCTTTCGTACCTATGTTAGATTCCTCAGCGTCGGCGGGAACCTCAGAGGCTCCAGCACATCAGATTAGATGAGAGTAGGAGCCCATCATGGCATTCCCGAAGACGATCCCTCCAGACTACGCAGTCATGAAGGAGGCCGAGTTGGTGCGCCGCGCCCGAGCGGGTGAGCGTGAAGCTTTCCGCACCATCATGCAGCGGGCCAATCAGCGGCTGTTTCGGATCGCGAGAGGAGTCATACGAGATGACTCGGAAGCGGAGGATGTTGTGCAGGAGTCCTATTTACGCGCCTTCACGAACCTGCAGGCGTTTCGTGGCGAGTCCAGCATCTTCACTTGGCTCACCCGCATTACACTGAACGAGGCCAAGGGCCGGTTGCGCAAGCGCCGCCTCAACGTCGGGCTCGATGAAGTCGAAGCGGCCCAGAACCGTGGAGGGCATGTGATCATGTTTCCCAACGTCGATGCCGCTTCCACTCCGGAGGCCGAGGTCGCGCGGATGCAGGTCCGTCAGCTGTTGGAGCGAGCCATCGACGGCCTCCCCGAGGATTTCCGCATGGTGTTCATCATGCGTGATGTCGAGGAGTGCAGCATCGCAGAGACGGCGGCGGCGCTGGGCGTCCGAGAGGAGACGGTGAAGACACGCTTGCATAGGGCCAGACGGCTGCTGCGCGGCGCGTTGATCGACACAGTGGCGCCGACGACAAGCGAAGCCTTCATCTTCCTGGGCGCGCGCTGCGAACGCATCACCGAGCGAGTGCTGGCGAGACTGCCCTTCACAATCTCTGGAGACACCAAATGCACGACGTGAAAGCTTTGGATCGCGGCCGCTCGGTTGAGGAGAGCCTCACCAACGCCCGGCACGCGGCCAACATCGGCGACACCTCTCACACGATCCTTCACGCTCAGGAGGCCGTGTGCCTCTCCTTCGAGGCGCTGACAGACGAGATCGCTGAACTGCGCCGTGCGCTCACTAAGAGCTAAGCCGCCTTCCCCGAGCCACTTCCAAGGCCACTAGCTTCTCCACCAGCGCGGTCGTGCGCCGGTATCGAAGCGCCACCCGAAAGGGAGGCCAACCGAGGTTGAAGACCAGAGTCATCATGTCGGAGTGGAGGGCCTCCAGCTCCTTGTCCATCCACGGGGTGGCAATGCGGTGAATTTGGGAGTGAGGCATGGACAGGGTTAAGCAATTTCGGCCGCCGTTATGAGCCTCTCTTAAGGCGCCGTTTCTGAACTGTGAACTTGCCTTGGAGCTTCTTGTCCATGGTCTGTCGCTTCGTCGCGCTTCCAACTCGGAAGGTGCCGCTCGGCGACCGCTGAAGAAGCAGGACTTCCGCCTGCCACACACCTCTATAACTGCCGCCCGAACCGAAATGAGCTATCGCGTGATTGCGCAGGTCGATCAGTTCTTGATGCACCACCTTCTCCTCCGGGCTGAAGCCCTCGGAGAGATTGAAGGTCTTTCGCTTCTTGGAGGTCGTCGTTGTGGCGCGGGCGTAAAACACTACGGCGACGTTGAGCAGCGCCAGTTCAGTTGCCGCTCTACTGGTGTCATCCGTCGACGGAGCGGCCAACAGCGCGTCCAACGCATCCAGCGTCTCCAGCGCCATCGCCAAGTCGGTATGCGCTGACGCGATGTCCAAGGCATCCTTGATCTTCCACGCGAGCGGCTTGAGGCGGCCCTCTGCAATCAGGCGCTCTGCCAACGCCGTCAGATTGAAAGAATCGGCCACGCGCGCATTCTATCACGCCGCGCAAACCACTCCCCCCAACCGCGCCCCGCACC
>CAZWQS010000005.1:0-42820 GCA_964635925.1 uncultured Terricaulis sp. | reverse complement strand
GGACGAGCCCGAACTCAAGATCATCGACGTGTTCATCTGCAAGCTGCGCAAGAAGTTGGCGGCCGCGACCGGCGGCGAGCACTACATCGAAACGGTGTGGGGCCGCGGCTATGTGCTGCGCGACCCGCAGGAAGCCGGCGCGACCGCGACGCCGACCACGGGCGTTGCGGCGGCGTAAGCCGCACTCATTGCGATAGCGGATCAAGAAGGCGTATCTTCCAAACGGGGATACGCCTTCATGCTGTTTGATCGCCGTGCATTCTTGCTTTCCAGCGCCGCGCTGGCCGGCTGCGCCACATCGCGTGACGCATCAGCAGAGACCGACGCCGCGCTTCGCGCGCTGCTTGACTTGGACGCACCGCCAGTCCCGCGCTGGCAAGCGCTCTCCGCCTTCGACGCAAGCCGCCTGAGCGCGCAAGGGCGCATCCTCTATGAAGCCATCGCGCCCGGCGCGGCGGCGCACGCGGCGCTCGATCAGCTCGGCTACGGCGCGACGCCTTACGCCGTCACACACCGCAACGGGGCCTATCGCAGCCCATTCCTGAGCGCCGAAGCGATCGATGATGAGACGCTGGCGCTCCAAGCCGACGCCGCGCGCGGCGTGATTGCGCCTGATTTCATCATCGACGCCGCGCTGCCGCTGATTGAAGCCGCCGCCGCGCAAGCCACGCCCCAGGCCGCCGAAGCGTTGCAGCGGCAATTGAGCGCGCTGCGTGCGCTCCGCGCCCGCGCAAACAGCGAGGCCAGCGTTGGGCGCCTGCCTGATGGCGAGGCGTATTATCGAAACGCGTTGCAGATGCAGCTCGGCGCGCAGGTCGATCCGCTCGCCGCCCACGCGCAGGCGCGCGCACGATGCGCGGCGCTGCACGCCGAAGCGGATGTTCTGATGCGCGGCCAAGGGTTCTCGAACGGAGATGTCGCCGCGCGGCTGCGCGCACTCTACGCCGATCCCGCGCTTGCCTTCCCCGCGACGAACGAAGGCCGCGCGGCCGCCGTGGCCTATATGCGGGACGTGTCGGCGCGAACGCCTGCGCTCATCGCATCCGCGTTTTCAGCGCCGCCGCCGCCAGCGGAAATCGTCCCCCTGCCTGTGGCAGAAGAAGCCGGCGGGACGCGCGGGCGGCGCGAGGACGGCGCCTATATCATCGATCTCGGCGGGACGCGCCCGCGTTGGACGCTGGCGAGCGTCGTCTATCACGAAACCATCCCCGGCCATTTGCTTCAGGCGCCGTTTGACGCCAACACGCCGGCGCTGCAGCACCGCTATGCAGGCGGCTACAGCGAGGGCTGGGCGACCTACGCGGAAATACTGGCCGACGAGTTCGGCGGCTTCGCGCACGATCCGCTGGCGCGGCTTGGCTATCTGCATTGGATGCTGTTCCGCATGGCGCGCATCGTCGGCGACACCGGCCTGCACGCGCTGGGCTGGAGCCGCGCACGCACGGTCGAAGAGATGCGGGCGATTCAAGGCGAGAGCATCGCGTTCGTGAGCATCGAAGAAGATGTGACGCGCATGGCCGCGCAGCCCGGCGCGGCTGCCGTGCAAGGTTTGGCCGCCCTGAACATCCTGGAATTGCGCGCCAGTGTAGCGGCCCGGCGCGGCTTCACCCTCCCCGCCTTCCATGACGCCGTGCTGCGTCACGGACCGATGGCGCCCGGCGGGCTCGCGCAGGCGGTCTCCGTCGCGCTCGCCGCGCGCTAAAAAGAAAACGCCGGCCTTTCGGCCGGCGTTGGAGGTAAGGAGGTCAGCTCGATCAGTAGGTGTAGCGGAAGCCCAGGAAGTAGGAGCGGCCGTACACGTGGTAGAAGGAAAGGCGATCGTCCGGCGTCAGGAATTGATCGTTTTCCTGGTTGGTCAGGTTCACGCCCTCAAACGTCACCGCGAAATTATCGGTGAAATTGTAGCGCGCGGACGCATCGATGTTCATCGTATCGCCGGTCGCTTCCGTGGCGTTGCCGTTGCGGCCTGGCAGCGTCGTCGGATACTCGCTGCGGTAGGCGGCCGAAACGCGGGCGCTGAAGCGCGCGTCTTCGTAATAAATCGTGGCGTTGTAAGATTCTTCCGAGAGGCCGACGAGCGGGCCCGAAAGCACCACCGCACCGGAGCCATTCACGTAATCCACGTCTGACTCGACGCTGGTGTAGTTCGCCATGATGCCGAAGTTCGAGATGATCGGCGCATCGGTGAACACGGTGAAGGGCAATTGGAGGCCAAGCTCGAAGCCTTCGACCGGGCCGCCGGGCGTGTTGCGCGGCTGGCTGAAGCCCCACAACAAATCAGGGCCGCAAGTGGCCGGATATTGCACCCCGCACGCGGCGATCGCGACGCTATCAGGCAAGCCGAGCGCATTGCCGGTGAACGGCAGATCCTCGCGCACCGTCTGCGTGAAGCTTTCAATGTCGCGATAGAAGAACGCCAGCGACACCAGCCCGCCCTCGCCGAAATAATATTCGATGGAGGCGTCGTAAGCGTTGGCGATGGTCGGATCGAGCGTGGGATTGCCGGCGTTGACGGTGCGGTTGTTGCCGCTGACGCTGACGCTGGAGCCCGGCGCGAGGAAACCCAGGTTCGGGCGCGACATCACGCGCGAGGCCGCAAAGCGCAGCAGCAAGCCGTCAGTCGGCTCCACCACCATGTTCAGCGACGGCAGGAACTCGTTGTAGTCGTTTTCCGCGGTGGCGAGCACTGGCACGCCGGCGGAGAAAGTATAACCCTGCGCCGTAAGATCGGTTTGGACATAACGCCCGCCGACATTGCCGCGGAAGCCGACAGCGCCGAATTGCGCGTTCCAATCTAATTGCACAAAGCCCGCGAGGCTTTCTTCCTCGATCGAGTTGTTGTTGCCCAGCGCCGGCTCGATGCCCATCGGGAAGGCGGAGGGATTATACAAATCCCAAAGCGAAGCGGCTGTGCCGATATCGGGCACCAGCCATTGGCTCGGCACGCCCGCGGGAATGCTGAGGCCGCGGCCCGTGAGGTTCATCAGCATGCTATAATTGGCGATAGCCGTGCCGGACGCGATCGCGGGGATCACGCCTTCCTGGTTGGCGGTCGTGCCGTTGGAGCGGCGGCGTTCGGTGGTTTCAAACTCATACGAGCGCCAGTTGAGGCCCCCGCTCAGCGTCAGCACGGAGTTCAGATCCCATTCCACATCGCCCTGCGCTGTCGAATAGGTGTTCACCGCCGTCTGCGGACGCAGGCGAATTTGCTCCAAGTGCCAAGTCGCGGGGTTGGTGAGGTCCGTCGCGCCGTAGCTGATCAGCGGCAGACGATTGTTGACGCGATAATCGAAGCTGTAGCCAGCGATATTGTCGGCGTCGAACAGCAGCGTCGTCTGGACCGGGTTCCGGTGATCGGATTCCGAATGGCCGACGAGGCCGCGCACACGGAACGCATCGGTAAAATCATGCTCGATTTCGAGCGTGGTTTGATTGAACTCGGTCTGCAATTGGTCGAAGCGCAGCTCGGAGCGGATATCGACGTTGTCGAACTCGCCGTACACCAGCGTGTTGCCTTCGATCACCGCGTCCTGAACGATCACGCCGCCGATGCCGTTGGCGCCCGACGTGGAGAACACCGGCGCTTGCAGGAAGGATTCCGAGCGCGTGCCTTCAAAGTTCGCGTGGAGCATGCTGAGCGTGATGTCGGTGGCGTTGGTGGGGCGCCATTGGAACGCGCCGGTGATGCCGAGGCGCTCTTGCTCATGCTGATACACGTCGTAGCGCGGGATGCGCGGCACGAACGCGGCGTTGAGATCAGCCAGCGGCACGCCCGAGAGGTTGTTCGGCGCGGTGATGCCGCCCGCGGCCTGCCAGCGCACCGTGCTTGCGCCCTCTTCGCGCGATTCACGATCGCTATAAGCAACGGAGAACAGCACGCCGATATCGCCCGCCCCGGTTTCCCAACGATTGGACAAAAGGAACGCCATGCGCGGATCGGTGCTGCGCGAAAGATCATTGTAGTGCGCCTGGCCGGAGACGGCGAGGTTGAAGCCCTCATAGTCAAACGGCAGCGCCGTACGCAGATCGACGGTGGCGCCGAGCGAGCCTTCTTCCACCGAAGCGGACGAGGTCTTGCGCACCGTGATGTTGTTGAAGAGTTCGGACGCGAACACGTTGAAATCGAACGAGCGGCCGCGATTGGTGCCGCCGACGGCGTCAGTGCCCCCCGTCGTGGCCAAGCCCTCCATGCCGTTGATGCGCACGCGCGTGAATTGGGGCCCGAGACCGCGCACTGAAATCTGGCGGCCTTCCCCGGCGTCACGGGTGATGGCGACGCCCGGGATGCGTTGGATGGATTCGGAAAGGTTCAGGTCGGGGAAGTCCGCGATGTCTTCAGCGACGATCGCATCGACCGCGGCCACCTCGCGCCGCTTGATGTCCACCGCCGCGGCCAAGCTGCCGCGGAAGCCGGTGACGACGATCTCTTCCTCGCCGCCCTCCTGCGCGTGAGCGACGCCTCCGCCCAACGCCATGCCGAGCGCGATCAGCGACGCGCCGGTCCAACCCCGAAATTTCGATGCGCTTTTTCTATCCGCCATAACGGTCCCTCCCCGGTGGCCGGGGCATGGTCGGACCTCTCCTGACCGTCCCGCAAGCCGCATTTCATCCCTATGACACCGCTATCTTAGATTTTGCCACCGGTGTCTATTTCACGAATAGACAAGTCGTCGCAGCTTGGCAAGGGAAAACGCACCCCCGGCTTTGCCTCGTCTGTTTCGGGCCGTATCGGCGCCGCATTCGTCTAGAGCGCGTCGTGCGCGACGCGCCCGCCAGAGATGGTCAACAGCGGCCGGGCGTTGGGGATGTCCTCCGCCGGGGCTTCCATCAGATCCGCCGAAAACACGCTGATGTCGGCGCGCTTGCCCGCCTCCAACGCGCCGCGATCGTTTTCCTGGAAGCTGGCGTAAGCCGGGCCCCAAGTGAGCATCTTCAGCGCCTCCGCGCGTGAGAGCGCCTCTTCCGCATGCCAATCGGACCCGGCGAAGCCGGCCAGGTCGCGGCGCACGGCGGCGGCGTAGAATTCGACCAGCGGATCGCCCTTCTCCACCGGCGCGTCGCTGCCCGCCGCCAGCACCGCCCCGCTCTCGGCGAGCGACCGCCACGCATAGGCGCCGGCGAGGCGCCGCGGGCCGAGCCGCGCGGGCGCGAAATGCAAATCGCTGATCGCGTGCGAAGGCTGCATCGAGGCGATCACGCCCATCGCCGCGAAACGCGGAATATCCTCGGGCGCGATGATTTGCGCATGCTCGATGCGCCAGCGCGCGGCGCGCAGCGCGCCGGAATCATCCGCGAACGCATCGCGATAGGCGTCGAGCACGAGGCGATTGCCGCGGTCGCCGATCGCGTGCGTCGCCACCTGCACGCCGCGTGCGCGCGCACGCGTCAGAAAATCGCGCACGGTTTCCACCGGCGTCACCAGAAGGCCAGCGCCCGGCGCATCGCTGTAAGGCGCAAGCAACGCCGCGCCGCGCGAGCCCAACGCGCCGTCCATGTAAAGCTTCACGCCACGCACATGCACGAGGCCGCTCGCATCCGCGTATGGCCCGCGCTCGTAAACCGCAGGCGAATCCTCGGGCGTGAGATAGACGTCCACCGCCAGCGGCAGCGCCGAATCCGCTGCTAAATCCTGCAAAAACTGCGTTTCTTCCAGGCTGGTGCTCATATTGGCCGCGCCGGTCCAGCCGCGCGCGGCGTAGAGCTGCACCGCCGCCGCCATCGCCTCACGCCGCACCGAAGCGCTGGGCGGGGGAAAGCGCGTTTGCACCAACGCCGTCGCGTTGTCGATCAACATGCCGGTGGGCGCGCCGTCGCCGCCGCGCTCAATGCGCCCGCCTTCGGGATCGCGCGTGTTGGCTGCGACCCCCGCGAGCTGAAGCGCGTTGGTGTTTGCGACGGCGGCATGGCCGTCGATGCGCTCCAACAGAACCGGGCGATCGCCTACCACCGCGTCGAGATCAGCAGCGTTGGGAAAGCGGCGCTCCGGCCAGTGCGTCTCGATCCAGCCGCGCCCATAAATCGGGCCTTGCGGGTGCGCGGCGGCGTAAGCGCGCAAACGGGCCTGTAAATCCGCGATCGATTCAACGCCCACCAAATCGAGCAGCATCGTCGCCATGCCGACCCCGCCGAGATGGACATGCGCATCGACAAAACCAGGAAACGCCGCCGCGCCGCCCAGATCGATTACGCGCGCCCCGCGCGTGCTGGCGTCGGCCAATGCGCCAGCGAAGGCGATACGTCCGTTGCTAATGCGCAACGCTTCAACGCGAGGCTGAGCCGCGACGCCGGTGTAAATCGGGCCGCCATGCAGCACGAGATCGCCGCCCTCGCCGCGCGGGGCGCACCCGGCCGCGAACGCCGCCAAAGAGGCCTGCGCAAACCGCCGCCGGCTCAGGTTAACCGCGCCCATTCCGTCCCTCCAATTCACGCCGCCCAAGGGGCGGAACGGCCGGCCGCGAAGTCAAGCACAAGGCGACATGAAATCACGATGAACAGCCCCGCGCCGCTGTTGCGCTGCGGCGCGGGCGGTGCGAAATGTGCGCCGCGTAAGGGACGCCTTGGGGAGAAATCCATGAACTTTGCCCGCCTTAGCCTGGTCGCCGCCGCCTTTGCCGCTGGCGCGCTATTGGCCTCGCCTGCCGCCGCGCAACGCCACCGCGGCAATGACACGCCCGCGAATTTTTCGATCGAAGAAGCGCGCGCGCAGGCCGATTTCGCGAGCGCGACCGAAGGCGTGACCTTCTATTTCGGCAACCAGGGCCACCCCGGCATTGCGCAGCGCTTCGAGCGCAACGCGATGACGTCCCAGCGCGCACGCTCTTCTTCGGCGAACAATCCAGGCCCCGGCTGCCATCGCGCGCTGCTCAATGCGCTGGTTAGCCTGCGCAACCACGCGCTTGCGCAAGGCGGCAACGCCGTCGTGAACGTTCGCTCGAACTGGAACCACGTCGAATTTTCCAGCGCCACAGAATATCAGTGCGTGCGTGGGCGCATGATGTCGGGCGTTGCGCTGAAGGGCGACATCGTCCGTCTGCGTTAGGGCTTGGATCGCGCAGCGCACTCATGAAGCTCTGCGCGATCATTCCCGCGTATCGGCACTACCTTGAGCTGCCGCGCCTGATCGCGGCGCTTAAGGATGCGTGCGAAACCGTGATCATTGTCGATGACGGCAATGAAAGCCCCGCGCGCGAAGCGATCGCCGCGCTGCACGCGCCAGAACAGGGCGTCTTGGCGATCCGCCAAAGCCCAAACGCCGGCAAAGGCGCGGCGATGATGGCCGGCTTTCGCGCCGCCATCGATCGCGGCTTTACACACGCCTTGCAAATCGACGCCGACGGCCAGCACGATGTCGCCGACCTGCCCAAATTCATAGCCGCCATGCGCGCCGCGCCGGATGCGGTGATTTGCGGGCAAGCGATCTATGACGCGAGCGTGCCCAAGGCGCGCAAGATCGGGCGCAACATCACGCATTTCTGGGTGTGGGTGGAAACCTGCTCGTTCGACATCGCGGACTCCATGTGCGGCTATCGCCTCTATCCGCTCAACGAAGTGGCTGCGGTGTTGAAGGGCGGGCCGGTGGGCGCGCGCATGGATTTCGACACCGAGATCGCCGTGCGCCTGCATTGGCGCGGCGCACGCATCATCAATCTGCCGACGCGGGTGATCTACCCCGAAGGCAACGTCTCTAATTTCGCCATGCTGGCGGACAATGTGCGCATCTCATTGATGCATACGCGGCTGGTGATTCAGGCGCCGTTTCGCTTGATCTGGAAGCTGATCGCGCATTCAAAGCGCAAGCCGACGCGCGGGGCCTGAAGCGCTCCACACCAGCGTCAACACGAACGCCTCCCCCGCCGGCTCATGGCGCACATTGAGCCCATCGCGCGTGCGAAACGCGCCAGCTTGCGCCGCCGCCACTTCGCGCAGCAATGACACCGAAGGCCATTCGCCAAGCGCTTTGAAATACGCCTCACGATAGGTGAAAACACGGTAGGCGCTGGCCTCATCGGGCGCGGGCGCGTCCAGCAGCCACGCGGCGATGGCGCCGATGTCGCGCCCAGGCTGGCGATATTCCAGATCGACGCCCGCGCACCCCTGCGGGGCGAACGCCGCCGCCGCCATGCCCCGCGCATGCGCCTTGGACGACGCCCCTTCCGCTGCGTCGGCGCGAAGCTTTCGCAGCAGCGCCTCGGCCGCCGCGCTTTGCGCCGCGCGCGGCGGGCGCGCGCTTGGCGACACACCCTCGAGGGCGGCCACCGCATAGAGCAGTCCGGGCTGTTGGGGCGCTTGGATCACGGGGGCTAAACCTATAATGTGCTTAATGTAATGGGGAGAGGGCCTTGGGCAGGTCGCTGGTCCTGGAGGCGGGCGCGTTTGCGGCCATCGTCTCCGCGGACAACGCAGAGCAATGGGGCGCCGCCGGCGCGCCCACGGAGATTCCCGGCGCGCTGCGCCGGCGCTTGCCGCCGTTCTCGCGCGACATGGTGCGCTGCGCGTTGCCGCTGCTGCGCGAACGGCCAGAAGATACTGTCATCGCCTCCGGCACGCGCGGCGATCTTGAAAGCACAGTGAAGCTGCTGACGGATTTGGCGACGGGCGAATTGCTCTCGCCGGCGCTGTTTGCATTTTCGGTGCACAACGCGCCCGCTGGCGCGCTCAGCCTTTGCCTCAAGCCCACGGGCGATCACACCGCGTTGGCCGGCGGCGAGGGCGCGCTCGCGGCCGCGTTGACGGAAGCCTATGCGCGTCTGGCGATTGGCGAAGCCGAGAGCGTGCTCGTCGTGCACGCCGAAGAGCGCGATCCAGCTTTCTATGAACACTTGGGCGACGCCGAAACGCCCGGCGTTTTCCTGGCGCTCCGCGTCACACGCGCCGCCAGCGAAGCCGGCGCGCATGAGCTCGCGCCCGCGCGCGCTGGCGTAATTGCGCTTGCGCAAGCCCTGAAAAACGGTGCGACGCGCATTCGCTTTGCGCCGCCAAGCCTTGAGGCCCGCGCCGCATGATCGGCTGGCTTGACCGCGCCTGGCGGCTCTGCGCCACCGCCATCTCCTTCGCCCTGTTCGGGCTGGGCGGGCTGGTGATGGCGCTCACCGTGTTTCCGCTGTTCAATCTGCTGGTGCACGACCGCGAAAAGCGCGCCGCGCTGGCGCAAGGGGCGGTGCATAGAATCTGGTGGCTCTATGTGCGCATCATGGCCGCCATCGGCACGCTGACATTCGAGACCCACGGCGCGGAGGTGCTGCGCAAGGAGCGCGGGACGCTGGTGATCGCCAACCACCCCTCGCTGCTCGACATCGTGTTCATCATGTCGTGCATGGAGCGCACGCAATGCGTGGTGAAAGCCGGCGTGTGGCGAAATCCTTTCATGGCCGGCGTGGTGACGGCAGCCGATTACATCCCGAACATGGGCGATCCCGAACGCCTGCTGGACGATTGCGTGGCCGCGCTGAAGGCCGGCAACAACCTCGTCATCTTCCCGGAAGGGTCGCGCACCCCGCCGGGGCAGAAGCGCAAATATCAGCGCGGCTTCGCCCGCATCGCCATCCGCGCCCAGGCGCCGATCCGGCTTGTCACCGTCACCTGCACCCCGCCCACCCTGCTGAAGGGAGAGCCCTGGTATCGCATTCCCCCGCGCCGGCCCCATTGGGTGATCCGCGTGCATGAGCGGATCGAGCCGGAGGAACTCCAACTGCACGAGGGCGAGGTTGAACCCATTGCCGTGCGCCGCCTATGCGCGCATGTGGAACGTCGAATAGAGGAATCGCTGGCCGCATGACCACCCCATCCGAATCAGAGCTGAAAGCCATGATCATCGAAGTCCTCAATCTGGAGGACGTCGCCCCCGAGGATATTTCCTCAGAGGAGGATTTGTTCGGCAATACCGGCCTTGCGCTCGATTCGATCGACGCGCTGGAGATCGGCGTGGCGTTGCAGAAGCGCTACGGCATCAAGGTCGATTCCGAGGACAAGAAAGTGCGGGCGCACTTCCAAAACGTCCGCACGCTGGCCGCCTATGTGGCGCAGCAGCAAGCACAGGCGTGAGTATGGCCATGGATCGCCAAAACATGTTCTCCCAGATCGCGGACTACCTCGTCAGCTCGTTTGACGTGCCGCGCGATCTCATCACCCCGGACGCCGATCTGGTGGATCAGCTCAACCTGGATTCGATCGACGCGATCGACCTTATGGTGCGCATCCAGGAAATCACCGGGCGCAAGGTTTCGCCGGACGAATTCAAATCCGTCCGCACCATCAATGACGTGCTGACCCTCGCGCAGCGGATGCATGCGCAAGGTTGACGTCTCCTCGGCGCTGTTCGCCGGCGTTTCGATCCTCTATCCGCTGCTCGCCGCCCTTGGCGTGCGCTATGTCGGACCCAGTTGGGTTCTGATCGGCCTCTTCATCCTGATCGCGCTGCGCGCCGTGCCTGCCCTGCGGGCGAATGTGCCGGGCGGGCTGACGTGGGGCTTGCTGTTTGTGGCCGGCGCGGTGGCGCTGGTGGCGCTTTTTGATCGCGAGCTTTCGGTGCGGCTTTATCCCGCGCTGATGAGCGCGGCGATGCTGCTGACGTTCGCGCAGACCATCTGGCGTCCGCCCAGCATGATCGAGCGCTTCGCGCGCCTTGTGCGCCCCGACCTTGATGAAGCCGGCGTGCGCTATGCGCGCAACGTCACGCTGATCTGGTGCGCGTTTTTCGTAGCCAATTGCGCCATGGGCGTATGGACGGCGCTCTATGCCGACTGGGCTTTTTGGGCGTTCTATAACGGCGTGGTTGCCTATATCGGCATCGGCGTGCTGTTCTTCGGCGAATTCCTGGTTCGGCCGATCTTCCGAAAGGACGCCCGATGAGTGGGATGATCGACGCCCTGCTCGCCGCCCCCGCCGATCGGCGCCTGTTTCGGCGCGGTGACGGCTGGATCAGTGCGGGCGATGTGCGCGACATGGCCGCGCGCGCAGCGCTGCCTACCGGCGCCGACGCGATCTATCTGCACACGACGTCCGCCGCGCGCTTCCTGGCCGGCCTGCTGGCCGCCGCCGCCGAGGATCGCACCATCGCGCTGCCCGCGCACACGCAGGCGACCTATCTGAGCGAGCTCGGCTGCGCGCAGAGCGCGCTGGTCAAGGATGCCTCCTTCGTGGGCGGAGACGCTGTGCGCGATATCAGCCGCGCCGCGCGTGATCCGTCGCTGGTGTTTTTCACCTCCGGTTCGACCGGCTTTCCAAAGCGCGTGGTAAAGAATCTTTCGCGTATCGACACCGAAGCGCGAACGCTGGAGCGCGTTTGGGGCGGCGAGGCCGCGCACGTGATCGCCACCGTGTCGCATCAGCACATTTATGGCCTGCTCTTCCGCATCGCCTGGCCGCTCATCTCCGGGCGCACAAGCGATGATGAAGCGGCGACTTATTGGGAGGACCTTGAGGGCCGCTTCGTCGGCGCGACTTTGATATCCAGCCCCGCGCATCTCACGCGTTTGCCTCCGCACACAGATCTATTTCACCCGGCGCCCAAGCTGATCTTCTCCTCCGGCCAGCTTCTGCCCACGCCCGCCGCGCAGGCGTGCATCGCCGCCTTTGGCTTGGCCGTCACCGAAGTGCTCGGTTCCACCGAAACCGGCGGCATCGCCTGGCGGCGCCAAACAGAACCGGATGCGCCCTGGACGCCGTTTCCGGGCGTCACGATCACACAGGATGACGGCGCGCTGATCGTGCGCTCGCCGAATTTGCAAGACGATGCGCCAATGCACACCGGCGACGTGATCGCGCTGCACGAAGACGGCCGCTTCAACTTGAAGCCGCGTGGCGACCGCGTGGTGAAGATTGAGGGCAAGCGCGTGTCGCTTACGCGCGTGGAAGAAGCGCTCGTCGCCTTGCCTGAAATCAATCTGGCGGTGGCGCTGACGCTGCCCGCGCGCGGCGATGCGCTGGCGGCGGTGGCTGAGCTCAGCGCCGCGGGGCGCCAGCAATTGGCCGCGCTCGGTGCGTTCCGCTTCACGCGCGCGCTGCGCACGGCGCTGGCGAGCACGCTGGAGCCGTCGGAGCGGCCCAAGCATTGGCGCTTCCCCGACCTCATTCCGCTCGACGTACAAGGCAAACGCGTGCTCTCCACGTTGCACGCGCTGTTCGACGCCGATCCGCTTGAGCCTCTGACGCTGGATATTCGCACGCAAAGCGACAGCGAAGCGGAGATCGAGTTCACGCTGGCGCCGGAACTGGTGTTCTTCGACGGGCATTTCCCCGATCGGCCGATCCTGCCCGGCGTCGCGCAAGCGCATATCGCCGTGCTGATCGCCCAGCGACTGTGGGAGACATGGCCCGCCGACGCCAATCTCTCAAAGCTCAAATTCAAGCGCGTGCTGGCGCCGGGCGAACGGGTGACGCTAACCCTAAAGCGCGAGTTGGGGCGCATCAGCTTCCGCTATCGCCTTGGCGACATCGAGGTTTCGGAAGGCCAGATTGGCGCCGGCGCCAAGGCGAGCTGACTTAGTCTCGGTCGCGCGCGGGCCTGTTCGAGCGCATCGCCGTCCACACCAGGGAAAGCGACAGCGCATGCGTGAGATTCTCACGATGCAACGGGCTTTCCTGGTTTGCCGCGCCGTCAAGCGAACGCATGCGATAGGTCACGAACAGGTGCGTGTTCTCGAAAATCTCCGTGCGCCCGGAGAATTGCAGGTGCGCGCCGAGATAACCGCCTTCGGCGTCGTAGGCGGGCCGCACCGGCGTCGCGAAGGCGGGATCGACCTGGTAATAATAATCCTGCACGCCCTCGCTGGCGAAGGTGAGCGCGAACGTGGTTGAAAAACTCATCGTGCGCTCGCCGGGAAATTGCCGACGATAGGTGAGCGCGGGCTGGAAGATATAGCCCAGCTCTTCGTAATTCTTGAAATCGGTCGCGCCGACATGGCGCACCGGCAACAGCAGGCGCAAACGGCGCCGGCCCTCATGGGTCCAGCCCGTGTCTTGCAGATTGATCGTCAATTGCGGACCGATTTCGAGTTGCGTGTCGAGATCGGGCATGCCGGCGCGCGCGTCATTCTCGCTGGAGTCCGCGCCATAGGCGGCGTCGACGGAGAGATCGAGTTCGAACGTGCGCTGCTGGATGGCGATGGCGCGCGCGGCCGCGTTCGGTTCATCGCCGCCGATGCGAATACGCTCGCCGCGATAGACGAACAGCGGCGCGCCAACGCCGCGGATTTGGTAATGATCCGATCCGGGATAATCCGGCGCGGCCAATCCGGAAGCGCCGAGGCGCAATTCCCAAAGCGGCAATTGCTCGCGGCCGCTATCGCTCTGCGCATCCGCGCTTTGCGCGGCCGGATCGGGAATGGGAATTTCACGTTCTTGCGCGTGCGCGGCGCCAACGCTGAGCGCGCCCGCCGCAATCGCCAGCCCGAGCAGGCGCTTTCCCTTCCCCATGCTCTCTCCCCGCTGCTTAGCTTGCGCGTTTGAACACAAGCGAGGTGTTCACCCCGCCGAACGCAAAATTGTTTGAGACGAAATATTCGGCGTCAATGTTGCGCCCGCCCGCGCCGACATAATCCAACTCTTTGCAGCGCGGATCTTGCTCGGTGAAATTCGCGATCGGCGCGATCCAACCGGCGTTGAACATCTCAATGCCAAGCCAGGCTTCAATACCGCCGCAGGCGCCGAGCGAGTGGCCGAATTGGCCTTTCAAAGTATGGAACGGCACATTCGCGCCATAGGCGGCGTTGGTGGCGCTGCTTTCCACCACGTCGCCCGCGACGGTCGCGGTGCCATGGCCGTTGATAAAGCCGACGGCGGCGGCGTCAATGCCCGCCGTTTCCATCGCGCGCTTCATCACCCAGATTTGCGTGCTCTCCTCGGGGTGCGAAATGTGCGCGCCATCGCAATTGGTGGCGTACCCCACCACTTCCGCCAAAGGCTTAGCGCCGCGCGCGAGCGCGTGTTCGCGCTCTTCCAGAATGAGCATGCCCGAACCTTCGCCGACGACCATGCCGTCGCGGCTTGCGTCGAACGGGCGGCAGGCGCTGTCAGGGTGTTCGTTCGCAGCGGCGCTTGTGGCGTAGAGGCGGTCGAACACCATCGCCATGGTGGGGCAGAATTCTTCCGAGCCGCCGCAGATCATGATGTCCGCGTCGCCGGCGCGGATGGTTTCAAACCCGTAGCCGACGCCCTGCGACCCTGATGTGCAGGCCGACGATGTGGTGATCACCCGCCCCGTCAATCCGAACGTCACGGCGATGTTCACGGGCGTGGTGTGCGACATCATGCGAATATAGGAGGTGGCGTTGAGCCCGCCGGCCTTGCCGGTGTCGAGAAACGCCACGAAATCGCGGATCGGCGCGGTCGAGCCGAACGAAGACCCGCACGCCACGCCGGCGCGGCCGGATTTCAGCACCGGATCGTCAAACAATCCCGCCGCTTTCAGCGCGCGCTCGGCGCTATCGACCGCCATGACGGAGACACGCCCCATCGAGCGGCCCTTCTGGCGCGGATAAAAACCTTCATGATTGAACCACGCCGCCGGCGCGCCGACCTTGCAGGTCAAATCCTTGAGGCGCACCCAATCTTCGATATAGCGCGTGCCGGTTTCGCCCGCGCGCATGCGCCGTTCGATCTCGGGCCAATCCTGGCCCATGGCGGTGATGCCCGCCATGCCGGTGACGACAACGCGCCGCGTCAAATCAGGCCCCCGTTTATCCCTATGACCTGGCGCGTAATGTAGCCTGCGTCGTCGGTGAAGAGGAAGGCGGCAAGGCCGGCGACCTCATCAACCGTGCCCATGCGTTGCATTGGGATCATGGCCATCGCCTGTTCAGGAATCTCGCCGGTCATCGCGGTTTCGATCAGACCGGGGGCAAGGCAATTGACGGTAATCATGCGGCTGGCCAGCTCCATCGCCAGCGCCTTGCAGGCCGCGATCAGCCCGCCCTTGGAGGCGCTGTAATTCACCTGCCCGCGATTGCCCATGACGCCCGAGACCGAGGCGATGGCCAGAACGCGCCCGCCGTCGCGGCGGCGGATCATCGGCATCGTCAGCGGATGCAGCACATTGTAGAAGCCGTCGAGATTGGTGCGCAGCACGTCGTCCCAGCCGGCATCGTCGATAGCGGGAAAGGCGTTGTCGCGCGTGACGCCCGCGCTCAACACCACGCCCCAATACGGGCCGTGCGATTTAAGGCGCGCTTCCAAAATGGCGCGCGTCGCTTCACGGTCGCGCACGTCAAAACCCATCACGTCCGCGGCGCCGCCTGCATCAACGATCGCCTTGGCGGTTGCTTCCGCGCCGGCGCGATCACCGCCAAAATGCACGGTGACGGGATGGCCCGCCGCGCCGAGGCGCAGCGCGATGCCGCGCCCGATGCCTTTACTGGCGCCGGTGACCAGCACCGGCAGTTTTGAATTGTCTCTCATGTCGCCAACTGAGCCTTGAGGAAAGCGTCGGGGTCTTCGGGGCGGAAGGCGTTGACGACCGCGCTCGCCACCACCGCGCCCTCTGCATTGAAGATGGCGCATTCGAACGAGACCATCTCGTCCTCTGGGTTTTTCAAAAGCGAGCGCACCTCGGTGATGAAGCGTTCGCCTTCAGCGAAAAACGCAACCTCGCTCTTATAGCTGCGACAGCCGAGCAGAAAGCCGATTGTCGGCGCTTTGCCGCGCTCGATGCGGCGCCAACCGTCAAACGCGTTGATTGTCTGCGCCATGAACTCGAAGCCGACATAAGCCGGCACGCCGCGCCCAGGCTGGAAGAAAATGTTGTCGCGCCGGATCGTGGTTTCGCTGCGCGCGATTTCGCCTTCGGCGCTCAACATCACATCGATCAGCAGCATCGGCGCGCGGTGCGGCGTGCAGGTTTCGGCAGATTGCGGCCCGATCATGATGCAGCCAACAGCAAGGCGGCGTTGTTGCCGCCAAACGCATAAGAGGCGCTCAGCACATGCTTCAACGCCCCGCGCTCTCCCGGCTGGGCGAGGCGAATAGGCGGCAACGCCGGATCGCGCGCGCCATCCCACATGTGCGGCGGCATCTGCCCGCGCTGCATCGCCAAGAGGCACAGTGCAGCTTGCACCGCGCCGGCCGCGCCGAGCGTGTGGCCGGTGAGCGGCTTGGTGGAGGCGCAAGGGGTCTCCAAACCAAGCAAGCGCGCCACGACGGCGGATTCCATCGCATCGTTCAGCGGCGTTGCGGTGCCGTGCAGGTGTGCGAAATCGACATCGCCCGCGCTGAGTCCAGCTTTCGCCAAAGCGGCGCGCATCGCCGCCTCCGCGCCCGCGCCTTCGGGATCGGGCGCGGACATGTGGTGGCCATCGGCGCTTTCGCCCCAGCCGGCCAAACGAAACGGCCCCTCTTCGCGCGAAAGCATGAAAAGGCCCGCGCCTTCGCCGAGGTTCAATCCATCGCGGTTGGCGCTCATTGGATTGTTCTGCTTGGCCGAGATGGCTTCCAGCGCGGAGAAGCCATTGA
The DNA here is from genome assembly GCA_964635925.1 of uncultured Terricaulis sp. GTDB lineage: Bacteria > Pseudomonadota > Alphaproteobacteria > Caulobacterales > Aquidulcibacteraceae > Vitreimonas. The sequence continues at coordinate 26,377 of CAZWQS010000005.1, read as the reverse complement.
GCGTCAGTTCGCACAGCGCATCCGCGCCGCCGGAAATCACCACGTCGCAGAGATCAGCCTGAATAAGGCGCGCCGCGGACACCAGCGCGCGCGCGCCGGAGGTGCAGGCGGTGGAGACCACGTAGAACGGCCCCAGCGCGCCGGAAATTTCCGCGAGGAAGCGCGCGCTATCGCCCAATTGCTGGCGCTCCAGCGTGAAATGCGCGGGCCATGGCTCGCCCGCGAGTTTTGCGCGCGCCGCCGCCCCGCCTTCGCCGATGCCCGACACCGAGGTGCCGAGCACGACGCCCACGCGATCCGCGCGATAGCGCGCACGCGCGGACTCGATCGCGGCGGCGAGCGGGGCGTAAGCATGCGCGATGATGCGATTGGTGCGCGTTTCGTGCGCCGGTCCGCCCAACGCTTTCACGCGCCCGACAGGCGTCGTGCGCCCATCGCTCAGTTTGGCCATATCGCGCAGCAGCGGCGGCACGGTGGCGAACAGGTTTTCCGCGACTGCGTCGGTGTCGTCGCCCAGCGCACAGGTGACGGAGAAGGCGTTGATGAAGATCGGGCCAGCGCTCATTCCAGCGCCTGACTATCGATTGTCAGCTCATAATTGAGCAGATCGTTCTTGATGCTGATGCGGTTCGGCGCTTCCGCATCCGGCTCGATCAGCAAAATCACGGTTTCGCCTTGGCGCACCGTGCGCATGCCGGTTTCGGACACATCGAGCGTGACGCCGCGCGGCAGAATTTCGCGCACCATCTCTTCGGGCCAATAGGCGATGAAAAGATCGGCCATCATGTTTTCCGGCGCGAGATCGGGCGGAGTGAACACCGTGCGGTCCACGCTGACGCCTTCGGCGTTCCAGCGCACCGTGGCCACGCGCGGCCCGCCCGGCACAGTGAGCACCGCCTCCACCGCTTCGGGCGAAAGCGCGAGCACGGTTTCCAGCGTGGCCGAGCGCCAGCCATAGCGCGCGCGCAGCACTTGGCTGTAGCTGCGCACGCCGGGATACCCCGGCAGCACCGGCAGCTCCACCGTCACGTCGCGCGCGATATTGGCGCGCGGGCCGCCCAGCCCTTGGGGCGGGCGTTCGCCATTGCAGGCCGCGAGCGCCAGCGCGGCGAGCGCGAGGATTAGCTGGCGCACCATCGATCCACCGTATTCATCGTGCGCTTGGGCGTTTTTACGAACATGTTGGTTTTGTCCCAGGCGTAGCCGGCCAACACGGAGGTGAGCTGGCGCGTCACATCGTTCATGTCCTTCGGGCGGTTGAAGATGATCCGCTGCAGCGCGCCGGTATACCAGGCGTCCACGCATTCGCGGAACGCCTCGATGCCGACGTAAAGCTCCTTGGAAAATTCGCTCTCCCAATCCACCGCCTCGCCCTTGAACTGGCGATCGATCAGATTGGTCGCGAGGTGCGCGGATTTGAACGCGATGGTGACGCCGGAGGAAAACACTGGATCAAGGAATTCGGCCGCGTTGCCCAAGAGCGCGAAGCTTGGCCCGTGCAGGCTTTTCACGTTGCAGGCGTAGCCGACGATCGTGGCGGCGGGGCGGTGCTCCACCGCGTTCGCCAGCACCTTTTCCTTGTACGGCACGAGCTTGATCAAATTCCACAGCCGCTCGTGATCGGTGGCGCCGGCCTTTTCGATATCTTCCTGCGCGCCGACGACGCCGATCGAGGAAATGCCGTCCTTCAGCGGGATGAGCCAGTACCAGATCGTCTTATCTTCCGGGTGGATCGAGACGAGGATCTTGTTTCGATCGAAACTCGGCTCGGTGATGTTGTCCTGCACCTGCATGAAGACCGCGCGGCGGGATGGAAAGTCCGACGGCGTTTCGAGCTTCAGCATCTTCGACAGCGTGCGGCCAAAGCCCGAAGCGTCGAGGCAGAAGCGCGCTTCGATGACGCGCTCGCCGCCCTTGTCGTCCTTTACGGTGACGCGTGCGCCGTCCGCATCGCTTTCAAAGCCGATCACCTCCTGGCCGAAATGCACGTTGGCGCCCTTCTTCACCGCGCCCTTGGCGAGGATGTCGTCCAGATCGGCGCGCATCACTTGGAACGTGGTCGATGGGCCCGGCGCGCTCTTATCGGGAAAATAGATCGAGGTGGTTTCGCCGTTCAGGTGGAAGGCCGCGCCGTCCTTGAACTGAAAACCATGCGCGACGACATCGTCCAGCAGGCCGGCTTGATCGATATATTCGATCGATTGCGCGAGCAGGCTTTCGCCAATCGAGAAACGCGGAAAGTATTGGCGCTCTAGCACCTCAACCTTGTAGCCCTTCTGCGCCAGCAGCGCCGCCGCCACCGAGCCGGCCGGCCCCGCGCCAATGATGACGACATCAGTTTTGGTTGTCTGCACGAATGCTTCTCCTGCGCACCCTGGCGGGAACGAATGACGTGACATACGCCGCTGTGACTCCCGCCGCCACAACAACGCCGAAACTGGCGACCGGATAGGTCCCGCTGAGGCCCAACAAGCCCATGGACAGGATGGTCGTCAACGCCGCCAGAAAGACCACAAGCTCTTTCGATTGCCCATCGGTTTCCGCCGCTTCGAACAGGAAGACCGAGTGGTCGATCCCCGCCCCCATCACCACGAACAAAGCCGCCACCGAAAAGAACGAAATCGGCATTCCCAAAGCCGCCGGCAGGGCGATGCCGATCAAGGCGCCTGCCGCCGGGGCGGCCAAAACGATCAGCGCGCGCCAGCGGCGGTAAAGCGCCAGCACCAGCAGCGCGCACGCCCCGAACGCCGCCGCCACCGCCCCGACCGCGAGCAGCCGGAAAGTTTGAAACGCCTGAGTGTAACGCGCAGCGGGATCGACCAGAAGCGCGCCCGCGCCGCCTGCGCCTTGCGTCGCGGCAACCGGGCCGAGCGGGGCGACCAGATAATGCTTGCCCCCCGCCTGCCCTTCGAGGCCGGCCAGCATCGCCGGCAAAGCCGGCGCGTCGCTAGGCGCGTCGGCGGCGGGCGTGACGCCGAGTTCGGCCAGCCGCGCATCGAGATGGGGGCCGAACAAGTACGTGTTCAGCGCAGCTTCGTTTTGTGCGCGCCGCGCGGCGGATGGATCGAAGCGGCTGAGCGCCAGCGCATCGCGCGCCGCGTCAGCCGGCCATTGCGCCAGCGCCGCCTCTTCATTGGCGCGCGCCGCATCGGCGCTGTCGCCATACGAAAGCAGGAAGACCGGCGACGCGCTGAATCCCAAGGCTTCACGCACACGCGCTTCCTCGCCCGCCAATTCCTCCGAGCGCGGCTGAAACTGGCGCACATCGTCCAGCACCTCAAAGCGCAGCACGCCGCCGATCAGGATCACCGCGCAAAGGCCGGCGCCGATCAAAGCATGCGTGTTGGTCCAGCGGAAGGCGTTGAACGGGCGCTCCAGCTTGGCCCACCAGGCTGAGTATCGCGCCGGATCGCGCGGGCGGCGATCGATGAGCGGCAGGATCGTCAAAGTGAACCACCACGCTGTCAGCACGCCGGCGACCGAAAATACCGCGACCTGGTTGAAGATGGTCACGCCGAACAGGCCAAGCCCCGCAAAGCCCAGCGCCGTGCTGAGCGCACACACCGCGAGCGGGCGCGCCACGAGCTTCACGCGTTCGGCGCGCGCCGCCCACCCCGTCTGCGGGCCGGTGGCGAGGTAATGCAGCGCGTAATCCGAGGTGATGCCGATCAGCGCGGAGCCGAACACGAACACCAGCACATGCACGCTCTCAAACACCAGCAGCGCGGCAGCCAGCGAACCGGCAAGACTCGCGATTGTCGCCGCCACGGTGGCGACAATCGCATGCGGGCGGCGGAAGCAAACCAGCAGCAACCCGATGATGGCGAGCGATGAAACGCCGCCGATCAGCGCGATTTCCCGGCGCGCCTGACGCGCGCCCTGTTCGGAGAAAAACACCGCGCCCGCCCGCGCGGGCGCCATGTCGGGCCAGCGCGCCCGCCAGGTTTCATAAGCGCCGGTGACGGCGTCCTGCACGTCGAGCCGGAAGGCCGACGCGTTGAGCGCGCCTGTCACCAGCGCCGCGTCGCCCGTGGGCGCGCCGGTTTGCGGCGAGAGGCATTGCGCCAATTGCAGCGTCAGCAGGAACGGATCGCGCGCCAGCATCTCACCTGAAACCGGCGCGAGCGGGGAATAGAGCAACGCATTGGCGCGAGCGATCACCGCATCCGCATCAAAGCGTGCGGGATCGGTTTCGCAAAGCAACGCGTTGCGATTGGCGTAGACCCAGCGCGCGGCGGCTTCGCCGCCGGCGCCATCGGGCGTGAAGAAGCCGGTAGCGGCCAGCGCGGCTTCCAGATCTGCGCGCGCATCGCTGACGCGCACAAAATCCTCGCCCGAGATCAGCACCGCGACGCGGCCGGAGGCGACTTGGCTGGCGTCCGCGATCGCGGCGCGCACCACCGGCTCCAGCGCGTTTTGCGGGAGAAGATTTTGGATGTCGGTGTCGAACGCGCGGCCGCCGTCGCTGCGCACGCCGATGATGGCGCACGCCGCCGCAACCCAGATCGCGCAAAGGATGGCCCCCCAGCCGCGCATGGCGCGCTCAGCCCTCCGCCGGACTCAAGACGATCTCCATCCAATCGCCATTGGCCTGGCGCACCTCCACATTCGACACGCGCTCGCAGCCGGCCGCTTCGATGTACGACACAAACCGCGCCATGCCCGCCGATTTCGGCGTCAGCCGCAGGCGCCACGCGCCGCCCGCGCCGCCCGGCGCGCGCGCGATGTCGTAATGATTGGCGAGCGATGAAAGATCGCCCGAGAGCAGGCCAAGCAAGCCGGCGCTGGAGAGAAACGCATCGCCCTGCCCGCCTAATCGCTGCGGCGGGCCGCCTTCAACCGATTGGGCGATGCCGGCTGGGGTGATCACGGTGCGGATGTCCAAGGGCTGCGTGACGCGCCAATCCACCCGTCCTTCGGCGACGATGGCTTGCCCGCGCGACACCAAGGGCGCGCGCACGCCGCTCAAATGGCGCGTCTGCGTGAAGCCGAACGCGCCATATTCCGCCGCCAGCCGCATCGGATCAGCGCATTGCGCGAAGGCGGCGCCGGAAAAGCTCAGGACGAGCGCGGCAAGAATGGCGCAAGCTTGTCCAAGAATGCCTGGGGCGATTGCCATTGCATCTCGTTGGTTTCGATGCTGACCGCGACCTGCGATGAGCTGGCGCGCATCACGCGCGCACCGCTTCCCGCCTCCTCGATCGCGTAGACGATGCGCATCATGCTTTCCCATTCCACAATCCCCGCTGTGATCCGCACGGGCGTATTGAGCCGCATCGGGCGCGCATAACGCATCCGGTAGTCGATAAACGGCCACACGTAGCCGGACGCGGCCATTTCATCGTAGCCGTAGCCGATCTTCTCCATCAAAGCGCAGCGGCCAAGCTCCAGATATTTCGGATAATTGCCGTGCCAGACGATGTTGAGCGGATCGAGATCATAAAATTGCGGCGTCGCTTCGGCGGAAGCGCTGACGATCGCCTTCATTCGGCCATCTCCGCATCGCCGGGCCAATCCATGCGCCACTCGCGCCGTGCGATCGCGGCGGTCAGATCGGCCAGGCGCTTATCGAGCGGGGCGTCCTCGGCGATCGTCGGCGCGATCTCCATAAGCGCCGCGACGCCCGGCGGAATCATGCCGGCATTGATCTCGCCCTGGCGCACGCGCAGCTTCATGCCCTGCGCGCAAGCGATGACATGCGCGGCGGCGACTTGCTCAGTCAGCTCCAGCACGCGCAGGCAATCGCGCGCGGCGATGGTGCCCATCGAGACCTTGTCCTGGTTGTGGCACTCGGTCGAGCGCGAGAACACGCTGGCCGGCATGGTGTTCTTCAGTGCTTCGGCCGTCCACGCCGACACCCCGATCTGCACCGCCTTCAGGCCATGATTGATCGGCGCGCGCGCGCCTTCCGCGCCCGAGAGATTGGACGGCAAACCGTTGTTGAAACGCGTATCGACCAGGAGCGCGAATTGGCGATCCATCAGATCGGCCAGATTGGCGACCAGGTTCTTCATGCTGTCCATCACGAAGGCGATGTGGCCGCCGTAGAAATGGCCGCCATGCAGCACATCGCCGGTTTCGGGATCGAACAAGGGATTGTCGTTGGCGCTGTTGATCTCGGTTTCGACCACGGCCTTGAACGGGGCCAGCATATCCTCCAGCACGCCGATTACGTGCGGGGCGCAGCGGATCGAATAGCGATCCTGCAGCCGCGAAGGCGCATGCAATTTTTCAAACAGCGAAAGATCGGCGGCGATACGCGCGGCCACGCGGCCCTGCCCGGCGTGCGGCTTGGCAAGGCTTAGGCGCGGATCGAAATGCTTGGGATTGCCCAAAAGCGCCATAGAGGCCATCGCCGTCAGGCGCGTGCTGAGGCGCGCCAAGCCCTCGGCCCGCACAAACGCGATCGCGGCAAGGCCGGTCATCACGGCCGTGCCGTTCATCACCGCCAGCGCTTCCTTCGGGCGCAGCGTGATCGGCTTCAAACCCGTTTCGGCGAACGCGGCCGAAGCCGGCATGCGCCGCCCTTCAAACAACACGTCGCGCTCGCCCACCAGCGCGCCGACGATATAACTGAGCGGGGTGAGATCGCCCGACGCGCCGACGCTGCCTTCCGCGGGAATGAGCGGGAGGATGTCGCGCTTGATCATTTCGTTGAGCAGCGTGACCAGATCGGTCGATACGCCGGACCAGCCGCGCAGCAGCGCGGCCAGGCGCACCGCCATCACCGCGCGCGTCTCCATCGGCGTCAGGAAACGGCCCATGCCGCAGCCGTGGAAACGCGAAAGATGCAGCGGCAGCTCCGGCACCAATTCGGGGGGCACCCCGCGCGTTACGCTGTCGCCATAACCGGTGGTGACGCCATAGATCACGCCATCACGCGCCAGCATATTCTCGACATGCGCCGCCGAACGGCCAACGCGCGCGAGCACGGCTTGGCTCAGCGCCGGCTCGACCTGCTGATTGGCCAGCCGCCAGACCTCGGCGATACCGAGATTGGCGTCGCCCAGGTCAATTCTCTGCGTCTTTTCCGTCACGTCGTCGCGCCCCGCCATCCCCTTGGTCGGCCCAATAATCATAGAAATTGAACCATTGGTAGGGCGCCCTCTGCAGCAGAAGCTCCAGCGCGCGCGCATAGCGCTCAACCAAGCCGGCAAGGATCGCGGCGCGTTGAGATTTGGGCGCCGCGACCCCTTCCGAGAGCAACGCCACCTCGGCCCTGTAACCGCCCTTTTGCCGCACGCAGAAGAGCGTGTAGATCGGGCAGCGCAACGCCGCAGCCATCACAAACGGCCCTTGCGGAAAGTACGCTGGCGCGCCGAGAAAACCGGTGGTAATCGAACGCCCTTCCCCGCCGCTGACGGGCATCCGATCGCCCATCATCACCACCCACTCGCCGCGTTCGATCGCCGCCGAGATCGCCACCGCCGCACTGATCCCGAAATCGGCGGCCTGGATTAGCGACACTTGGCTCTGCGGCGCGAAGCGCTGGATGAGTTGATTGTAGCCCGCCGCGTGCGGTGAATGGATCACGATCGAAATCGGCCGCTTCTGATCGCGTGAGGCGATGGCGCGCACGATCTCGGTCGCGCCCACATGGGCCGACAAGATCAGCGTGCCGCGCGAGTCCGCGCGCATGGCGTCGAACGCCGCACCGTCGATGGCGTCGACATGGGCGCGATCGACCTGGCCGATCCAGGCGCCGAAGCGATCCACCAACGATTCGCCGAAGGCGAAGAAATGCCGCAACGCATGCCAGAGCCCAGGCCGCCCCGCCCCGCCGCTGAACGCCCAAACGCGGCGCAGATAATCGACAGAAGCGCGCCGCTGGCGCGCGCCGGTGGCGAAGAAATAAAGGATGACCGGCGCCATCGCCACGAGGCAAAACCCGCGGCCAAACAAGCGATACACGAAGCCAAGAAAGGCCGGGCCCCACGCCGCGCCGCGCTCGCGCAGGGCGGCCCAGTGGGCCGGCGCCTTCGCGTTGGCGAGGCGATGGGTCCGGGGCTGGTCGAGGGCCATGGCTTGGCCGCTCGTATAGGCGGAATTCGTCTAACGCGGCAATTGTTTAGCCGTAGCAGGCGGCGTCCGGGCCGGCGAACAGGTGGCGCAACATGTCACGCAACGAGGTGAGATAGGCTTCGCGGTCGCCATCGGGATTGCGCACCAGGCGCAATGTCCAGCCCTCGATCATCACCGCGATCATATCCATGCGCGCTTCCAGGCAGTCGGAGGAGCCGCCGTCGCGCGCCAACAGCTCGCGCAGCCAGCTCCGCCCCATCTGATCGGCCTCGCGCACGATTTCGGCGACGCGCGGGTTGCGGGCGGCTTCGGCCAGGATTTCCAGCGACAGCGCGGCGCGCACCGGATCGTCCAGGTGCTCCATCTTATACCGCATGACGGCGACCAATTCCTCGACCGCGTCCCCGCCCCCAGCCCGCATCTCATCCATCAGCTTGGCCGCCTCGGCCATGTCGCGGGCGACGATCGAGGCGATGATCGCCTCCTTGTTGGCAAAGTAGCGGTAAATCTGGCCGACGCTCATCGCCGCTTCGGCGGCGATATCGGCCATGGAGGCGCCGTGGAAGCCCGAGCGGCCGAAGCAAAGCACGGCGGCGTCCAGAACTTGGGCTCGGCGTAGGTCCGCCCGGCTCAATTCTGTGTCTGTTGCGTCAACACTCATGAAGATTGAATCAATCTCAAAAAATTCATTGTGGCCTCCCCTTGACGTGGATCAATTCTCGCCACATGTCCAGCGGCGCGAGAGTGAATATTCATTCTCACATATTATGTATTGTTTTTACGGCCATTCTTAAAGAGGCCGTTCATGCGCGGGGAAGTGGTGATGCGGCTTCAAACAGCGGGCCTTTCAGGTCTGGCGCTGGCTTTGGCTTTGGGCCTGGCCGCGTGCGGCGGCTCGAACGCGCAAGACGGCCCGCCTCCCGCCGCACAGGTCGGAGTTGTGGAAATCGCGGCGGAAGCGCACGAGATGACGATCCGCTTGCCGGGTCGCGTGAGCGCGTTCCAAGTTTCAGAGGTGCGCCCGCAAATCGGCGGAATCGTGCGCAGCCGAAACTTTGTCGAAGGCGCGGCGGTGCGCGCCGGCCAGCTTCTTTATGAGATCGACGCCGGCCCCGCGCAGGCTGATCTCGCAAGCGCACAAGCTAACGCTGCGTCAACGCGCGCGCGCTTCGAGCGCTATGAGCGCCTGCTGGCGATCAATGCGGTCTCCCAGCAAGAATATGACGACGCCCGCGCCGCCGCGAACGCCGCCGCCGGCCAATTACAGAATGCGCGCATCTCCGTCGGCTATACGCGCGTGACCGCGCCGATCAGCGGCATCATCGGCGCTTCGTCGGTGACGCCTGGCGCGCTCGCCACGCCGGCGCAAGCCGCGCCGTTCGCCGTCATCCAACAGATCGACCGCGTCTATGTGGACATGAGCCAATCGAGCGGCGACCTGCTGCGCCTGCGCAGCGCCATGGCCGCGAGCGGCGCCAACAGCGATCGCGCCACGGTGCGTCTCATCCTCGAAGACGGCAGCACCTACCCGGTGGAAGGCACGCTGCAATTCTCCGACATCACGGTGAACCAAAGCACCGGCACGGTGCGCCTGCGCGCGCTCTTTCCGAACGCCAACCGCTCGCTGCTGCCCGGCATGTTCGTGACCGCGGAAGTCTCGCAAGGCGTCGATCCCGACGCGATCCTGGCGCCCCAGCGCGGCGTGACGCGCAACGCGCGCGGCGAAGCGGTGGCGTTGATCCTCAACAAGGAAAACGTGGTCGAAGAGCGCGTGCTTGAAACCGGCGCGACCTCGGGTGATCGCTGGATCGTGCTGTCCGGCCTCAATCCCGGCGACCGGCTGATCGTCGAGGGCGCGCAGCGCGTGCGCCCCGGCGCGCCCGCAATCGCCGCCGAACCCACTCAACCCCCGCAGCAGCAAGGCGCTCTCGAAACGCTTCGCGGCCGGCAAGGCTAATTCCACATGGCTCGTTTTTTCATTGAACGCCCCATCTTCGCATGGGTCGTCGCGATCGTGATCGCGCTTGCGGGCGCGCTCGCGGTGTTCACGCTGCCGGTGTCGCAATATCCGGAGATCGCGCCGCCCAGCGTCTCGGTCAGCGCCACTTATCCCGGCGCCTCCGCGCAAACCGTGGAGGACACGGTTACGCAGGTGATCGAGCGCCAGATGCAGGGCATCGACAATCTGCGCTACATGAGCGCCAGCAGCGACGCCTCGGGCTCGGCGTCGATCACGCTGACGTTCGAGCAAGGCACCGATCCCGACATCGCGCAGGTGCAGGTTCAGAACAAAGTTCAGAACGCGCTGCCGCTGTTGCCGCAAGTGGTGCAGCAGCAAGGCGTGACGGTGACGAAATCCGCCAACTCGTTCCTGATGATCGTCGGCATGATTTCGGAATCGCCCGACGTCACCTCAACCGACCTCGCCGATTTCGGCGCCTCGGTTCTGCAAGACCGATTGAGCCGCGTTGAAGGCGTGGGCGAGGTGCAGCTCTTTGGCGCCTCCTACGCGATGCGCATCTGGCTCGACCCCGGCAAACTGCAAGCGTTTTCGCTGACGCCGGGCGACATCACCGCCGCCATCCGCGCGCAGAACGCCGAGGTCTCCGCCGGCCAAATCGGCGGCTTGCCCAGCGTTGAAGGCCAACAGCTCAACGCGACCGTCTCGGCGCAATCGCTGTTGCAAACGCCCGAGCAATTCCGCGACATCCTGTTGCGCACGCTGCCTGACGGATCGGCGCTTCGCCTCGGCGATGTCGCACGTGTGGAGCTTGGCTCGGAAAGCTACGCGTTCGACAGCCGCTTCAACGGCCAGCCTGCTTCGGGCCTCGCCATCCGCCTGGCCTCTGGCGCCAACGCGGTGTCGACCTCCGAGCGCGTGCGTCACACGATCGAAGAGCTGCGCCCGAACTTCCCCGCCGGCATCAACGTCAATTTCCCGTATGACACCACGCCCTTCGTCGAAAAATCGATCGAAGAGGTGGTGAAGACGCTCGCGGAAGCTGTCGTGCTCGTCTTCCTGGTGATGTTCCTGTTCCTGCAGAGCTGGCGCGCCACCATCATCCCCACCATCACGGTGCCGATCGTGCTGCTCGGCACGTTCGGCGTGCTGGCGGTGTTCGGCTTCTCCATCAACACGCTGACCATGTTCGCCATGGTGCTGGCCATCGGCCTTCTGGTCGATGACGCCATCGTCGTGGTCGAAAACGTCGAACGCGTGATGCGCGAGGAAGGGCTCAGCCCGAAGGAAGCCACCAAGAAATCGATGGACCAGATCACCGGCGCGCTGATCGGCATCGCGCTTGTGCTTTCGGCGGTGTTCATCCCGATGGCGTTCTTCCCGGGGTCGACCGGCGTTATCTATCGCCAATTCTCCATCACCATCGTCTCGGCGATGTCGCTCTCGGTGCTGATGGCGCTGACGCTGATCCCCGCGCTCACATCCACATTGCTGCGCCATGAGCCGCCGCGGCGCGAAGGCTCGCGCGTGGGCGCGGTGTTCACGCGCTTCAACACCGGCCTAAATTGGCTGTCGGAAAAATACCAGGGGATCCTCGGCCGCACGTTGGCGCCGAAAGCGGGCAAGCGTGTGCTGGGCATTTACGCGGTGATCCTGGTGGCGCTTGGGCTGCTGTTCGTGCGCCTGCCCTCCTCCTTCTTCCCGGAGGAAGACCAGGGCTTCTTCATCACCATCGTGCAATTGCCCGCCGGCGCTTCGATGGAGCGCACCTCGGCGGTCATGCGCCAAGTGGAAGGCTATCTGCTGAACGAAGAGCCCGGCGTATCATCCACCTTCTCGGTCGTGGGCTTCAGCTTCGCGGGCGCGGGCCAAAACCAAGGCCTCATGTTCGTGCAGCTCAAGGATTGGAGCGAACGCAGCGGGCGCGACCATGCGGCGGCAATCGTCGGGCGCACGTTCGGGGCCGTGAGCCAAATCCGCGACGCGATGGTGTTCCCCGTGCTGCCGCCCGCGGTGTCCGAGCTTGGCATCTCCGCCGGCTTCGACATGCAGCTCGTCAATGTCGGCAACCTGCCGCGCGAACAATTCCTGGGCGCACGCAACCAATTGCTGGGCGTCGCCGCGCAGGACCAGCGCCTGATGCAAGTGCGCCCGAACGGCATGGAAGACACCGCCCAATTGCACCTTGATATCGATCAGCACGCGGCCGCCGCGCTCGGCGTTTCCGTGCCCGACATCAACGCAACGCTCGCGGGCGCCTGGGGCGGCACCTACGTCAACGATTTCGTCGATCGCGGCCGCATCAAGCGCGTGCTGATGCAAGGCGATGCACCGTTCCGCATGGTCCCGGAAGACCTCGGCCAATGGCATGTGCGCAGCGCCAATGGCGGCATGGTGCCGTTCACCGCGTTCACCAAGGCGGACTGGATCTCGGCGTCGCCGCGTCTCGAGCGCTTCAACGGCTCGGCGTCGTATAACCTTCAAGGCCAAGGCGCCCCGGGCGTCAGCTCCGGCGAAGCGATGTCGCGGATGGAAGCGGCGGTGGCGCAATTGCCGGCGGGCGTCGGCGTCGATTGGACAGGCATGTCCTACGAAGAGCGCCAATCCGGCGCACAGGCGCCGCTGCTCTATGCGTTGTCGCTGCTGGTCGTGTTCTTGTGCTTGGCCGCGCTCTACGAGAGCTGGACCATTCCGCTCGCGGTGCTGATCGTCGTGCCGCTTGGCCTGCTCGGCGCGGCGCTGGCGGCGAACCTGCGCGGCATGTCCAACGACATCTACTTCCAGGTCGGCCTGCTCACCACCATGGGTCTTGCCGCGAAGAACGCGATCCTGATCGTGGAATTCGCGCGCCACCTGGCCGAACAAGGACGCACTTGGGCGCAAGCCGCCATGGAAGCCGCGCGCATCCGCATGCGGCCGATCCTGATGACGTCGTTCGCGTTCATCTTCGGCGTGTTGCCGATGGCGCTGGCCAACGGCGCGGGCTCGGGCGCGCAGAACGCGATCGGCACCGCCGTGATCGGGGGCATGCTGGCGGCGACGCTGCTTGTGCCGCTGCTGACGCCGTTCTTCTTCGTCGGCATCAATCACTTGTTTGAACGCCAATGGTTCAAGCGCAAGCCGCCCGCGGCCGCTGAACATCCTGGAGCCGCTGAATGATGCGCCGCGCTTTCCTCCCCCTCGCGGCCGTCGCGCTCAGCGCCTGCGCGGTGCTTGAGCCGGGCTATGATCGCCCCGCTCTACCGACGCCAAACGCCTGGCCCGAAAGTGCGCAGGCCGAGCAAACCGCCGGCCAAGCCGCGCTGCCCGAATGGCGCGCGTTCTTCGCCGACGAAAAGCTCGCGCAATTGATCGACCTTGCGCTGGAAGAAAACCGCGACCTGCGCGTGGCCGCGCTCAATATCGAGCGCGCGCGGGCGCAATACGGGGTGCAGCGCGCGCAATCGCTGCCAAGCGTCAACGCTGTGGGCTCTGGCGACATCACCGGCGTCACGCCTGGCGGCCAGGGCGGCTCCACGGTCGAGCGCCAATACAGCGCCGGCGTCGGGATCACCAATTTCGAACTCGACCTGTTCGGGCGCGTGCGCAGCCTCAATCGCGCGGCATTGCAGCGTTATTTCGCGACGGCCGACGCGCGCGACAGCGTGCAGATCAGCCTGATCGCCGAGGTGGCGAACGCCTACCTCACCTATGCCGGCGATCTGGAATTGCTGCGCCTCGCGCAAGGTACTTACGAAAGCCAAGCGCAATCGATGTCGTTGACGCAGCAGCGCTTTGAAGCGGGCGCGGCCTCGCAGCTTGACGTGCATCGTGCGCAAACCATCGTGGAAACCGCGCGCGCCGATTACGCGCGTTTCACCGCCCAGGTCGCGCGCGATGAGAACGCGCTGGCGCTGCTGCTGGGCGCGCCGCTGCCGGAACATCTGCGCCCCACCGCGATCGCCGACGTGCGCTTCGGCGTGGAGGCGCTGCCCGCGGGCCTGCCCTCGGACGTGCTGCTCAATCGCCCCGACATTCGCGGCGCCGAGCACACGCTGCGCGCGGCCAACGCCAATATCGGCGCCGCGCGCGCGGCGTTCTTCCCGCGCATCAGCCTGACCGGGTTCGCCGGCGAGGCCGATCCGCAATTTGAAAACCTGTTCACCGGCATCTCGAACGAGATCTGGAGCTTCACGCCGCAGGTCAGCATCCCGATCTTCCAGGGCGGAGCGCTGGTCTCGGGCCTCGGCGTCGCCAACGCTGACCGCGACATCGCCGTGGCGCAATATGAACGTGCGATCCAAGTGGCGTTCCGTGAAGTGGCTGATGCGCTCGCCACCCGCGCCGCGATCGGCGATGAGCTCGCCGCGCGCGAACGGCTGGCGTATGCGGCCAGCGAATCCTATCGCCTCTCGGATGCGCGCTACCGCGAGGGCATTGATAATTATCTGAGCCTCTTGGATGCGCAGCGTTCGTCCTACGCCGCCGAACAAGGCCTGGTGGCCGCGCGCGTGGCGCGAGCGGCGAATTTCGTGACGCTCTACAAAACGCTGGGCGGGGGCGAGCGTTAATCTCAGGCGTTCGCCTTCAAGACGACATAGCGCGGAACTCCAGCGCGCGCGCCGGTAAAATTTCAGTGCGTTGGGATGTCCCGCCCGGCGCGCCGCCCTATCTTACTCACAATGACACGCTTGCTGAATCCGCTCAGCCAGCCAGATGTGGCGCGCAGCGCTCACGAAGCGGACGCGCGCGCCACGCCTGCGCGGATCATGGGCCTTTCCGGCCTTCCCGCCAGCAGCAAAGCGGTGCTGCTGGCGCTGCTGAATTTGCGCGGCGGCGCGCTGATTCTGGTGACGCCGAACGGCGAAACGCTGCGCTTTGGCGATGGCGCGGGCGTCCACGCCGCTTTGCTTATTCGCGATTATCGCCTGCTGCGCCGCATCATAAAGAGCGGCGATATCGGCTTTGCCGAATCCTACATCGCCGGCGAGTGGAGCACGCCCGACCTCGCCAAGGTGATGACGCTGCTTGCCGCGAACGCCGAGCAGATCATGCGCTACGTCACCGGCGGCTTGGCGCTGCGCGCGCTGAATTTCCTGCGCCATTTGGGGCGCGCCAACACGCGCGCGGGCGCGAAGCGTAACATCCTGGCGCACTATGATCTGGGCAACAGCTTCTTTGAAGCGTGGCTTGATCCGTCGATGACCTATTCATCGGCGCGCTTTGATCTGGGTGCACGCACGTTGGAAGAGGCCCAGCACCACAAATATCGCGCTATCGCGGATCGATTATCGCTGAAGCCGGGGCAGCGCGTGCTGGAGATCGGCTGCGGTTGGGGCGGCTTCGCCGAGGCGGCGGCGCGCGATTACGGCGCGCGCGTCACCGGGCTCACCATCAGCAAGGCGCAATGGGATTACGCCAGCGCCCGAATGCGCCGTCAGAATTTGACGGATCGCGTGGATATTCGCCGTGTCGACTATCGCGACTCTGAAGGCCAGTATGATTCCATCGTTTCGATCGAAATGTTCGAAGCTGTGGGCGAGAAATATTGGCCCGCCTATTTCGCCAAGCTGCGCGAGCTGCTGAAGCCAGGCGGGCGCGCCATGCTGCAAATCATCACTATTCGCGACGATTTGTTCGCCGAGTATCGCCGCGCCGCCGATTTCATCCAGCATTTCATTTTTCCGGGCGGCATGCTGGCGAGCGTGAAGGCGCTGCGCGCGCAAACCGCGCAAGCGGGGCTGATCTGGCGCGGTTATGACGCATTCGGCGCAAGCTATGCGGAGACATTGGCCGAGTGGGCGCGCCGCTTCAGCGCCAAATGGGGCGCCATTCAGAAGCTCGGGTTCGACGAGCGCTTCAAGCGTTTGTGGCTTATGTATCTCGCCTATTGCGAGGCCGGTTTCCGCACCGGGCGCACGGACGTGATCCAGCTTGAGCTGCAGCGCCCCGCTTAGCGCGCGCGCATCATCGCCTCGAACTGCGCGAACACTGCATCGATCGCCGGTTGCCGCTCGTCCGTCGCACCCAACATTTTTTCAAACTTGCCTTCCAACATCAACGTCGCCAGCCCGTGCGCGAGTGACCATGCGGTCATGAGCGTCGTACGGTCTGCTTCGCCGCCTTCCGTGCGCACGATCGCGGCGATGGCTTGCGACAGCACGCCGAATGCGCCTTCGGCGCAGGCGCCGGCCTCCGCGTGCTTTTCCGCGTCCACCCATTCGGAGCGAAACATCAGTTTGAAATGCGCCGGGTGGCGCAAGGCAAAGCCGACATAAGCGCGCCCGATGCGCGTTAAGCGATCGAACGCGTCGCTCGCGCCTTCGCCCGCAGCCAGCGTTTCCTCGCGCAGCCGCGCGAAGCCTTCGGCCACGATCGCGGCCATGATCGCTTCGCGGTCGGGGAAGTGATGATAGGGCGCCTGATGGCTGACGCCCGCGCGGCGCGCGACCTCGCGCATCGAAAACGCCTCAAGCCCCTCGCTGGCGATCAGGGCGAGGCTGGCGTCCAGCACGCGGCGGCGCAGATCCTCGGGCGGCTTCACAAACACTCTCTCGCTTCGTTTCCAACTTGACAGTGTCAAGCGCCTGCTAGACACTGTCAAGCCTCGGTGCCGCAAGGCTTCTCCTTGTGAGGGCTGAACAAATCCTATACGATTTAGTGATAGGGATGCTTCCGTGCAGAACGCGCTTTTTTCCGTCCGCGCCAGCCTAATCGCCGCGTTGGCCGCGCTCGCCGCCGCCTGCGGCGGCGATAGCGGGGCGCGCACCGCTGAAACGGAGCAGCCCCTTGTGGCGGTGGTGGAAGCCGCCCCCGCCACAGCCGCCGGCGCTGTGCGGGCCAGCGGCCTCGTTGGCTTCCGCCGCGAGCCGCAACTCGCCTTCAACGCGCCCGGCGTGATCGCCTCCATCGCTGTGGATTCCGGCGACATGGTGCGCCGCGGCCAGCGCTTGGCTGTGCTGCGCCGCACGAGCGTGGGCGCCAATCCGAACGAAGCCGCCCTCGCCCGCGCCAACGCCGAGCGCGATCTGATGCGCACGCAAGAATTGTTCGACCGCGGCTTCGTCTCCGAAGCGCGGCTGGAAGCGGCGCGCCTGGCGGTCGAGCGCGCGAGCGACACCTCCGTGCTGACCGCGCCCGCCGACGGCGTGATCCTGCGCCGCGCGGCCGAGCCCGCGCAGAGCGTGGCGGCCGGCGCGCCGATCCTAGTGCTGGGCGAAGCGGGCTCGGGCTTTGTCGTGCGTGCGCCCGTGTCTTCTTCTGAAGCCGCGCGCATTCGCTTAGGCGACGCCGCGCGCGTGCATGTGCCGGTGCTGGGCGAAGCGGCGTTGGAGGCGCGCGTCACCCGCGTCGGCGCGCAAAGCGATGCGCTGACTGGCGCGTTCGAGGTCGAGATCGAAATCAGCACGCCCCAAGCGCTGCGCAGCGGCATGGTGGCGGAGGTGAGCATCGCCGCGGCCGCATCGGCGCAGATCAGCGCAGCGCTACTCGTGCCGCCCTTGGCGCTGCTCGATGCGCGCGCCGATCAGGGCGTGGTGTTCGTGGTCGATGCGCAGAACGTGGCGCGCCGCCGCGCGGTGCGCACGGCCGGCATTTCGCAAGCGGGCGTGCTGGTTGTCGAAGGCCTCGCGCCAGGCGATCGCGTGATTTCCGAGGGCGCGGCCTATGTGCGCGACGGCGAGACCGTTCGCATCGCCGCCGGCGCCTAGATGCAGGCCATCACCCGCTTCTTCGTCGATCGTTGGCAATTCACCGCGGTCGTGTTTCTGCTGCTGATCGCGCTCGGCGTCGGCGCCATTATCTCGATTCCCAAATCGGAAGATCCGGTCACCGAGTTTCCCGGCGTTTCAGTCGCCGTCGTGTTGCCTGGCGCGGACGCCGAGCAGATGGAACGCCTCGTCGCCATCCCGATCGAGAACGCGATCAATGAAATCGATCAGGTCCGCGAGCTACAATCCTACAGCCGCACCGGCGTGGCGGTGATCAGCGTCGAGTTCGAGTGGGGCGAGGACGCGCAGGAAAAATTCAGCGAGGTCGTGCGCGAAGTAAACGTGGTGCGCCCGCGTTTGCCGGACGGCGTGGCCGATATCCGCATGCGCCGCTTCAATCCAGCCGAAGCCGCGGTGGCGCAGATGGCGCTGACCAGCGAGGACGCCTCGTTCCGGCAAATGGAAGCTTACGCCAAGGCGTTGCGCGATGCGGTGGAGCGCGCGCCCGGCGTGCAGCAGGCCGATGTGTGGGGCGCCCCCCCGGCTGAGGTGCGCGTCGCCGCTGATCTCGATCGTCTCGCCGCTTATCGTTTGCCGCTCACCTCGGTGGCTGAAGCAATCCAGCGCCAGGGCCAGGATGCGCCGATCGGCGCGGTGGAAGCCGGTGGGCGGCGCTTCAACGTGCAAGGCGCGGGGTCTTTCGAGAGCCTGGATGAAATCCGCGCCGTGCCGCTGCGCGCCGCCGATGGTTCGCTGGTGAATGTCGGCGCCGTTGCGGACGTGGCCTGGGCCAATGACGAGCGCACGCATGTGACGCGCTTCAACGGCCAGCGCGCGGTGTTCGTCAGCGTGCAGGCGAAGCTGGGCGAGAACGTGTTTGACGTGGTGCGCGGCGTGAATGCTCAGATCGACGCGTTCGAGCGCTCGCTGCCCGCCAACATCACGCTGCACCGCGCGTTCGATCAATCGGAAACCGTGGCCCACCGCCTTGGCACGCTGGGACGCGATTTCACCATCGCCATTTTTCTGGTGCTGTTGACGCTGCTGCCGCTGGGCTTTCGCGCCTCCATGGTGGTGATGGTGTCGATCCCGCTGTCGCTCGCCATCGGCGTGGTGGCGATCCAGGAGCTTGGCTTCACGCTCAATCAGCTCTCCATCGCCGGCTTTGTGTTGGCGCTCGGCCTCCTGGTGGACGACAGCATCGTCGTCACCGAAAACATCGCCCGCCACCTGCGCAGCGGCATGAGCCCGCGCGAAGCCGCGATCGCGGGGGTGAGCGAAATCAACGTCGCCGTCATCGGCTGCACCGCCACGTTGCTGTTTGCGTTCCTGCCCATCATGGCGTTGCCCGAGGGCGCGGGCGCGTTTGTGCGTTCGCTGCCGGTGGCGGTGGTGATGACGATCATCGCCTCGCTCGTGGTGGCGCTGACGATCATCCCCTTCCTCGCCAGCCGCCTCCTGCCGCGCGAGGACTCCGGCAAGTCCAACGCCGTGCTCGACGTGACGATGGGCGCCATCCACAACATCTATCGCCCCGCTTTGCACCTCGCGCTCGCGCATCCGCGCAAGACGGTGATTTTCGGCCTGGCGGCGTTTTTCCTTTCGCTCGGGCTGATCCCCAAGCTCGGCTTTTCGCTGTTCCCAGAAAACGACAGCCCGTATTTCCTGGTCGATATCGAAACACCGCAGGGCGCGTCCGTCAGCGAGACCGATCGCGCCGTCACGTTCGCGGATTCGGTGCTGGCGCAATATCCGGAGATCGAATGGCGCTTCGCCAATACCGGGCGCGGCAATCCGCAAATCTACTACAACGAAATTCCGCCCGAACAACTTTCCAATCTCGGCCAAATCTATGGCCGCTTCCACCAATGGAAGCGCAATGAGGGCGCGCACACGGTCAGCGAAATTCGCGAAAAGCTCAGCGCTTATCCCGGCGCGCGCATCAATTTCAGGCGCTTCTCCAACGGCCCGCCGATCGAGGCGCCGATCGCGGTGCGCATCAGCGGCCCCGATCTCGCCGCCATTGGCGAGCTCGCTGAAGAGGTGACGCGCATCGTGCGCGAAACGCCCGGCACGCGCGACATTTCCAACCCCGCCGCCGAGCGGCTGCTCGATCTCGAACTCAATATCGATTCCGGCGCCACCGCGCTGCGCGGCGTGCCGGCCGGCGCCGTGGATGCCGCGTTGCGCATCGCCGTGGCCGGCCAGGCTGTTGCGCAATTCCGAGATCCCGCGGGCGACGCATTCCCGATCGTGCTGCGCGCGCCGCGTGAGGATGCGATGCCGCTGGAGGCGCTGCAGCGGCTCTATGTTTGGAACGGCCAAGGCGGCGCCTTGCCGCTTACCGAGATTGCGCAGCCGACGATGGAAAGCGGCCCCGCTTCCATCGATCGCCTGCAACGCCAGCGCACCGTCACCATCACCGCGTACACGCAATCGGGCTATCTGATCAGCGCCGTCACCAACGAGGTGGCGCGGCAATTGGAGGGCGTGCGCCTGCCGCCCGGCTACGCGATTTCCTATGGCGGCGAAGCGGAAGCTTCGGCGCGGAGTTTCAGCGGCTTGGGCCCGGCCATTCTCATCGCCATCTTCGGCGTGCTGGCCGTGCTGCTGCTGGAGTTCCGCACTTTCGCCGTGACGGCCGTGGTCGCGTTCGTCATTCCGTTCGGCATCATGGGCGGCTTGATCGCGTTGTGGATCGGCGGTGAATCGCTTTCATTCACGGCGGTGATTGGCTTCGTCGCACTGATAGGCATCGAGATCAAAAACTCCATCCTGCTGGTCGAGTTCGCCAACCAATTGCGCGCGCGCGGCGTAGCGCTGCGCGAGGCGATCGAGCAAGCGGGCGAAGTGCGCTTCCTGCCCGTGCTGCTGACCAGCGCCACCGCGATCGGGGGCATGACGCCGCTGCTGCTGGAAGATTCGCCGCTCTTTTCGCCCATCGCCATGGTGCTGATTGGCGGGCTGATCAGCTCCACTTTAGTGGCGCGGATCGTGACGCCGGCGATGTATCTGCTGCTGGCGAAAGACGACGCGCCGGAACACACCTAAGCGCACGCTTACGGCCTGGTAACGTCGCAAACAGCTAAACCCACGCTTCAGCGCGCGTTTATTGATCCGCGCGCGCTAATCCTTCGTTCTTCCGCGCATGAAGCGCGCCTCCCCGTGCGCTTGGAGGGACGATGCGAAAATTGATGCTTGGATCGACGAGTGCGGCGCTTGCCTTGGCGGCGTTCGCGCCGTGCGCGGCGCTCGCGCCGTGCGCGGCGCTCGCGCAACAAGGCGCGGCGGAAAGCGACGACATCATCGTCACCGCACGGCGCGTTGAGGAAGGCCTGCAATCGGTTCCTATCGCTGTGTCGGTGATCGGGGGTCAACTCGTGGAGGATTCCGGCTCGTTCAATGTGAACCGGCTGAAGGAATTGATCCCGACCGTGCAGTTTTATTCGTCCAACCCGCGCAATTCCGCGGTGAACATTCGCGGCCTGGGGGCGCCGTTCGGCTTGACCAATGACGGCATCGAGCCGGGCGTCGGCTTTTACGTCGACGGCGTATTCTATGCGCGCCCAGCGGTGGCGACGCTCGATTTTCTCGATGTGGAGCGCATCGAAGTGCTGCGTGGGCCGCAAGGCACGCTCTACGGCAAAAACACCACCGCCGGCGCGCTGAACATCATCACCCGCCGCCCAAGCTTCACGCCAGATGCGGAGATTGAGGCCAGTTTCGGCGATTACGGCTACACCCAGGCGCGCGGCTCGATCACCGGGCCGATTACGCAGACGCTGGCGGGGCGGCTCTCGTTCTCCTCCACCCACCGCGACGGCTTTCTCTACAACACCGCCACGCAGGACGATCTCAACGACCTCAACAACCTGGGCTTTCGCGGCCAGCTTCTGTTCGCGCCGCGTGAAAGCTTGGACGTGCTGCTCGCCGCCGATTACACGCGCCAGCGCCCTGAGGGCTACGCGCAGGTCGCCGCCGGCGTCGCGCCGACATTGCGCACGGCCAATCGCCAATACGCGGCCATCGCCGCCGACCTCGGCTACGCGCCGCCGAGCTTTGATCCGTTCGATCGCGTCACCGACGCGGATACCCCGCATCGATCATATCAGGATGTCGGCGGCGTAGCGCTGACGGTGGATTGGGATACAGGCCCCGGCACGCTCACCTCGATCACCGCCTGGCGGTTCTGGGATTGGAATCCCTCCAACGACCGCGATTTTCTCGGCTTGCCGGTGACGACCATCTCGGCCAATCCTTCAGAGCAGCGGCAATGGTCGCAAGAGCTGCGCTACGCTGGCGATCTCTCGCCGCAACTCGGTTTCGTGTTGGGCTTTTACGCCTTCCATCAAACCATCGATTCCACCGGCCTGCAGGAGCAAGGCGCCGCCGCCGCGCGCTTCCTGCTCAACCCTACGCCTGAGGCGCTGACGCCGGGCCTGCTCGACGGTTACGGACAAACCTCCGACATCAGCTCCGAACACACGAGCGCGGCTCTGTTTGGACAATTGGAATGGGCGATCAATGATCGACTGCGCCTGCTGCCGGGCTTGCGCTTCAACTACGACCAGAAGGAGGTGGACTATCAAAGCGCGGTGTATGGGGGCCTGGCCACCAGCGATCCCGCGCTCATCGCCCTGCAGCGCTCCATCCTGGCGCCGCAGAGCTACCAGGCCGAGGCGGACGACACGAACATCTCCGGCCAGATCGCGCTCGCTTACGATGTGACTGACTGGGCGAACCTCTACGCGACCTACGCCACCAGCTTCAAATCCGTCGGCCTCAATCTGGGCGGCTTGCCCACCGATGGAAGCGGCGCGCCGGTTCTCAGCGCAGCGACCGTGAAGCCCGAGGAAGTCAGGCACGTCGAGATCGGCGTGAAGACGACGCCCTGGCCCGGCGCGCGCGTGAATTTCACGATCTATGAAACCACGATCGAGGACTACCAGGCGCAAGTCGTCAACGCGAGCGTGGGCGTGCTGCGCGGCTATTTGGCCAACGCCGAAGAAATCCGCGTGCGCGGCGCGGAGCTTGATGTCTCCGCGCGCGTTTCCGACGCGTTCACGATCTACGGCGCCGCTGCTTACACCGATGGCGAATATGTCTCCTTTCCCGACGCGCCCGCCCCGCTTGAGGGCGCGGGCGGGCCGCAGGCGGTCGATATTTCCGGCTCGCGCTTGCCGGGCATTTCCGAGTGGGCGGGCTCAATCGGCGGCGAATACGCCATCCCCGCGCAGCTTCTTTCACGCGAAGGCGAATATTTCATCGCGCTGGACGCCAGCTATCGCTCGGACTTTTCCTCCAGCGCGACGCCTTCGCGTTATCTGAATGTCGAAGGCTACGGCCTTCTGAACGGGCGCATCGGTTTCCGCGCGGACGATGATTGGGCGATCTTCTTCTGGGGCCGCAATCTCGCTGACGAGGAATATTTTGAGTTCCTCGCCGCGGCGCCGGGCGGTTCGGGGCTGTACGTTGCGTATCCCGGCGATCCGCGCACATGGGGCGTCACGCTGCGCGGGCGGTTCTGAACCATGTGATCGCTTTTGCACGGCGGCGCGTTATCTTGGCCAAGCCAAGCAGAGAG
This sequence comes from uncultured Terricaulis sp., assembly GCA_964635925.1. Taxonomy (GTDB): domain Bacteria; phylum Pseudomonadota; class Alphaproteobacteria; order Caulobacterales; family Aquidulcibacteraceae; genus Vitreimonas. The sequence goes on along the minus strand of CAZWQS010000005.1, from coordinate 3,123 downwards.
CGCCGCCGTGCTGAACATGGATACTTATCTCGGCTGGAAGATCGATTTCCTGAGTCCGCCGGGCGCGCCGGCGTTTACCGGGCCGGATTCTGTTTCGTGGCGCGTGTTCAAAAATCCGATTGCGCTCGGCGTCGGCGGCGTGGCCGCCGTGCTGCTCGAATTCGCCGACGCCCGCATTCGTTCGGGCGTGTGGGATCACTCGGCCTACAAGGCCGATCCGATCGGGCGCTCGCAACGCACCGGCATGGCCGCCATGATCGGCGTCTACGGCCCGCAGGCGGCGGCGCGGCGCGTGATCCAAGGCGTGGTCAACATGCATGTGCGCGTGCGCGGGCGTACGCCGGCTGATGAAACCTACAGTGCGCAGGATCCCGATTTGCTCGACTGGGTGAGCGCCACCGCCAATTGGGGCTTCCTCAACGCGTATAATCGCTTCGTCGCTCCGCTCACGGAGACGGAGAAACGCCGCTTCTACGCCGAAGGCGAACCCGTTGCGCGGCTCTACGGCGTGCAAGCGCCGCTCACGTCGGACGCGCAGTTTGCGGCGATGCTCGACGCGCGCCTGCCGCGCTTCGAGCATCATCCGATCGTGATCGAGTTTCTGGAGATTTTCCAATCAGGCGCCGGCGCGATGGGCCTGCCCAGAAGCCTGCGCAGAGCGATGGCGCGGGGCGCAGTCTCTCTTCTGCCGCCGCCGGTGCGCGAAAGGCTGGACTTGGGCGCGGCTTACGCTCTCTCGCCGCTTTCGGCCGCCACGCTGAAAACGGTCGGCGCGCTGGCCGAGCGCGTGCCAATCCCCAGCGCCCCGCCGGCGCAAGCTTGCCAGCGCCTCGGCCTGCCGGGCGATTTCCTCTATCGCAGCCGTCGCGCCCAGGCGCGTATTTTTGCCAAATGGAATCAATCATCTGCGGATGAGTAAGTCCATGTTTCGATACAATTCAGATATATCTTGACTCTAGATATATCTAGATTATATCTCAACGCATGAGACACAAACATAGACATTTCCACGGTCCAGGCCGCCATTTCCGCGGCCCTGACGATTTGACCCACCATCTGCACGGACGCCGCCATGGCGGCCGGCATGGGCGGCGCCTGTTCGATTATGGCGAGCTGCGCGTGCTGCTTTTAGCGCTGATCGGCGAACAGCCGCGCCACGGCTACGAACTCATCAAGCTGCTGGAGGAACGCTTCGGCGGCGCCTACAGCCCCAGCCCCGGCGTGATCTATCCTACGCTTGCATGGCTCGACGATATGGGCTTCGCCGCGATCGAGGCCGAGGATGGCGGACGCAAGCGCTATCGCATCACGGCCGAAGGCGAGGCGTTTCTCGCCGCCAACCGCGCCAACGCCGACGATTTGCTCGCGCGCGCCCGCGCTGACGGGCCCGCGGACGCGCCGGCCCCTGTCGTGCGCGCCATGCAAAACCTGAAGCTGGCGCTGCGTTTGCGCTTTCGCAGCGGCCCCGTTTCGCGCGAGGCCGCCGAACAAATCGCCGCCGCGATCGACGCCGCCGCCCAAACGGTGGACCGCAGCTCGTGAGATCCGCACGCTTGAGGCGCGACAGCGCTCAGCGGCGCGGCGTCACGCTTCCCCTTTGACTCCGATAAAACGCGCGCTATGTAAAACGCGCCAGGCCGGGCCCCTCTGGCGACCGCTGATGCGGTCGTGATGTCGGACTGGAGGATCGTGAGCGAGAGCGCCCGGCTCGCCCGCAGCACCCGCCTAAGGCGGCCTGCGCCTCCCGCCCCCGCGGTCCTTACGTGATTGGTTGATTACGTAGGAGACGGGTTCGCTTTCAACTCGCTCGACGCCCAACGCGCCGTTCAGGCCCGCGATACCGCGCGTCTGAAGGGCCGCTGGTGGTCAGCCGTCACGCAAACAACGCGCGAACGCCCCGTTCGCGCGCGTGATCAGTTTTGCGCATACGGAGCGGCCCCTTGGATTTCTTTCTCAACGAGTTCGCCAGTCAGCCCATTTGGCTCTGGACCGCCTTCCTAAGCTTCATCGGCTTTCTGCTTTGGCTCGATCTGGGCGTCGTCAACCGCAAGGACGGCGTCGTCTCGGCCGGCAAAAGCGCGCTGATGTGGACCGGCTTCGCGTCGCTCGCGGCGCTGTTTGGGCTCTATGTCGGCTTCGTCTATCAGCCCGATCCGCAATATTACACCGGCGCCGGCAGCCTCAATCAGCAAGCGGTGGTGCAGTTTTTCACCGGCTATTTCCTCGAAACCGCGCTCGCGTTCGACAACATCTTCGTCATCTCGCTGATCTTCGCCTATTTCCAAGTGCCGCGCGAATACCAGCATCGCGTGTTGTTCTGGGGCATTATCGGCGCGATCGTTTTCCGCGCCGGCTTCATTTCGCTGGGCGCGGCGGTGGTGAATACGTGGACATGGGTGCTCTATTTCTTCGCCGTGTTCTTGATCTACACCGGCTGGAAAATGCTCACCGGCCATGCCGATGAGTTCAAGCTGGAAGACAACAAGCTGTTGGCCTTCATCCGCCGGCGCATGCGCGTCACCGACGATATCCGCAACCATAATTTCTTCGTGCGCCAGCCCGATCCGAAAACCGGGCGCATGGCGTTGTTCGCCACACCGCTGTTTCTGGCCTTGGTGATGGTGGAGGTCGCCGATCTGGTGTTCGCGGTGGATTCGGTGCCGGCGATCTTCGCCGTCACGCGCGACCCCTTCATCGTCTACACCTCCAACATCTTCGCCATTCTTGGCTTGCGCTCGATGTATTTCATGCTCGCCGCCGCCGTGGCGCGTTTCAAATACCTGAAATACGGGCTCTCGCTGGTTCTGGTGCTGATCGGGGCGAAAATCATCTGGAATTTCGGGTTGGCCAAGGAATTGGGCTGGGCGCCGTATCTGGAAGCGCATTGGGCGCTGGTGATGACGCTTGGCCTGATCGGCGGCGCGATCATCTATTCGCTGATCCGCACGCGGCGCGCGCCGACCTTGTCATAGGCGCACGTCCCACAGGCAAGAACACCACCCGCCAACCGGCTAGGTCTGGCGGACAGAGAGGGATAAGAACCCTCGAAAGGCTTGCACCTATACACGCGATCCAGGCGAGCGCCTACAACCACACGCCCACCTGTCCGTCCGGAGCGGCGCT
>CAZWQS010000004.1:0-46445 GCA_964635925.1 uncultured Terricaulis sp. | reverse complement strand
CTGGGCCGGCCCGCACCATCTGCACTACACGGCGCTGCCGCAATGGGCGCAGACGCTGGGCGCGACGTTCTCGATCATGCTCTGGATGCCGAGTTGGGGCGGCATGATCAACGGGCTCATGACGCTCTCTGGCGCATGGGACAAGCTGCGCACCGATCCGGTGCTGCGCATGCTGGTCGTGAGCGTCGCTTTCTACGGCATGGCGACGTTCGAGGGGCCGGTGATGTCGCTCCGCACCGTCAATTCATTGTCGCACTACACGGATTGGACCATCGGCCACGTGCATTCCGGCGCGCTGGGCTGGGTTGGGTTTGTGTCGTTCGGCGCGCTTTATTGCCTGACGCCGTGGCTTTGGAAAAAGAAGCAGCTCTTCTCCAACGCGCTGGTCGAGTGGCACTTCTGGCTCTCAACCATCGGCATCGTGCTTTACATCACCTCGATGTGGGTGGCGGGCATCATGCAGGGGCTGATGTGGCGCGCTTATAACGATTTCGGCTTCCTCGAATATTCATTCGTCGAATCCGTCGAGGCGATGAACCCGTATTACATCATCCGCGCCTTGGGCGGGGTGCTGTTCCTGCTCGGCGCGCTGGTCATGGCCTACAATCTCTGGCGCACCGCCACAGATAAAGCGCCCGTGCATGAACGCGCCGCTGACCTCCCGGCGCGCGGCGCGCCAGTCGCCGCGGAATAGGGGGCGCATCGATGTGGTCATTTCACAAATGGTTCGAGCGCCACTCGCTGATCCTGTTGGTCGGTATTCTGGTGGTCGTCTCGATTGGCGGGCTGGTGCAAATCACGCCGCTCTTCTTCATCGAGTCCACGATCGAGCGCGTGGAGGGCGTGCGGCCATACACCCCGCTCGAATTGGCGGGGCGGCAGGTTTACATCCGAGAGGGCTGTTACACCTGCCACTCGCAAATGATCCGCCCCTTGCGCGATGAGGTGGAGCGTTACGGCCATTATTCGCTCGCCGCCGAGAGCATGTACGATCACCCGTTCCAATGGGGCTCCAAGCGCACCGGGCCCGATCTCGCGCGCGTGGGCGGGCGCTATTCGGATGAATGGCATCGCGCGCACTTGGAAGACCCGCGTTCGGTCGTGCCGGAATCGGTGATGCCGCCTTACGCGTTTCTCTCGCGTGCGGAGGTCGACACCAGCCAAATGGGCGCTCATTTGCGCGTCAACCGCATGTTGCGCGTGCCGTACACCGATGAGCAGCTCGCCAATGCGGCGGCGGACGCGCGCGCGCAAGCCAATCCTCTCGACTCCAGCGCCTATGATTTCGAGCAGCGTTATCCCGGCGCGGCGGTGCGCGATTTCGACGGCGACCCCGCGCGCGTCACCGAAATGGATGCCCTGATCGCGTATCTGCAAATGCTGGGCGCGGGCGTCGATTTCGACACCTACCAGGCCGAAGCGCCAGAGAATCAAAGGTAGTCGCCATGACCTATGCGCAAGCCGCTCAATTCGCGCAGACCTGGGGCTTGGGGCTGCTGACGCTGTTGTTCGTGATCGTGCTGATCTACGCGCTCTGGCCGGCCAATGCCGAAAAATTCAAGCGCGCCGCGCACGCGCCGTTGGAGGACGGGGAAGACGATGGCCGATAAGCGCGAACGCGATGAAATCACCGGCGTCGACACGACGGGCCATGAATGGGACGGCGTCAAGGAACTGGACAACCCGCTGCCGCGCTGGTGGCTCTATATCTTCTACGCGAGCATTGCCGCGTCGGTGATCTATTGGGTGCTGATGCCGGCCTGGCCGCTGGTCAATGGCTACACCAAGGGCGTGCTGAACTGGTCGGATCGCAACAATGTGGCGGCTGAGGTGCAAACGATGCGCGCCGCGCGCGCGCCGATGTTCGAGCGCTTAGCCGTCGCCAGCGCGGCCGACATCGCCGCCGATCCGCAATTGCAGGCATTCGCGCGCGCGGCTGGCGAATCCGTGTTCGGCGATTATTGCGCCACATGCCACGGCGCCGGCGGCGCAGGCGCGCCGGGCTATCCTGTATTGGCCGACGACGTTTGGATTTGGGGCGGCGCGCTTGCCGATATCGAGCACACGCTCCGCGTGGGCATCCGCACCGACCATGCCGAGACTCGCATGTCGCTCATGCCGGCGTTCGGGCGCGATCAATTACTCAGCGCAGGCCAGATTGGCGATGTCACCGAATACGTGATTTCGATTTCGACAGCGCGCGCGCGTCTGGAGCCGAACGCCGCCGCCGCGGCGCGGGGTGCTCTGGTGTATCAGGAGCAATGTGCGCTGTGCCATGGGCCGACCGGGGCAGGAGATCGCGGCGTCGGCGCGCCGAGTTTGACCGACGATCTCTGGCTCTACGGCGGCTCGCGCGCGGAAATTCGCCGTCAGGTCGAGCTTGGTCGCGGCGGCGTGATGCCGGCCTGGGAGACGCGCTTTGACGCGGGCACGCTGCGCGCGCTGGCCTATTACGTGCACGAGATGGGCGGCGGCGAACCGGATGCGCCTCTAGCCGCCGTTGCGCCGCCGCAAGATGCGGCGGCGCCGCCACCCTAAGGTGGGACCATGAGCAAGGTCACGCTGATCGACAGGAGCGGCGAGCACGCGATCGACGCGCGCGCGGTGAACTCCAAGGCGCATCGCGCGCTCTACAAGAAACGCGAGCAGATTTATCCAAAGCTCGCGCACGGCGTTTTCCGCAACGTGAAATGGGCGGCGATGATCGTGCTGCTCGCGATCTATTATGTCACGCCTTGGCTTCGCTGGGATCGCGGCGTCGGGCGGCCTGATCAAGCCGTCCTCGTCGATTTCGAACACAGCCGCTTCTATTTCTTCTTCATCGAGCTGTGGCCGCAGGAGGTGTATTACATCACCGGCCTGCTGATTTTGGCTTCGTTCGGGATATTCCTATCCTCGGCGCTGTTTGGGCGCGTATGGTGCGGCTATGCCTGCCCGCAGACGGTGTGGACAGATCTCTACATCTATGTGGAACGCTTGATCGAAGGCGATCGAAACGCGCGCATGCGGCTTGATAAAGCCCCGCTCTCTCTCAACAAGGCGGCACGGAAAGTTTCCAAGCACGCGATCTGGCTGCTCATCGCCGCCGCGACGGGCGGCGCATGGGTGTTTTATTTTGCAGACGCGCCGACCTTGTTCGTCGATCTCTTCACCGGCCAAGCTTCCGCCGCGGCCTACACCTTCGTCGGCGTGCTGACCTTCACCACCTACGCGCTCGCCGGCACGATGCGCGAGCAGGTGTGCACCTATATGTGCCCTTGGCCGCGCATCCAGGCGGCGATGATGGATAAGGACGCGCTGAGCGTCACCTATCGCGGCCATCGCGGCGAACCGCGCGGGCCGCACAAGAAAGGCGATAGCTGGGAAGGGCGGGGCGATTGTATAGATTGTCGCCAATGCGTCGCCGTGTGTCCGCAGGGCATCGATATTCGCGACGGCGATCAGCTTGAATGCATCAATTGTGCGCTTTGCATTGATGCGTGCGACGACATCATGGAAAAAGTGGGCCGGCCCAAAGGGCTGATCGCCTATGATTCGTACGCCAACATCGATCGTCGCGCCAAGGGCGATACGCCACGCATCCGCCTTATCCGCCCGCGCACGATCATCTATGGCGTGCTTCTGGCGTTTGTCGCGGCCTTCATGATCTACGGGCTCGCCACGCGGCAGACGCTGGATCTTAACGTGATCCGAGACCGCAGCCCGCCCTTCGTGCGCCTGGCTGACGGCTCCATCCGCAATGATTATGCGGTGAAGCTGGTCAACATGACCGATGCGCCGCGGCGGGTCATCGTCTCCATCGACGGGCTTGAAGGGGCGCGGCTGCAAGGCGCGCACGATGCGACCGCGATCGCTGAGGCCGATAGCGTCACCAATGTGCGCCTGCACGTAGTCGTCCCGAACACGATCGCGCCTGGCTCGCATGAGCTCACTTTCATCATCCGCGATCTCGACACCGGCGAAACCGCAACGAGCGCGTCCGCCTTCCTCGCAGGACAATAATCATGACCACAGCGCGCTTTCAGATACGCGGTTGGCACGTTCTGGCCAGCATGTTGCTGTTTTTCGGGGCCATCATCGCCGTCAATGTTGTGTTCGCGGTGATCGCCGTACGCTCGTTTCCGGGTGAGGACGTGAGCCGCTCTTATCTACAGGGTCTTCAATACAATAATACGCTCGCCGACAGGCGCGCGCAGGCCGCTTTTGGCTGGCAGGCGGACGTCGAATTGCTGCCGCGCGACGGCGAAGCCGTGCTGCAAGTCACGCTGAACCAGCGCGACGGCGCGCCGATCAACGCGGCGATTTTGAGCGGCGAACTACAATGGCCGACGCAAGCGCGTTTTGACCGTACGCTCAGCTTCACCGCAATCGGCCACGGCCGCTACGAGGCGCGCCTCGGCGCCCTGGAAAGTGGGCGTTGGCGGTTGCGGGCGCACGCGCAAGGGCAAGATGCCGGCGCGCTTGATTTCGAGGCGGAGCTGACATGGCCAGCCTCACGCTAGCCCAGCCCGGCTGCCCTTCTGGCTTGGCGCCGGCCGCATCACGCGACGCGCCGGACGCAACGCCCTTCGTGCGCCGCGACAGCGAGGGCCGCGACACGCTTGAGCTTCTGGTGGAGGGCGCCAAATGCGCCGGCTGCATCAAGAAGATCGAAGGCGGGCTGCGCGCGCTGCCGGGCGTAACGGAGGCGCGCCTCAATCTCTCGACGGGACGCCTGCGTGTCGCGTGGGCGCCCGGCGCGCTTGACGCCCGTTCGGTGACCGAGGCGCTCGCCGGCCTGGGCTATGACGCCAGCGCGTTCGATCCGGAAGCGGCGCTGCGCCAAGTCGATGAAGAAGGCCGCAAATTGTTGCGTGCGCTGGCGGTCGCCGGCTTTGCGGCGATGAACATCATGATGTTCTCGGTGCCGGTTTGGTCCGGCGCCGGCGAGATGGGCGAAGGCACGCGCACGCTGCTGCATTGGATTTCGGCGCTGATCGCTATTCCCGCCGCGCTCTATGCGGCGCAGCCTTTCTTCCGTTCGGCCTGGCGCGCGCTGGCGGCGCGGCGCGCGAACATGGATGTGCCGATCTCGCTCGCAGTGGTGCTGACGCTCGGCGTGTCGATCGCCGAAACGCTGCAGCAGGGCTCGCATGCCTATTTCGACAGCATCACGATGCTGCTCTTCTTCCTGCTCGTGGGGCGCTATCTCGATCATCGTTTGCGTGAGCAGGCGCGCAGCGCCGCGCGAGATCTACTGGCGCTGCAAGCCGTCACGGCGTCGCGCGTGGGCGCCGACGGCGTCGTTGTCACGATCGCGGCGCGCGAGATCGCGCCGGGAGATCGCTTGCTGCTGGCCGCGGGCGATCGCGCGCCGGTGGATGGCGTGATCTTGGAAGGCGCGTCCGAACTCGATCGTTCCATGCTGACGGGCGAAACCTTGCCGCAAACGGCGAGCGCTGGCGATGCGATCCAAGCCGGCGTAATCAATCTGAATCAAAAGCTCATCATGCGCGCTGCGGCGCGGGTGGAGGATTCATCCGTGGCTGCATTGGCGCGCCTGGTTGAAACCAGCGCCCAAGGCCGTGCGCGTTTCGTGCGTTTGGCTGATCGCGCCGCCGCGCTTTACGTGCCGGTCGTGCACGCGCTGGCGGCGCTGACATTTCTCGGATGGCTGATCGGCCCGGCGCTGTTTCGTCTTGTTGGTTTTGAAATAGGCGACGTTGGCGTACGCGTTGCGCTCACGAACGCGATCGCGGTGCTGATCATCACTTGCCCCTGCGCTTTGGGACTGGCGGCGCCCGCCGTGCAGGTGGTCGCCACGGGGCGCTTGTTCAAGCGCGGCGTGCTGGTGAAATCCGGCGACGCGCTGGAGCGCCTCGCGGAGGTCGATGTGGTCGTGTTCGACAAAACCGGCACGCTCACTCTCGGCAAGCCGCGTTTGACCAATGATGTGGACGGCGAAACGCTGCAAGCCGCGGCTGCGCTGGCGCGCATCTCGCGCCATCCGCTCTCGCGCGCGTTGGCGGAGGCCGCGGGCCCCGGCGCGCCCGCGAAGGACGCGAATGAGATTCCGGGCGAAGGCGTCGCCGCGGGCGCCCAGCGGCTCGGGCGCCGCCGCTTCGTTGCGCCGGATATGACGGACGCGCAAGACGATGCGTTGGAGCTTTGGTTTTCAGATGGCGCATCCGCGCCAGTGCGCTTCACGTTCGCGGACGCGCTGCGGCCTGATGCGGCGCAAACCATTGCAGCGCTCAAAAAACGCGGCGTGGCGTTGGAGCTGATGTCGGGCGATCGGCCCGCCGCCGTCGCCGCCGCGGCGCGCGAGGCGGGGATCGAAACCTGGGCCGCGGGCGCTTCGCCGCAAGACAAAACCGCACGGCTCAACACGCTGCGTGCTGAAGGCAAACATACGCTGATGGTGGGCGATGGGCTCAATGACGCCGCCGCGCTCGCCGCCGCGCATTCCTCGGCGGCGCCTGGCACAGCCCTGGAAGCCACCCAGCTCGCCGCCGATCTTGTGCTGCAAGGCGCACATCTTGCGCCGCTGGCGGAGGCGCTCGACGTGGCGAAAGCGGCGCGGGCGCGGGCGTTGGAGAATCTGCGCTTCTCGGCGCTCTACAACGCCGTCGCCGCCCCGCTGGCCGCGGCGGGCTTTCTGACACCCTTTATCGCAGCCGCCGCGATGTCCGGCTCATCGTTGATCGTGACGCTCAATGCATTGCGGTTGCAATTTGGGAGGCGGCCATGACCATCATGGCGATGCTGATCCCGGCGGCGCTGCTTCTCGCCTGCGTGGGTCTGGCGGCGTTTTTCTGGAGCTTGCGCGCGGGGCAATACGATGATCTCGATGGAGCGGCGCATCGAATTCTGATCGATGATGAAGACGACGCGCCGTGAGTGCTTCTAATTCGTGGGCTGTGGCAGCGCCTGCATAGGCAGGCCCGCCGCGTTCCATGACGCCAATCCGCCACGATACCAATAGAGCCGCGTATAGCCCGCTTGGCGCGCGCGCAGCACGGCGTTGTAGGATTCCCAACAAGCCGCGCCGGCGCAGAAAAACACCAGGGGTTGATCGCGCCGCCCGCCGGTCAGGTTTTGCAGCGCCTGCACGGTCTGCGCCTGGAAGCCGTCATTGAAAGAGCCCGGCTTGCCGGCCGCGGGCAGATAACGTGCATTTTGAAGGGTTGTGTTGTGCGGATCAGCCAACACATCGAGCAGCAACACATTTCGATTGCCGTTCGCTAGATCGCGCACTTGCATGGTGGTGACGCGCTCCCCGCCCGGCACGCTCATGGGCGTGGGTGAGCCGACATTGGTTTCAAGCGTATCCTTGGGCTGCACGCCGGTGTCGGTCAGCTCGTAGGCGTAGTTTTGATCTTGCTCTTGCGGCCGCGGCGCGCCGCGCCCCGTCAGCATGGGTAGGCCGAACACCAAAAGCGCGACGGCGGCCGCGGCGATGCCGGCATGCATGCGCGTGATCTGCCGGCCTTGGAAGGTGAACAGCACGTCGCCGCGCGGCGCGGGTAGTGGCGGCGGCGGCGCATAGGCGCCGCCGGGCGAGGTCGCCAGCGTGCGCTGAAAGCCAGGCGGCGGCGCTGCCGTTTGGCTCATGCCCGCCCAGTCCGACGCCGGCGCGGGTGTGGCCGGCGCGGGCGCGGCTTCGTACACCGAAGGCGGCGGCCCAAGCTCCAGCGCGTACGCCAATGCGCGGATCACTTGCTTGGCGAGATCGGGACGCAGGCCGACGGATTGCTCAAGCCGATCGGCCTGGCGATCCATCTCCATGCCCAGCAGGCGCCGCTCCACGTTGTTCAGCGCTTCCACCGCGCCTTCATCCAAGGCCGAAGCGACGGCGCGAATTTCGCGCCGGGCTTCGGGCAGGGCGTCGGCCAGCAGAGAGATCACGCGCCGCCGATTGGCGAAAGCGTCCGCGCCGAAGCGCTCGCGCTGCGCTTTCAGCGCTTCGCCCAATTGATCGTAGAGGAGAGCCTCTGACATCAGCGCGTGCTCCAGCTTATTGCAACTTGGCGCAGCCGATGGGCCGCGAGCAGGGGCCGTCCATCAGGCAGAAATCGGCGCCCGAGAGTTGCACGTCCTGCTGGCCTTGCGCGCCCCTGAACATGAGACACACGTTGCCGATGCCGAGATTATCTTGCTGCATCTGGATTTGCGCCAAGCGCACGGGATGGCCGTCCGACTGCACAAGCTGGAATTGGCCTTGGCCGCCGGAAGCGATGTTCTGCATGGATGCGTCGTTGGGATCGGCCACGCCGATGCCCGCCGCCCCGGATTGCCAGCCGCCTTGCGGCAGCAGCACCATCGCCGGTGCCGTGCCGCGCGGGGTTTGCAGCGAGAACATGAAGCCCGGCGCGCCGGACGAGTGACGCTGCACTTGCAGCGTTGGCCCGCCGGCGTTCGGCGGCTGTAGCATCGGGAACTGCCCGTTGTTGTTGGGCGGCGGGTTCGGATTGGGATTTGGATTTGGATTTGGATTGGGGTTTGGGTTTGGGTTTGGCCCAGGCACAGGGCCATCATTGTTGATCGGCGCGGGGCCGGGGCCAGGCGCCGACGGCTGTTGCATGAAATTCTGATAGACCAGGAAGCCGACCACCAAGGCCAGCGCGCCCATCGCCAACGGATTTTTGGTCAGCGCCTTTATCTTGTCGGTTTGGCTCTCGCCTTGCGCGCCGGGTTGGGGCGGCGCGGCGTAGCCGGGTTGCGGCTGCTGATAGGCCGGCTGCGGCGGCGCGTAAGCAGGCGGTTGCTGATAAGCGGGGGGCGCCGCGGGTGCTTGCGGCGCCGCGCCCACAGCCATCGAATCGCCGGCCCAACCGCCGGGCGTGGGCGTGCCGGCGTAACCGCCGGTCAGCGCCCCGATGCGCCGCGCGACCGCGATCGCGGGCATGACGGACGCCATCGACAAACGCTCGCGCACCGCGATTTCGGAGGCGATAGCGTTGGCTTCCGCCTCCTGATCGGGCGTGGCGGCGATGCGGGCGGCCGCGCCCATCGTAAACGCCGCCGAAAGCGCGCGGATTTCCGCGTGCAGATCGGGCGCCTGGCTGTTGAGACGCGGCACGAGCTGGCTCGCGGCGAGCAAAAATGAATCGCCGCTTTGCTGGCGGATTTGCTGCGCGAGGGCGAACAGACGGTCTTCCACGGACATGGATTATCCTTTCACCAAATAAGTTCGCTGACATCGCGCTTTTGCGCGGCTTCCTGGGCCGTGCGCTGCGCCAGCGGAGCGAGGGGGTCTGGGGCGTTGGTGGGCGATGAGGCGGTTTTCACCGGTGCGGTCGTCGCCCACTTGATGTGGCGCACCAGATCGGAGGCGTTGTTCGCGCGGAGCGGCTTCAGCGAGGGGTGGCGAATGAAGCGCTCCAGCACTTCCATATCCGCTTCTCCGCCGATGGCGATGGCGAGGCGGATGGCGGCGCCGGCGTGATCGGCCGCGAACAGCGCTTCGAGTCCGGCTTCAAAATCGTCACTAGGATAACCGTCGGAAGCGAGCACGATCACCGGCGGCAATTGCCGGCCGGGCATTGCATTCTTGCTCAGCGCCTGGCCGATCAAGCGGAACGCCGCGCCCATGCTGGTTTCGCCGCCGGCGGAAAGATCAGTCCAGCGCGCTTCCGCGACAGGGACGGGATCGGCCACGTGCCATTCGGCCTCGGTGGAGAATCGCAGAACGCGCAGGCGCACGTCGATCTCCGGATTTTCCTCGGCCACCTTGCGCAATTCGGGCAGCGTGGTGCGCAGCGCGTAATTCAGCGAGGCGATGCGATCGCCGTGCATGGAGCCAGAACAATCGAGCGCCAGGATCACGTGGAGTTGGCGCCGCGCCAACCCCATCGCATCGCCCAGGTGAGTCGCCGTCATCGTGCGCTCCTCAGCCTAACGACCGCACGGCGCCAATCAGATCTTGGCTGAAGGCGATCACGACGCCCGGCGCCAAGCGCACATTCTGATTGACCTCGATCGTTTGCACGCCGCCATCGCGCAGGCGCGCGGTCCACAGCCCGCCGCCGATATTGCGCAAGCCAAGCACGCCGGGGCGATTGGGGTGCGCAACGACCTCGCCGATCACACCCGCGCCGCGGCCCGCAAGCGCAGGCTCCGCGCCGGGATCGACGCGTCCGCCGGCGCGTAGTGGAATGAGAAAGCCGTCAATATCGATTGCCAGCGCTTGCGCGAAGTTCGCTGTCGGCGCCGGGGCGGTTGGTTGCGCCGGCGCGTATGCCTGCGGCGCAGGTTGAGCGGGCGTGGGCGCTTGCGGCGGCGCTGGATAGGGCGCGGCTGGCGTTGGGTGCGCGGCGCGATCGACCACGATCGACCCGCCGGTATCGACAGGGCCCGCGCCCGCATAGCTCGCCTCAAGCTGGCGCGCTTTCAGGATAGCGCCGACAACGCCCACCGCGCAGATGCCGGCCACGACATAGCTCAACATCGGCGACAGCACCGGCACGCTGTTCCAGAGCGCATGGATCACGGAAGACGAAATCCAGCCGATCGCCAGCAGCTTCCACATTTCCTTCGGCCGGATCACCGACAGGCCGATGAAATAGCCAAACAGGCCCGAATACGCCATGTGACCCACCAGACCGCCGAACACGCGCGGCAGCAGCAGCAGCATGCCCATGGCGATTGCCGCCATCGGGTCGTTGGTTTGCTTCAGCACGTCGCTGGAGAGACGCGGGATGTAGTCGAACGCGGTTTCCAGGAAGATGAAGCCGCCGCCCGCGAACACGCCCATCAGCGCTCCATCGACTGGCCCGCGCACATGCAGCAGCTTGTAGGCAGGGTTTTGCGCGGTCGCGGGCGTTTTTATCGCCTGCATCGTCAGCCACATGCCGATCAGGATCGGCGTCGCCTTCAGCAATTCCTCCATCAAGCCTGCCGCGAACAGCATTTTGAAGAATTGCGTCGGGAAATCGTATTGCTGGTTCAGATCAATCTGGCCTGGCAGGATTTCGCGAAAAATGATGAAGTAAGGCGCCGCCAGCGGGGTGCCGAGGATGAGGCCCACCAGCGCGAAGGTGAGCATGTAAATCCACAATGAGCGGCCCGGCTTCACATAAAGATAGAAGGCGAGCTGAATGATCATCAGCAGGAAGAACACGCCGATGGCGCCGATGAGGATCATCGAGCCCATGCGCCTTTGCACGCTTTCCCCGCCCAACGCGCCGTTCATCAGGCCGAACAGCATCGGCGTCACCACCGCCGCGAGCAGCGCAAGCAAGAAGAGAGGGCTCTTCCAGAGTTTGATCCGCGAAGAGCGGAACGGCATCAGTTCGGACATGCTCGCCACCCCATGATCGCGCGGGGTGGGCGTTTGCATCCGGTTGGGGTTTTGATCGCTCATGTGATCAGGCTCCGATTCAGGGTGCGGTGCGGATGGCGACGCACATGGTGGCGTCGTCGCCGCTGCCGCGGCTGGAGACGGTGGAAAGCCAGTTGGGCGCATCAGAAATGAAGCGCTCCCAATCGGCGAAGGCGGAGGCGCGCAGACGTGCGACTTCGGCTTCAAAGGCGCCATCGTCGCGGAAGGATTTTGAAACGCCGTCCGTGGCGATGAAGATGAAATCGGGCCATGGCCGGTTGGCGTCACGCCACAACACCGCCGACTTGAACCAGGAGATCGCATCCTCCTGGCAAAGCGAGAAGGTGAGCTCGCCCGAAAGCGCGGGCCCCGCCGGGAGCGGGCGCTCCAGCCGCTCATCCGCATAGCCAAGCAGCAGATCGCCATCGCCGATCTGCGCCAGCGCCAGCACGCCGGCATTGACGCCCGCCGCCAGCAAAGTCGCGCCATAGGGCGAGAGCGGCGGTTGGATCAGCGATTTGCGTTCAGTGTCACTGTACGGGTTGGCGGCAATGTGCGCGCGCACGTCGTGGCGCCAGCGTGCGAGGATGTCGCTGCAAAGGCCGCCATCGGCGTCATCGAGCTGCGTTTCCAGGACCGTGGCCGCCGCGCGCACCGCGAATTCGGAGCCTAGATGCGAACGGAAATAGGGCGCCGCGCCGTGGCCATCCGAAACGGCGGCGATGGTGGGGCGCGTCGCGCCGTCCGTCACAGTCAGCCACGCGTCTTCGTTGGGCGCGCCGCTGCGGATGTGCGAAGGCCCGCGCACCGAAGCGCCGCCCACGCGCCAGCCTGACGCAACATTGGTGATCATGGCGCGTGCTCCTCGCGGGCGGCGCACACCGCGCCCGTCTGCTTGCCGAAATCGATGCGAAGGCCGGGCATGAGGCGCACAGCCTGGCCCGCCGCGACGGGCTGGACTTGCCCGCCCGGCAGCGTGGCTTGCCACGGCGCATCCGTGAGATTGCGCAGGCCCGTCAGCTCCGGGCGCGTGGGATGGGCTTCCACCAAAGCGCCCTCGCCGCCGCGCAAGCCCAATGCTTCGCCGGGCACGCGCCGCCCCAGCGAAAGCCCGATCATGCGCCGGCCCAGCCTTAAACCATCGGGCGCGCCGGCCGGGCCGCCGCAGGCGAGGCATGCCGCCGGGCCGCTCAGCCGCTCGCCGCGCCAATCGGCGGCGTGCTCATAGCCGCAAGCACCGCATGCAAACGCGGCGTCGATGACCGCTTGCAGCGGTGCGCGCCATTCGGTCTCCAGCACCCGCGCGGAAGGGTCGTGCAAGCCTTCGCGGAAGCTGCGCGTGAACAGCGCGCGCAATTCGGCGTTCAAGCTGTTCCAGCGCGCCACGATCGGATCATGGAAACCCGCGACCGGGCCATTGCTGAAATCGGTGGGATCAAACAGGAAAAGCGGCTCCGTGCCGTAGAGCCGATGCTCCGTATCGGGATCGAGCAGGGCGGCGGAGTGCTCGCGCTTGCCGTCCAGCGGGTGCCACCCCAGCAGCGTGTAGAAGAACAGCACCGCCATCGAAAACAGATCGGTGCGGCTATCGGGCAGGCGCTCGCGGCGCACCACCTCCGGCGCCATGAATTTGCGCGCGCCATAGATGCTGGCGTCGGCGCCGTCGATGTTCACGTTGTCGTTGTCGCAGATAAGGACGCGCGCGGTGTTCGGTTCGAGAAAGAAATTGCCGAAATTGATGTCCTGGTAGCAGAAGCCGCCGGCGTGCAGCTCCAGAAACGCATTGGCCAATTGCAGGCAAACATCGGCGCGGTCGGCAAGCGTGAGGTCGAGCCGGCGCGGCGGCGGCGCGATCAGATCGCGCATGGTGCGGAAATGGTCGCTGCGTAGCGGCATCACGTAGCCGAAGCTGCCGCTGCCTGGAATCTCGACCAGATCGAGCGGCCAAAGGAAATCCGGCGTCGGCGCGCCGCGGCGGATGGTGCGCTCAAGGCGCGTGCGCAGGCCCACGTCGAGCGTGACGTAGTGGCGGTGATACCATTTGAGCGCGAAGGGCAGGCCCTCGACGGTCACGTGGTAGACCTCGCCTTGCCCGCCCGCGCCCAGCAGCGCGCCCACGCGCCCGGGGCGGCCTTTGACCGTCATCAGGGCTTGGCCTTCGGCCAGCGCGCAGGGTTCGCCCCCGCTCACCGCGCTGTCCCTTCGCCCTGTGGATACGGCCGACCGGCCATGAGGTTCCCCCTTCATACGGTGAGCGTTTTGCGGGCGGATTCCGGATCATGGCCGGCGAAGAAATTTTCGCCGGCCACGCCTAGTCTCAGCAGCCCACGTGGATGGAAACCTCGTAGACGGTCCCGGTCTCGGGATCGTAGCAACGCTCGACCTCGCGGATCGTATCGATGCGATCGCGCTGCTGGCGGTCGTCGCGGCGTTGCTCTTCGCGCCAGCGATCCATGTCGAACCCGCCGCCACCGCCACCGCCGCCGCCACCGCCGCCACGGCCGGGTGAGGACACAGGTGTCGTGACGACGCGCTGGGTCTCTTCAATCTGCGCTTTCCATTCGGGATTGAATTGAACGGCGGCGATCAGCTCGCGCGCGGTTTGCAGCAGCGCTTGCGCGCGGTCGGCCGATGTGCGCACTGAAATGACGCTATCGCTTGAGTTGAACACGATCGGGGGCACGCCGGCGATCAGTTGCGGATACGCAAACAGATAGCCCGCTACGGCAAGCACCTCGGCGCTGCCGTCCTGGTGCGTGAGCCAGGCTTCCAGCGAATAGACCTCCACGCGCATTTGCCCGGCGGCGCGCGCGGTTTGCTCCATCTGCGCTTTTGCTTGCTGTTGCTCGGCCGTCAGCGGCACGGCGACGATGCGATCGATCCGCGCGCCGCTGCGCAGGCGCGGGGCGATGATGTTGCGGACCAGCGATTCACCGGAATCCGCGATCCCCAGCACGCAGAAATCGCCCGGTTGCGTGCCGCGATTGGTGATCATGGTGATGTCGCTGGTGACGAGATAACCGGGCAGGATTTCGATCTGCTCGCGCCCGTCGGGGGCGGTCATGCGAATGTAGGGGCTGGCGATGCCGGCGCTGCATTGGCCGGTCGTGTTGTTCCAGCGGATTTCCGATTGCGCCCGCCAGCCCTGCGGCACGGGGATGGTCAAGGCTTGCACCGGCCGCTCGAAGCCGGATTGATCAATCACTTCGTGACGTGCGCCTCCGCCGCCTGCGCCGCCGCCGAAGGGGCTCAGCGGGCCTGCGCCGCCGCCGCCGCGATCATTCGCGGAATAAAGAACGAGCCCCCCCAGCACCACCGCAATGGCGGTGATCACGGGATTCTTGGTGGCGAAATCCTTGATCTTGTCCAGCATCGGCCATCTCCGCGAAGGCCGCGTATTGCGGCTTCTTCATCGGAGATGGCGTAATGCCGGCCCAGAACGGTTCACGGCCGGCGCACGAGCCGCGCGCCGACGTAACAAGGCGCCACGGTGCAGCTCTTGAGCTGGATGCGCAGCGTATAAACGCCGTCCGCCGATGGCGTGACGGCGACCAGCGGGTAATCGTCCGCCAGCACGTCGGTGTCGATCGTTGCGCCGGCGCCATCCTCCAGGACGAGATCGACATTGGAGCATTCATTGTCGCAAGCGCCGATGAATGCGTAAGCTTGGCCCGCGCGCAGGCGCACCTGCCAGCGGTGCTCGCTATTGAGGCTCAGCCCGGTCACGGCGTCCGGCACGCCCTGAACCTGGGGCCAGCCCTGCGCCAACTGGCGGCTATAATCGTTGAGATAATTGGTGATCAGCGTGTGAAATTCGGGCGGGGCGTCCCCGCCCGCGCCGGAGACCACGCCTTCGGCGCCGCCATTCATCGGCGGGGGCGCGCTCACGGGGGCGGGCTGTTGGGTCGTGTCGCCGCCGAAGGGGCCGTAGCCGCCGTCGCCGCCGGCGGGCGCCTGCTGCACATTTTGCTGGGGCGCCCCGCACGCGCCAAGCGCGACGCCCAGCGCCAGCGCCGTCGCTAAAGTCCGAATCCGAGCTTTCATCCCCGCCTCCATCGCGTGTCCGTGGTCACGTTCAATGGTTAGGCGGCAAACATCCGGATTTCGGTTCGCGGGTCGCTCAAATAATCTAAACGATGCTGATCAGGTCGATCCGGTGTTTCACCGTGGTGGAGACCAGGCGCACGCGCACCTCAATCATGCCCGGCGCCGTCTCAAGATGGGATTTCACCACGTTGACGAGGTGGCCCATGTGCCGCGCGCCGAACAGGACGAAGATATTGTAGCGCCCGCTGATGAGGCAGACCTGTCCCAGCTCATCCAGCTTCGCGAGATGGCGCAGCGCATCCTCGATCCGCGCGGCCTCGACTGAGATATAGGCGCAGCACGCCAACTCCAGCCCCATGGCGCGCGCGTCGCAGATGACGCCGATGCGGATGGCCTCGGTTTGCAGCAGGCGGTTCATGCGCTCGCGCACGGTGCTTGCGGGCATGTCGAGCTTGCGGGCGATTTCGCGCGTGCTTTGGCGGCCGTCGTCTTGCAGCAGGGCGATGATGCGATCGTCCACATCCTCGCCCGCCGCGCCCAACGTGCCGGAGGCGAGATCGCCATAATCAGAGCGATAGGTGCGGATATCGAGCGCGATATGCACCTCGATCCGGTCCACGCCCGGCACGCGCCCGATCTCGTGCTGAAGCAGCGAAAGCACCTGCAAATTGTTTTCGACGAAGGCGTAGACCAGGATCTCCGGCGAACCAACGGTGATGTTCACGCCCGCGATCGCCTCGATCCGCGCCAGCGCTTGGGCGACATCATCGATCGAATGTGCGCGCACGCTGACTTCGATGAAGCAGGCGATGCGTTCATTGAGGCGGCTCATATTGCGTTGCGCCAGGACGCGCATGATGCGGTTTTCACCCAGCGCGCGGATGCGCGCGGTGATGGTCACTTCGGACACGCCGAGCTCGGCGGCGATATATTTCGCCGGCTTGCGCCCATCCTGGCGCAATTGATCGATGATGCGCCGATCGAGGCTGTCGGGCTGGGGCGTGCTCATGGCGGCGCCAAAGTCAGCAAAGTCGCGCCCCGGCGCAAGGGGGCGTCAGACCTGACGCGCACGGCCTTGCCAATAGGGCGCGCGCAGCACCGCCTTGGTGACCTTGCCTGTGGGGTTGCGCGGCAACTCATCCACGAAAATCACTTCGCGCGGCAGCTTGTAGCGCGCCAGCCGCGTGCGGCAGAAGGCCAGCACTGATTCGGCGTCCGCGCCGGGGCGCGCCTCGCAGAAGGCGAGCGGCTGTTCGCCATATTCATCGCTCGGCACGCCGATCACCGCCGCGTCGATGATGGCGGGATGCTCCACCAGCACGGCTTCGATTTCGGCGGGATAGATGTTGGAGCCGCCGGCGATGATCATGTCCTTGAGCCGATCGGTGATGTAGAGATAACCCTCCGCATCAAGATAGCCGATATCACCCGTTCGGAAGAGTCCGTCCGGCGTCAGTTCGTCGGCGGTGAGCGGCCCGCGATTGAGGTAGCCGTCGATCATCATCGGCGTGCGCGCGCAGATTTCGCCCACCTCGCCCGCTGGCAAAGCGTTGGCGCCGCCATTCTCGCGAATTGAGAGTTCGACAAAAGGCAGCACCTTGCCGCTGGAGCTGGGCTTGGCGCGCTGCTCATGCGGCAGAAGATACGAGATCATCATCGTTTCACTCATGCCGTAGCCTTCAAAAATCTGGCATTGTGGCCCGAAGAAATCGAGCGCCCAGAGTTTCAGGCTATGCGGCACCGCGGCGGCGCCGGTGCTGAGATAGGTGAGCGAGCTGATGTCGTATTTCGCGGTGATCTCCGGCGCGAGCGTGCGGATGCGGTGCAGCATGGTGGGCACGGCCATCATGTGCGTGATGCGGTGGCGCGCGATTAGGGCGAGCGTGGCTTCGGCGTCGAAGCGGCGCACCATCACCGCCGCGCCCCCTCCCATCAAGCAGAACAGTGCGGTGTTCGGCCCGGAACTGTGATGGAAGGGCAGCGCGATCAGCGAGCGCGATTGCGCATCTGTCGGGACGACCGATGCGATCAGGCGGCGATATTCCATCACGTTGTCGCGCTTGGCCAATATTTCCGGCCGCAGCGCCACGCCTTTCGGGCGCCCGGTGGTGCCTGAAGTATAAAGCACAAGCGGCGCGGGCGCGGGGGCTGTTCGCGCGGGCGCGTTCGGCGCGTCGAGCAAGGAGTCAAACGTCTCAGCGCCGGCGGCGGGCGTGAAGCTGATGACGGGGCCTTGGTTGAGCCCGCGCCAGATCTCGATCAAAGGCGCGGGTTCGCTGTCGTCGAGGATGAACGCTGCGGGCGCGCTGTCTTCCAGCATGTAGGCTGCTTCCGGCCCCGCCAGGCGGTGGTTCACGCCAACAATGCCCGCGCCGATCTTGCCGGCGGCGGCGTGAATGAAAAACCATTCGTGGCGCACATTGGTGCGTACGGCGATGCGGTCGCCCGGCTTCACGCCCAGCGCGAGCAAACGCGCGGCGACGCGATCGGCGATCGCGTTCCATTCGGCGAAGCTGATCTGCGTTTCGCCGTCAATCAGTGCGATCGCCGCGCCGTTGAGGCCGGCGTGCATTTCGGGGCTGCCTGGGTAGGGTGTGGCGTTCATGGCGGCTCCTTCAGGCGTCGCGTTGCAGCACGTGCGCAACGCACACCGCGCCAAGCCCAACCATATGCGCAAGGCCCGTCTTCGCGTTTGGATGTTGGCGCCCTTCGGCCTCGCCGCGCAACTGGCGCGTGATTTCCGCGATCTGGCCAAGCCCTGTCGGCCCAAGCGGGTGGCCCATGGCGATCAGCCCGCCGGAAGCGGAAACCGCAACCTCGCCGCCAATATCGAAATGCCCCGCCTTCAGCCGCCGCGGCGCATCGCCCGGATCGCAAAGGCCCATGCGCTCGACATACAGCAATTCCTCGACGCTGAACGCATCGTGCAATTCGACGATATCCAGCGCGCCGGGGCCGACGCCCGCATCGCGCAGCACGTCGCGCACGGTTTCTTCCGTCAGCGCCGCATCGAAGCCGCCATCGTCGTCATACAGGCGCTCCGAGCGCGAGGCGGAGGAGAGCACGCGCACGGCGCGTCTGCGCTCGCCTTGCAGGCGCTTTAGCCCGTCTTCCGACGCCACGATCACCGCCGCCGCACCTTCCCCGATGGGGCACGATTGCGGGCTGGTGAGGAAGCCGGCGAGTTGCGTTGCGGCGAGGATTTGCTCGGTGCTGCGCGTCTCGCGCCGCTGCGCGTAAGGATTGCGTGCGCCGTTGGCGAGGTTTTTCGCGGCCACGCGGGCAAAATCCTCCGGTGTCGCGCCATATGCGTCGGCGTAGCGCTGCGCCAGCAGCGCGAAATGCGTGAAAGCGGCGACGCGGTCGCGTTCCAGCATGTCGAGCCCCGCTTGTCGTGCGCCAAGCTCCACCATGGCGGGCTTATCGACGCCGATCGCGATGACGAGATCGGATTGGCCCGAAGCCACCTCATGCGCCGCCAGGCGAAACGCCGACGAGCCCGAGGCCGACGCGTTTTCAACGTGCGTGATCGAAAGCCCGCTCGCGCCCAAATGGCGCAGCATCGGCCGCCCCGGCGCCATGCCGAGCAGGGCGCTGGCCACATAAGCTGATTCCACATCGCCCCAGCGCGCGCCGGCGTCGGCCAAGGCTTCGCGCACCGCTGTAAGGCCAAGCGCCACATAGGGCGTCATCGAATATTTCTGGTACGGGTGCAGGCCGACGCCCGCCACGAACACGGGGCGGAAGGCAGAAAGCGCGCGCGCCATCAGTGGCCCTCCGGCGCAAAGCGCAGCTCAAGCACGTCGGCGCTGCTCTTGGGATTGTTCGTCAGCACGCCGGCCACGATCGCGCCGGCGCGGAGCGTGGCTTCCTCCAAGCCGTCCGCCAGCGTGCAGCGGATGACCGGGCCGTCCTCGAGGCGGATTTCGCCAATGGCGAAGGGCGCGGCGATGTCCGCGCCCATGTGTTTTCGCACGAGGGCGAAGGAAAGCAGCACCCCGCGCGCCGCGATCTCGACCTCCGTCAATTCTTGCCCGCCGCAGGCTTCGCAACCAAAGCTCTGGCGTGGGAAACTCACGCGCGCGCACGCGGCGCAGCGCGACGCGAACAAGACCGGACTGTGCGCGCCCTCTTTATAGAGGGTGGGGTGCTCGATGCGTGCGGCCACGGGGCCTCCCTTGCGTGTTTTGCGCGGAATGAAGCGCCCGTAGGCGCGCATCCGCGAACTATGTTTTCTCCAAACTATCATTTTGAGTGGACTGCGCAACAGGATTGTGCGCATAGTGAAGACGCACCGGGCGAAGAACGAGGCTTTGGGCGCCCAAGCGCCCGCCCGCCGGCGCATAAGCGCCAACGCGCGCGGGGAGGAAGAGATGGTGAAATCCAGCAAAGGAAGCCGCTTGGCCCAGGTGGCGGCAGGCGCGCTTGCGGCGGCATTGGGCGCGCAAGGCACGGCCTTCGCGCAAACCGAGAGCGAAGAGATTGTGGTCACCGCGCTGAAGCGCGAAACCGCTTTGATCGAAACGCCCGCCGCGATCACCGCGATTGGCGGCGCTGATCTGCAGGCGCGGGAAATCACCAGCATTGAATCGCTCGCCGCCGCCGCGCCCAACCTTGTGGTGGGCCAAGCGTCCGGCGTAAGCTGGGTTTCGGTGCGCGGCATCGGCATCGGCAGCACAAGCGGGGGCATCGAAGGCTCGGTCGCGCTGCACTTGGACGGCGCCTATCTCGCCCAGCCCGCTTCGCTCGACGCGCTGATGTTCGACATCGCCGCGGTGGAGGTGCTGCGCGGCCCGCAAGGCACGCTCTATGGCCGCAACGCCACCGGCGGCACGATCAATTTCATCTCCAACCGGCCCACGCAGGAGGTCGATGTCAGCGCGGCGGCGCTGTTCGGTTCATTCGGACGCACGCGGTTCGAGGGCGTCATCTCTGGCGGTCTCAGCGAAGATTTCGCCGTGCGCGCCGCCGTGATGCTCGACAATCAGGACGAAGGCTTCGGCGAAAACGTCCATCTGGGCGCATCCTTCGGCCAGCGTGAGTCGCATGGCGGGCGCATCTCCACGCGCTGGGATCCCACCAACACGCTGCGCGTGGATGCTTCCGTCTACCGCTTCTGGGATTGGACCAACGGCATTCAGCTCACCCGGCTCAATCCGTTCAACGCCACCGCGCTCGCCAACAATCCGATCTTCGCCACCGCCGCGCCGCGCCCCTCGAACCCGCGCGACATCAACGCGGAATCGCAAGCCGACGGCGAGCGTGTGCTGGAAGGCGGCAACATTACAGTGAACTGGGATTTCACGCCCAATCTGGCGCTGCGCTCCATCACCTCTTACACGCGCGTGGGCTTCTCCAATCTCGGCGCCGACGGCGACGGCACCGAAATTCCCATGGTGCATTCCGACCGCATCGAAGACACCGCCGCTTGGCAGCAGGAATTCAACCTGTTGTTCAATCTGTTCGACCGGCGCCTCGAAGGGCTCGTCGGCGTGTTCTACAACGACGAGCGCCTCTCGCTTGAAGGGCACAATCGCTGGCTGGCGGCCAATCCGCAGGGCTTCGTGAATGTCGCCGGGCAGATGGTGCCCGCCGGCACCGACATCATCGGCTTCCTGCAACAGGAAACGACCTCCAGCGCACTGTTCGCTGACGCGACGTTCGCGCTCACCGATCAGTGGAGCATCTATGCCGGTGCGCGGCAAAGCCGCGATGAGCGCGACATTCTGCAAACCACCGGCCTTGCCGGCCTGCCGGGCAATGTCGGGCTCGCCGCCTGCAACGCGCGGCGTTTCTCTAACGATTGGGATTCCACTACGGGCAAAATCGGCGTCGCTTTCAACAGCAGCTTCGGCAATCTCTATCTGCAATGGGCCGAAGGGTTCAAAGCTGGCGGCTTCAACGCCTACAATTGCGGCGACTCCTACGAGCCCGAAGAGGTCACGGCGGTGGAGGGCGGCTACAAAGTGCTGGCGTTCAATGAACGCCTGCGCTTTGCGGCCTCGGTGTTCCACTACGATTACACCAACCTGCAAGTGTCGCAGATCGTCAATCTGCAACAGCGGATCGAGAACGCCGCGGCGGCGACCATTACGGGCGCGGAGTTTGAAACGCTGGTGCAGGCCAGCGATTTCTTCAGCGTCGATCTCAATGTCGCGCTGCTGGACGCCACGTATGACAGCTACACCGACCTTGATCCGCTGCGCCCGATGCTCGGATTTCAAAATCTTTCCGGCAACCGTCTGAACCGTGCGCCGGAATACACAATCAATCTCGGCCTCACCTTTACCGCGCCGCTGGGCGAGAACAGCCTCACGCTGCGCGGGGAGGCGTTCCACTCCGACGACGTGTTCTTCCGCCAGTTCAACCAGCCCCAGGACGCGCAAGAGGCGTACACGACGTACAACCTGTTCGCCACGCTGGATCTCGCCGGCCCCATCAGCATCCGCGCCTTCGGGCGCAACATCACCGACGAGGACGTGCTGATTGGCGTGTTCAGCGCCGGCACCATCTTCGACCGCTGGGCCATCTACGCGCCGCCGCGCACATGGGGCGTCGAGCTGCGCGCAGATTTCTAAACAACAAGCGAGCCTTTGTATGAACCTTCTCGATCTCTCCGGTAAATCAGCTTTCGTGACCGGCGCGGGGCAGGGCGTGGGGCGTCAAATTGCGCTTCACTTCGCCGCGCACGGCGCGCGCGTGGGCGTCAACGACGTGGATGGCGCACGCGCGGGCGCGGTCGTCGGGGAGATCGAGGCGGCGGGCGGCAAGGCCGAAGCGCATGCGGGCGATGTCACCGATTTTGCGGCGATGCAGGCGATCGGCGCGTCTTTTGGCGGCGCGGACATCCTGGTCAACAACGCCGGCAATTTCGGCTCGGACCCGTCCAAGCTCACCGGCCGCCCGTTCTGGGAGCAGGCGCCGGATGAATGGCGCATGTGGGTGGATGTGAATCTCTACGGCGTGCTGAATTGCTCGCGCGTGTTTCTGCCGGCCATGGTGGCCAAGGGCGGCGGTTCGCTGATCAACGTGATCTCGGACGCCGGCCGCGTGGGGGAACGCAATCTGGAGGTTTATAGCGGCGCGAAAGCGGGCGCGGCGGGCTTCACGCGCGCCATCGCGCGCAGCATTGGCAAATCTAATGTGCGCGCCAATTGCGTGGCGATCTCCTCCACGCGCACGCCGACCACGTCCATGTTTCTGGATAATCCCGACATGGCCAAGAAAATGCTGTCCCAATACGTGATCCGCCGTTTCGGCGAGCCCTCGGACGTGGCCAACATGGTGCTGTTCCTGGCGAGCGACGCCTCGACCTGGATCACCGGCCAGACCTATCCGGTCAATGGCGGCTTCGCCTTCTCGAACTGAGGACAAGATGAGCGATCTGATCCAATTCGAGCGCCAAGGCGCCGTCGCTATTCTGCGCATCAACCGGCCGGAGGTGCGCAACGCGTTCGACCGCGCGACCGCCGAAGCCATGGAAGCGGCGCTCGATGCGTTCGATGCGGATGCGAGCCTGCGCGTCGGCGTGCTGACGGGCGCCGGCGTCGCGTTCAGCGCCGGGCAGGATTTGAAGGCCGCCGCGCGCGGAGAGTTTGCGCAAACCGCCAAGCGCGGCGGGTTCGGCATCATGGCGCAGCCGCCGAAAAAGCCGCTGATCGCCGCCGTTGAAGGGCCGGCGCTGGCGGGCGGATTTGAGCTGGCGCTCTCATGCGATCTGATCGTGGCGTCCAGCGCCTCTCAATTCGGCTTGCCGGAGGTGAAGCGCAGCCTTGTCGCGGTGGGCGGGGGCGCGTTGCGCCTGCCCAGGCGCGTGCCCCATCACATCGCCATGGAAATGTTGCTGACCGGCGATCCGCAAAGCGCGGAAACGATGGCGCGCTGGGGCGTCGTCAATCGCGTGTGCGCGCCGGGCGAAGCCCTGGCGGCGGCGATCGCGCTGGCCGAGACCATCGCCGCGAACGCCCCGCTCGCGGTGGCGGCGACAAAAGAGATCGCGGTGCGCAGCGGCGGCGAGAATTGGAGCGCGGCCGAAGGCTGGATGCGGCAGATGGAGGTCGCCGGCCCCGTGCTGTCGTCGGAGGATTTCCGCGAAGGGTTGATGGCGTTCGCGCAAAAGCGCGCGCCTGTATGGAGCGGCCGCTGACATGCTGATCACGCCCACGCCCGATCAACAAGCGATGCTCGACGCGTTCGAGCGCCTGCTGGAGCGTGAGGTCAAGCCGTTGGCGGCAAGCCTAGGCGAAAATCCGCCCAGCAAGGCAGAGGCGACGGCGCTGCTGCGCGCGCTGGCGGAATTTGGCGTCGGCAGATTGTTCACGCCCGCCGAGTTTGGCGGCCAGGGCGCCGACAACGTCACCACCGCGATGCTGATCGAAGCGCTCTGCCGCGCCGATGGCGGCCTGGGCGGGCTCGCCAGCATTCAGGACGGCACGGCCGGCTTGTTCGCGCGCTTGGCCGCGCCGGCGCTGCGCGAGAAATATCTGCCACGCTTGCTGCAAGGCGAGTTGTCCATCTGCATGGCGATCACCGAGCCAGGCGTCGGCTCCAATCCGCGCGAAGTGCGCACGCGTGCGCGGCGGGAAGGCGATCAAATCGTGCTGAGCGGCGAGAAGGTCTGGATTTCCAATGCCGATATTTCCGATCTCGCCATCATCGTCTGTAAACTGGATGGCGCGCCGGGCCTGGCGCTCATCCTCGTCGATCGCGCCGAGAGCGGCTACACGACGTCCAATTTCAAGAAGCTCGGCCTCTCCCATTGGCCCACCGGCGCGATCAGCCTGAACGACGTGCGCGTGCCGGCGGAGAACGTGCTGAGCGCTGGCGGCCAGGGGCTTGAGCTCACGCTGCGCGCGTTTGAACGCGCGCGCTGCTTCGTCGGCATTATCAGCCTGGGAATCGCGCAGGCCGCCTTCGAGCGCGCGGTGGCGTACGCGAAGGAGCGCCACCAATGGGGCAAGCCGATCGGCGCGCACCAATCGATCCAGATCAAGATCGCCGAAATGGCGGTGGAAATCGATGCGGCGCGCCTGCTGGTCTATCGCGGCCTGGCGCTGCTGGATCGCGGCGAGCGCTGCGACACGCAAACCGCCATGGCCAAGCTTTACGCCAGCGAAATGGGCGCGCGCGTGACCAGCCGCGCGATGGAGGTGATGGGCGCCTATGGCTTGAGCGAGGACGATCCCATGCCGCGCCTGTTCCGCGATGCCCGCGTGATGACGGTGCCGGACGGCACGTCGGATATCCAACGCCTGCTGATCGCGAAAAACATCACCGGCCTCAGCGCGTATTAGAGGACATGCACATGGCTGCGTACGATTCGCTCAAGCGTCTTCGTTTGCCGGTATTCGGCGCGCCTATGTTCATTGTCTCGGGCCCCGATCTGGTGATCGCGCAATGCCGCGCCGGCATTCTCGGGTCGTTCCCGGCGCTGAACGCGCGGCCATCTGAATTGCTGGACGAATGGTTGCACCACATCCGCGAGTCGCTGTCAGACGACGATGCGCCTTACGCCGTCAATCTCATCGTGCACGGCACCAATAAGCGGCTTGAGCAAGATTTGGCGTTGGTGGTGAAGCACAAAACGCCCGTTGTGATCACCTCGCTCGGCGCGCAGCGTGAGGTGAATGACGCGGTGCACGCTTATGGCGGGCTGGTGTTTCATGACGTCACCACCACCGCCTATGCGCGCAAGGCGGCGGAGAAAGGCGCTGATGGACTGGTTCTGGTCGCCGCCGGCGCGGGTGGGCATGGGGGGCGGGCCTCGCCGTTCGCGTTGATGCAGGAAACGCGCGCCTGGTTCGACGGGCCGATCGCGCTCTCCGGCGCGATCGCGCATGGGCGCAG
This sequence comes from uncultured Terricaulis sp., assembly GCA_964635925.1. GTDB lineage: Bacteria > Pseudomonadota > Alphaproteobacteria > Caulobacterales > Aquidulcibacteraceae > Vitreimonas. Next base: position 21,250 of record CAZWQS010000004.1, on the reverse strand, counting down.
CATTTGCGCCGCGCGCGCCATGGGCGCGGATTTCGCCTATATTGGCACCCCCTTCATCGCGGCGGCCGAAGCGAACGCGACCGAAGACTACAAGCAGATGATCCTCGCCTCCGCCGGTGCGGATATCATCTACACCGATCTCTTCAGCGGCATTCTCGGCAATTACCTCGCCGGCTCGATCGCCCGGGCGGGCTATGATCCGCAAAACCTGCCTCCGCGCGTCGGCGGCGTCGATGTCGACAGCGGCGTCAAGGCTTGGCGCGACATCTGGGCGGCCGGGCAAGGCGTCGGCGGCGTCAACGCCATAGAACCCGCCGCAGACATGATCGCGCGCTGGACACGCGAATATGAGCTCGCGCGCCGCCAGATTTAGTCATGCGCTAAAGCCAGATGGAGCGGCTCTCCGGCGGGCGGACAGGGGCCACGCCTTCAAGATAAAGCTGCGCAAGCGCGGCGTGCACCAAATCCGTCGGCCCCGACTTGAACTTAGGCGCGCCGAAAGCGGCGATCGTGGCGTGTTGCCGCTCCAGCGCCACGCGGTCTTGCTCGGCGACAGCGCGCACGAAGGCCAGGATCAGCGCGCGCTTCAGCCACGCCGGCGCCAATCCCTTAGGCGTGGTCCAGCAGCCGAACGGGCGATAAGTGTCGGGCGTCTCCGGCACGAAGAAGGCGGTCGCGCAAAGCGTCAGGCCCTTCGGCCCTTCCCATCTGCCCTGGAAAGTGATCGGCGCCAGATAGCGGCCCGTGCTTTTCGTGCGCTCGCCTTCGAGCAAACGCGACATCCAGCCGCGATCGGGCGCCTGCTGCTCGTACGTCACCTCAAACCCGCCTTCGCGGAACGCCAGCGTTTGGCGCACCAATTGCCGGCGGCGGCTCTCGCGGATGAGGCCGTCATGAATGAAATTGGTGTGGAACGGGTCGAGGATATTTTCCAGCGCGTCGAGGGGTCGCCCGCGCCAGATGCCGCGCGTGTACCAGAAATGATCGTAGCCCGGATCGCCGATCAGTGGCGGCGGCTCGAATTGCGGCGCGTCTTCTCCACCCTCCAGGCGCACGAACACTGCGCCGTGGCGCTCAGTAACCGCGACGCGCTCGGCGCCCAATCTCGAAAGATCCGCGTTCGCGTCGGCGCCCGGGATCTCCACGCAGCGGCCTTCGCCGTCAAAGCGCCAGCCATGATAGGGGCAGCGCAGCGCGCCATCGCACACCTTGCCGGCCGACAGCGGAAAATTGCGGTGCGGACAGCGGTCTTTCAGCGCCGCCACGCGATCGCCGCTGCGAAACAGCACAATCGGCACATCGCCTACATGCCGCGCCAAAGGGCGGCGCTTGAGCTCGCGCGACAGCGCGACGGGAACCCAGGTGGTGGAGAGGCCGGTGGGAAAGGGCGTCATTTCACGGCAATCCTTTCAAGCATCGGGGCCATGGCCTCAAGCGCCCAAGCGAGACAACGATAGCTCAAACGCCGCCAGAAGGGCAGATGCGCATCGAAGATCATGCTGAACTCCAGCGCCGGGCGCGCGCCGCGATTGCGCTTAAAGGCGCCCGCGCCGGCGGAATAATTCACGCTGAGCCCCTCGGCGATCGCGCGCTCCGCGGAAGCCGCCATCGCGATCCGATAAAGGCCGCGCGCTTGGGGCAGCGTGCGATCATAGCCCAGCATCGGGTTGACCAGTGCGCCTTGATAGACGTGTTCGGCAGTGAACGCCTCCAGCGCGCCGGCCTCATTGCGGATGAGGCGCAGCGTCAGCACACCGCTCTCGATCGCGGCGCGCAGCAACGCCGGTTGGTAAGCTGGATTGGTATGCGAATATTTTGCGAGATAGATATCGTTGTAGAAAGCCAGAACGCGTCGCAGCGCGTCATCCGCGATCTCTCGCGCGCGCTCCACACGAAGGTGGTGCGTCTCAAACAATTGGCGATCGTCGCGCACGTCGCGGCGCGGCGCCCAGTCTCGCGCGGGATCGGCTAAACGCCAGACAATGCGGCTCAACATGCGCCGCCCGCCATAACGCGACATCAACGCTGCAAGCGCCGCGTGCTCATCCAGATTGAGCGAACGCCAAACGATGGCGCGATCGGGAAAGGCGGCGCGCAATGCCGCCAAGGCGGGCTCGAGATCGTCGCCGGCCCAACCGCCATAGAGGCTGGTGGAGAAGAGCAAATGGTTGGCGAAGACGACGTGATCGGCTTTGGTCAACCGCAACACACCTTCCGCGAGATGCGACAACGCCTTGAAGATCGCACCTTGCACGCCGCGCACCTCGCGCGCGACCTCGTCCCGCGCGGCGCGGCCGTAGGTTGTCGCCAGCGAGGTGAGCCAGCAAGCGCCCGACATTGGCGCTACTAGCGGAAAGGCGCGGTCGCGCAATTGCAGGACGTGCATTTCAAATGCCGCGTTCGCCAACGCGGCGCCCGGCGCGGTGTGCGCCAATGCGCACACATACGCCCCCCAGCCCGCCTGATCTGCGGCCCAGACGATCGTTTCGTCATTGCCGCTGGCGACGCGGACGGACGCTTGGAACGGCTGCGTCACAACGCTTCTCCATTCCACTCGATGTCTGCGGTGGCCATCTCCGTCAGGCGCTTGCCATGCGCGGCGGCGCTGAGGCCAAGACGCATCGTATCGATGAGCGCGCCGATAAGAGGCGCACGGTCGGCAGGCGCGCTGATCACATCCGCGCTGACGCGCCGCCGTGCGCGCCATTCATCCAGCCGGCCCCGCCGCAGCGCGTTGGCGAGGCCGTAGCTCCAAAGCGCCGGCCCAACATGCATGCGCGCATCCCGCGCCAACACCGCGCCGTGTTCGCGCCCCAACATCGCCAAGGCGAGCGCCGCGCTGCGGTCAAACAAGTGCGCGCCGCTGGTGGCGCGCGGGTTGCACTCGATCAGCCACGGCGTTCCTTGCGCATCGATGATCACGTCGCAGGCGAATTGGCCGTTGTGAACAAGTTGCGCGGCGAGCACGTGCGCGATCTCAAGCAAGCGATCATGCAAAGCGTGATCCAGGGTCTCGAATGCATAGCCCGCGCCGCCGTCAAACTTCCAAGGTGACCTGTAGGCGGAGAAGGCAACCAGGCGGGATTTCACGCACGCCGCGTAAAAACTTGTCTCCGAGCCGTGGACGCGTTTTTGAACAACCCAGGGCGCCGCTGTCGGGCGCAGCGCCAAAGCGGCGTCGCGCGAAGGGCCGATGAGTGTTTGGACGCCGAAGCGGGAAAATTCTGGTTTGAACACAAAGTCGCGTGTATCGCCCAAGGCGTGCAATTCGTCGGCATTCTGAAGCCGGCGCGTTTGCGGCGATGAAACGCCAGCGGCGGCGAGGTCCTGCGCGAAGCAATATTTCGAATGCAACCGCCGCAAATTTGGCAAAGGCGGCGCGAACACGCGATCCGACTTGATCGTCGCGAGATAGAAAACCTCTTCGCACGTTGGAATGACCAGAAGCGGGCCGAGGCGTTCGATGATTTGCAGCATCGCCCGCGTAAAGCCTTGATAATCGGCGCGCGGCGAGGGATAGCGATGCACTTTCGCGACAGCGCGCGAGAACGCGGCCATGCGGCTTGGCGCGCAATCGGCCATGTGAACCTCAAAGCCGGCCGCCTTGAAGCTGCGCGCCAGATCGAGCGCGGCAGGCGCGCGCGCGCCGGTGATCAGCACGCGCTCAGGCATCAGCCCATCGCACGCGCCGGCGCTTCGCGTCGCTGGTTGCAAACAGTGACGTCATGTTGATCGGTTGCGATGCACCGGCTCTCGCGAGCAACGCCGTGATCGCTGCATGCGCAAGCTGCGCGTGCGCGCCCTCACATGCGAGGGTGACGCCGGCATGCGAAGCGGACGCGCGCCATTCGATCGACGGCGGGATCGCCGCCATTGCATCTTCGATCTCCCGCGGAAAAATTATGGAATCGCCCCAGCGCCAGACATCGCTCACCCGCCCTTCAATCGGCTTGATCGCGCGCAGAGGCGATCCACAGGGGCAGGGCATTTCCAGAAATTCGATAAGATCATCGAGCTGCACGCGCACGATGGGCTGGCTGGTGCGGCGAAGATCGGTGATGATCGGGCGATAACGCTGTGAGGAATACACGCGTTCGAACTCGAAAACGATCGAATCTTCGTTGAGATGCAGCGTCCCATGCTTGCACGCTGCGCCGAGAAAGCCCTCCGTCGCTTGATAGATCGGATCGGGCCGCGCGCCGAGCACCCGCGCGATCCAAGCGCGCTCCGCTGCGCTCATTGGCTCGGCGCCGTAGAACAGGCGCTCAAACGCTGGTGGTGACAACGCGCCGGCCACCGCAAAGCGGGTCAGCTCTGCCAGCACATGGCTTGGCGCGATGAAAATGTCCGGTGCGAACGCTTGAATGTCGCGCGCTCTTTCATCGGCGCCGGCGGCGAGCGGGAAATAGCGGAACTTAAACGGGCCCGCATTAGCGACATCGCGATACAGAGCGTTATCCGCGCGTAGGCATAGGCCAATGCGTCGGCGGCGCAGCAGCGCGTCGGCGGGCAGCAATTTGGCGAGGCTTTGGCCCAAATAGCGCGCGCGCTCCGCCGCGCTGGAGAGGAAAACGCCGCGCACGCCCGCGCTTCCGGTGGAAAAGCCGGCGACCACGCCGGCGTCCGCCTCGCCGGTTCCGCCAAGCTCAGCCGCCGCTGCGGCGTCATGTATCGTGTCGGCGCTCAAACCGAGCGAATTCCAATCGGCTGGCCGCGCCCGAATCTCGGTTGGTTCGGTGATTGGAAACGTCTCCAGCGCAGCGCCTGCGTTGGCGCGGAGCGCCGGCGTCCTTGCAAGCGCGGGCGCCAGCTTGCGCCACAATTTGCCCTGCCGCCGTTCGATATCGGCGCGCGTTCGCAGGCGCGCCATCGCCACGCGCGTGTCGAGATACGCCGCCAGCACATTTGCGCGCCGAATGCTCACGAAGGCGTTTCCGCCATCGCCGCGATTTCCGGACAATGCGAGGGCGCCAGCAAAATCTCGCTATTGCGCTTTCGCAGCCTGTGTAGATCGCGCAGCGTGTTGCGATAGGTTTCCGTGTCGCCCAACAGCGCCGTTGTCAGGCGCGGCGGCGGGATGTTGTCGCGCACGGCGCGTGAAGACCATGCAGCGTCGCCGATAAGAAACGTCTTCCGCCCAGCCTGATCTTTCAGCAACAAACCCCAATGCCCCACGCAATGCCCGGGCAAGCGCACGGCGATCAAGCTGGCGTCGCCAAACAGATCGGCGCCCGCCTCAAACGGCGCCATGTCCGCCCCGAGCGGGCAGGGCGCGAGGTCTTCAAAAAACGTCGCCGTCGTGTGAATATCCGCCGGTGCCAACGCGGAGAGCACGCCGCGCCGCACGCGGGCGAAGCGGCTGGAACGTTTCAGCTCATCGGCGCCGAGGCGCGAGCAGAAAACCCGCGCTTTGGGAAAGGCGTGCAGGCCCGCGATGTGGTCGCCATGAAAATGTGAGATCACCACCGCGCGGATGTCTTCCGGTGCAAGGCCAAAGCGCGCCAATTGATCGGCGGCGGCGTGGCCGTCCTTCAGCGTCACCGGCGTGGCCCAGCGATAGAGCCGCTCCGGCATCGTCTGCGTCGCCGCGAAGAACGCCGGATCATAGCCCGTGTCGAACAGGATGGGGCCTTCGCTGGGATGTAGGATCAACCCCGCCAGCGCGGGAAACTCGGTGGAGCAAAAGCCCGCGCCGCGCCGCGCCATGCCGGCAGGGTGATAGCACAGGCCGGCCTTCAAGACGTGGAAGCCGCAACAGGTCATCGCGATGGTCCAATGCTGCGCGCCGCGAGCGCTTGCGCCGTCGCGATTGCATCGTGCGCAGGCTTGTAGCCCAGCACGTTGCGCGCGCGCGTAAGATCGAATGTCTGCGTGTAAGCGAGCGTGGCGACGCCATAGGTGGTCAGACGCGGCTCCGGCCGCGTTGGCAGCGCGCCACACACGATCTCGCCGCCGCGCGCCAGCGCGAGCGCAAGCTGAATCGGCACGGGCCTCAGTGCGATCGGGCGCTTTAGCGCCGCGGCGAGTTCTTCCACGAGGTCCGCAACGCGCATGGGATGGCCTCCAGAAATATTGATGGCTCCGCCGCCCGCTTGCGGCAGGTGCTGGTCCGCCAGCATAAGCGCCGCGGCCGCGTCGCGCACGTCGGTCAATTCAATCAAGGCTCGGCCGCCGCGCAGCGCCGGAAACCAGCCGCGCGCCGCGAACGCCAGAATGCGCGGCATCAGCACGGTATCGTCGGGCCCGATCAGCGCGCGCGGCCGTATGGAAACGGTGCGAAACGACGGCGTGTCGGCGGCTCGCACCAAATCCTCCGCCTTGCGCTTGGTCAGCGCATAGGCGTTTAGCGCTCGGCGCGGCAGGGGGCTGTCTTCGGTCAACAGCGGCTGATCGCGCAGCGCCGCGTAGATGGATGGCGAGGATACAAAGATGAATCCGCCAGCGCCCGCCGCGCGCGCGGCGGCGAGCAGACGCTGCGTCGCATCTACATTCACCGCCTCAAACGCGGCCTTCGGCCCCCAGGGGCTCGAGAGCGCCGCCGCATGAAACACAACGTCCGCGCCCGCGCAAAGCGCATCGAGGTCGGCGGTCAAAAGATCGGCGCGCACGAATTCGGCGCACCGCACGCGTGCGGCGTTGGCCCGGTTCCGCCCCGTCGCGCGCACCCAATAACCGGCGTCGCTGAGCGCCGCGCACAGGCGTAAGCCCAAGCCGCCCGTGGCGCCGGTCACCAAAGCGCGCCGTGCGCTCACGTGCGCAACACCATGGCCGCGGCGCTGATGCCTGCGGCGGTGCCGAGCAAAAGCATGGCGCCCCCCGGCTTAATGCGTCCGGCGCGCTGCGCGCGCACCAGCGCGGTGGGCAGCGAGGCGGCGATTTGATTGCCATGAGTGGCGAAGATGTCGATCACCCGGGCCGGATCGCCGCCCATGAGCCGGCGCACGTGCTCCAGCCCCGGTTGGCTCGCCTGGTGGCAGATCACGAGATCGACCGTTTCCCGCGTCAGCCCCGCCTCGCCCAGCGCCTCGTCAACGATTTGCGGCAGGCAGCGCGCCGCGGCTTTGAACACGCCGAAGGCGTCCATGCGGAATTTTGCGCCGTCGAGCAACGCGTCCAGCGGCCCGTCGGCGCGGATGCGCGTGCCGCCGGCGCGCAATGTGGCGAGCTCTTTGCCTTCTCCGAAGGTTTTGAAACGGCGCGACAGCAAACCCGGCCCGGCTTCATCGTCGCGCGCTTCGAGGCAAATGGCGGCGGCGCCATCGCCGAAAATCGCGAAGGTCTGCGGCTCCGTTTTATCCAAACCCGCCGAGGCGATATCGCTGGCGACGATGACGGCGCGTTTAAACCGGCCCGTCTCCATCCCCATGGCGACTACATCCAGCGCGGTCAGGAAAGACAAGCACGTCTGGTTTACGTCAAACGCCCAGATGCCCGATTTCCCGAGCCCCAGCGCGTCCTGAATGAGAACGGACGTGCCGGGAATGGGCTGCTCCATCACCGCGCACGCGCCGACCAGCACGTCAAACGCGCCATCTTCCCAGCCGGCCATGGCGAGCGCCTCACGCGCGGCGGCCGCGCCCATGGCCGAGCTTGTCTCGTGCTCGTCCGCCACGCCGCGTACGCGGATGCCGAACTTGCTTTCAGTCCAACCGGGCGCCTCGCCGAAAAGGGCGTCTAGTGCGGTGGAGAGACGCTGCGCGCGCGGCTGGTAGACGCCGTAGCCGACGATTTGGAAAGGGGTCATCGCGCGTCCAGTTCAGCACGCCACGTCCACAGCGCCCCCGAGTTTTAGCACAAATGTGGGGGAGGTGAGGGGGCTCTATGGCCGAATGATGAGCGCCTTGCCGTTAGCGTAAGCCCATCGTCGCGGGATGTCGTCTCTCCCGCCCATTCGCCGCATCAGTCAGCGAGTTCGGCGCAGATCGTTTTAAGCTCCTGAAATTCGGCTAGTCCGTATTTTGAGCCTTCGCGGCCGATGCCGGATTCCTTGCAGCCGCCGAACGGGGCCACCTCGGTGGAGATCAGCCCGGTGTTGAGGCCCACCATGCCGAACTCAAGCGCCTCGCTCAGCCGGTGCGCGCGGTTAAAGTCGGACGTATAAAGATAAGAGGCAAGGCCAGCGCGCGAACTGTTGGCGAGCGCGATGGCTTCCGCATCATCGCGGAAGCGGACGAGCCCGGCGACTGGGCCGAAGGTTTCCTCCCGGCACAGCAGCGCGTCGGGCGCGACGTCGGCGAGGATAGTCGGCTGATAGAAGGCGGCCCCCGCATCGTGCGCGGCCCCGCCCGTGACGAGTCGCGCGCCGCCCGCAAGCGCATCCGCGATGTGCGCCTTCACCTTGGCGAGTGCGGGTGCGTTGATGAGCGGGCCTTGGTTGGTTTCGCCAGCGAGCCCGTCGCCGGCGCGGAGATCGCGCACGCGCGCGGCGAGCCGCTCAACAAACGCATCATAAATATCCGCGTGCACGAGGAAGCGGTTGGCGCACACGCAGGTCTGCCCCGTGTTGCGGAATTTAGACGCGAGCGCGCCGGCGGCGGCGCGATCGAGATCGGCGTCGGCGCAGACGATGAATGGGGCGTTGCCGCCCAGCTCCAAGGAGACGCGCTTGACCGTTGCCATGCAGCGCCCCGCCAGCGCCTTGCCGACAGGTGTTGAGCCGGTGAAGGTGAATTTGGCGATGCGCGCATCGCTGACCAGAACATCGCCGATCGGCGCGGGCGCGCCGGTGACGATATTGAACACGCCCGCCGGCAGTCCGGCTTCCTCGCCCAGAAGCGCCAGCGCCAGCGCGCTGAAGGGGGTGAGCTCCGATGGCTTCAGTACGATCGTACAGCCCGCCGCCAGTGCGGGCGCGACCTTGCGTGTGATCATCGCCGCCGGAAAGTTCCATGGCGTGACGGCCGCGACGACGCCGACAGGACGGCGATCGACCCAGAGGCGCGCGTTGCGCGTGTGACCAGGAATAAGGTCGCCATAGCTGCGCTTGGCCTCTTCGGCGAACCATTCGAGGAACGCGGCTGCGTAAGCGATCTCGCCGCGCGCTTCGGCCAAAGGCTTGCCTTGCTCGGCCGTCATGAGGCGCGCGAGATCTTCCTGATGCGCGTGCGTCAGCGCGCACCAGCGGCGCAAAATCGCCGCGCGCTCCTTGGCGGCGTGCGCGCGCCAGGCGGGGCCGGCGTCCCAGGCGGCGCTGACAGCCTGCTCGGTCTCGGCCGCGCCGAGATTGGCGACGGCGCCCAGCGGGCGGCCCGTGGCCGGGTTGTGCACGGCGATACGGCGTGCGCCATCGACCCAGCGTCCGTTGATGTAGGCTTGTTCGCGCAGCAGATCGGCGCGGGCGAGCGCAAGCCGATCGCGTTCAGCGCGGCTGTCGGAAGGCGATGTCATGGGGATGGTCCTAGATTTTGAGCGCGTCTTCGAGCTGGGCAAGGCCCGCATCGAACAGATCATCTTCGATCGTGAGCGGGTAGAGCAGGCGAATGGTCTCGCCCGAGACGCCGCAGGACAGCAGGATAAGCCCGCGTTCCAGCGCGCGCGCGGTCACGCGCTTGGCGGCGGCGGCGTCGGGCGCGGATGCGCCGCGCTCGGCAACGAGATCGAACGCCACCATGGAGCCGACGCCGCGCACATCGTCGATCGGCGCGATGTCGTTGCGCGTGCGCAGCTCGTTGAGGCGGGCCTTCGCTTTTTTCCCAAGCGCGTCCGCGCGTGCGTTCAAGCCTTCCTGCTCGATCACGTCCAGCACCGCGAGCGCTGCCGCGCAGCCGACGGGCGAGCCGCCATAAGTGCCGCCGAGCCCGCCGGGCTCGACCTTATCCATCAGCTCGGCGCGCCCGGTCACGGCTGAAAGCGGGAAGCCGCCCGCCAGTGATTTGGCCATGGTGATGAGATCGGGGCGCACATCGTAATGCTCCATAGCGAACATCTTACCCGTGCGGGCAAAGCCGGTTTGCACCTCGTCGGCGATCAGCATGATGCCGTGCGTGTCGCACAAGGCGCGCAGCGCGCGCATCAATTCCGCCGGCGCCTGATGGAAGCCGCCTTCGCCCTGAACCGGCTCGAGGATGATCGCCGCCACACGATCGGCGCCGATATCGGCGCGCAGGATGTGGTTGAGCACAAGCAGGCTTGTCTCCGCATCAACACCGTAGCGCGCAATCGGAAAGGGGACGTGAAAGAGATCGGCTGGCGAGGGGCCGAACTGGTGCTTGTAGGGCATCACCTTGCCGGTGAGCCCCATGGTCAGCGCGGTGCGGCCATGAAAGCCGCCGCTGAAGGAGATGACGCCGGTGCGGCCAGTGGCGGCGCGCGCGATCTTCACGGCGTTCTCAACCGCTTCGGCGCCGGTGGTGAAAAGGATCGTTTTGGCTGGCCCCTCGATCGGGGCGAGCGCGTTCAGCTTTTCCGTCAGCGCGATGTAAGGCTCATACGCGATGACCTGGAACGCGGTGTGTGTGAAGCGCTCAAGCTGGGCTTGCACGGCGGCCATGACGCGCGGATGGCGGTGGCCGGTGTTGAGCACGGCGATGCCGCCGGCGAAATCGATGAACTCCCGCCCTTCGACATCCCAGATGCGCGCGTTCTGCGCGCGATCGGCCATGATCGGCGTCGCCGTGGCGACCCCGCGCGGTGCGGCGGCGGTGCGGCGCGTGAGCAGGTCTGCGTTCGTCGTCATGGTGTGGGGGCCTTTTCCAGAGTGGAGGTGTTGCGGGCGCGATCGAGCAAAGCGGCAGGGCCGAGCATGGCGATGGTGCTGAGCGCGAGCACGCCCGCGGCGGCGGTGATCAGCGTTGCGTAGGACTCGCCCGCGATCAGCCAGCCGCCGATGAACGGGCCGGAGGCGAGGCCCATCTTGGAGGCGAAGCCCGCCATCGCAGCAGTGCGCCCGGTGCGATCGAATTCGGCGCTCATGCCGAGCAGATAGGAAATCACGAACGACCAAGTGATCGCCGTGCCGACATTGGCGGCGAAGAATATGGCCGGGTTGGCGCTCAGATGAAACGCCATCGTGCCGGCAAGCGTGAGCGCCATCGCGGTCGCCATGAGCTTCCAGCGCCCATAGCGCACGCCAAGCACGATCACCAGCAAACAGCCGGTGATGCCGATCCATGTCGCCCAGCCGAGCACGTTGCTGATAAAGACGGTTTCAAGCCCAAAGCTGCGGCCAAGGCTGATGATGTAGGCGCCGAGCGCCATGTTGCCGGCCTGGAACAGAAACACCGCAAGCAAAGTGGCGATCAGCGGCGTCCACTTGATGCGGGCGTTGGCCTGCGTTGCTTGCACGATGCGCCCGGGCGGGTAATCGTCGAGAAACGGCGTCATACATAGCGTAACGAGGCTGAACGCCGCCAGCGCGTAAAACAGCGCCTGCGTGCCGTAAAGCGGCGCCAATGGCGGCAGCAGCATCACGCCGAGCCCGCCCAAACCGAATTGCACGAAAAGCAGCACGCCGAACACCCGATCAGGTGATCGCGTGCGCGAAACCACGCCAAACGCCACCCCCACCAGCATGCCGCCGATCAGGCCATGCACGAAGCGCACGCCGGTAAGCAGGTTGATGGAGGTGATGAATGTCGAGGCGATGTCGATGGAGATAAGCGCCAAGAGCGCAATGACAGCAAACGGCCGCCACGGCGCCCGGCGCACGATGAACACCGCGGCAAGCGCGCCCAACGCCGCGCCGTACACGTTGGCTGAACCCACCCAGCCCGCCTGTTGTTGCGTGACGCCGAGCCCATCGGCCACACCGGCGACAATGGCGGACATGATGTTCACGTAAAACAACCCCGCCGTTGCAAGAAACGCCAGCAGCACGCTGGCGATCAGGCCATCGGGCGCGGCGCGCGGCAGGCGGAAGGAAGGGGCATCGGTCGTGGTCATGGGTTTGTCCGCGTGCAGAGCGGGGCGATGGCGGCGGCGGCGCGCGCGGCGCCCGCCCAGGAATAGGCGCCGCCATCGCTCACATAATAATAGACCACCCCGTTCGGCAGGAGCGCGACTTGCACGCCGCCAAAGCCGGAGAGGAAAGGGATCCACAAAGGCTCGGCGCAATTGAGCGCGCTTTGCGCATTGTAGGCCCAGAAGCCGTTCTTGTAACGCAGACTGGCGCCGCCAGCCTCAAGCCCGCGATCGTCTGGATTGCGCTGCATCGCCGCGTCAAGCGCGGCGGCGTCCACAAGCGGCGCATCGTGTCGCGGGGCGACGAGATAGGCGCCGAGCTTAGCAAGATCGTCGCGCGTCATCGTGAGGCCCCAGCCGGTGAAAGGCTGGCGCGCATCGTCGCCGGTGCGGCGTGTCGCGCGGATGGCTTGGCTGAGCTGGAGCGGCGCATAGACGCCGCTTGCGAGCACGTCGTCAAAGACATCCGCTTCCGCCCCGTGCGCGTCGCGCCAGAAATCAGCCATCGCCGCGCCGAGCACATAGGTATCCGGCGTGTGATAAACCCAGCGCCGGCCCGGCGCTTCGCGGCGCGGATAGAGGCCGCAGGCGATGTCGATTTTTTCCCGGTGCGCGGTCGCCGCGAAGAAGCGGCTCTCGAACAGCGCGTTTTCATCGGCTTGGTCGGCGCTGGAGCGATAGCGGCCCGTGGCCATATCGAGCGCATGCGCGAACGTCACGTCTCGCCAAGCGCTGCATTGGGGCACGTGATCGGAGATGAGTGAGTCCATCGCGCCGGGATGGAGCATTTCAAGGCGCATCAGCCCCAAGCCGCCGACCAGGGATTTCGCCAGCGAATAGGAGGGCGTGAGCAACGCCTCGCAGAAGGGGTAGGGCCCCGCGCGCGTATCGCAGCCGCCGAGATAATGCACCCCGCCCGCCACAACGCCGAACGTGGTGAGCGCGCGCGGATCGATATCGGCGGGCGATCCGAATGCCGCGAGATCGATGCCCGGATAATCCTCGGCCAACGCGGCGATCGGGCGCGCCGGCATGCGCGCGGCGAGCTCGCGCGCATCGGCGGCCGCGATGGCCTCGGCGCCCTCCACGCCAGGGCGAACGTTCGCCGCGCTGACGCCCCACGCGTCGAACTGAAAATACGCGCATGTTTCCGAAGCGATTTGCCAGGCGACGCGCGACGCCGCGCCATCATCCGCGAAAACAAAGGTCAGAACGCCGTTGTGCGTGCAATTGGCGTTGATTTCGATCAACGCAAAGGGAAGCGCCGCACGTGTCCAGCCTTCGTCGGCGGGTTCGTTCCAAACAAGGCCCGGCTCCACCGCGAATTCCCAGGAAGGATGGCCGCTTGGGATCGGTCCACGCAGCGCTGGGATCAGGCGATTGCCGCTCTGCACCAGTGAAAACGCAAAGCGCGGCAGCGTACGCACGCGCAGCGCGGGATCGCTGGCGTAGCCGAGCGTATCGCGGTGGACGTGAAAGCCTGTCATCTCGGCCTCGAACGAAAGCTCGCCGTTGAAGGTGCGGGAGGGCGCATGCGCCCCCGCACGCGGCGCGAACGCGCTCATCGGCGCAAGCGCGGCCAACGGCGCTTGTTCGCTCAAGAAGCCGCGCGAAAGGTCGGTGCGCGGGCCCTGCGCAATGATGGGCGTTCCAGCCACGCGCACATTGTCAAGCCAGCATTGATCATCGCCGCCGCGACCTCCCGCGCGCGCCCCGATCAGCAGCTCCGCATTGTCGAGCCGCGCCTCGCGCACCACGCCTGAGTGGAGCGTTACGGAATCATCCTGCCCATCGCGGACGCGCAGCACTTCTGTCCAAACGCGTCCGCCATCGGCGGAGACTTCGACAAGGCAAAACGCGCCGCCTTCAAGGTTGGCCGCCGCCAAGGCCGCGCTGATGGTGACATCTGTGAAGCCGCGTGCATCCGCTCGGGCGACGACGGCCGTGCGACCGCTGAGCCGCAAAGCTGTGTTGTCCGCATACTGGGTCAACCGCGCTTCGTCGCCGGAGGGGGCCCAGCCACCCGCTTCGCCATCCTCGAAATCCTCGACGAAGATCGGCGCGGCCTGCGCAGCGGGAGCCAGCGTCAGCGGCGCAAATAGTCCAAGGGCGATAAGTGCGGCGCGCATGATCATTCCGCCGTCACGCCGCTGGCCTTGAGCGCGGCGGCGAGCTGCGCCAGGCGATGGGCGACACCGCGCCATTGTTCGAGCGAATCTCGATAAAGCGGACGCCGCACCTGCGCGGCGCTTGCGGTGGCGGATGGAGAGGGCGCTTCGTTGAACGCCAAACATTCATCGCGCCAATCGAGACCGCAATGGGCCAGCAGGCGCCGCGTTTCGCGCTCTTGATGACCGATGAGATCTTCATAGCGCACATCCAGAATGCGCGCGCCGAGCATGGCGCGCCAATGTTGCATGAGATCGAGGTACGCCCCTTGATAGCGGCCAAGGTCCTCGAGATCGTAGGAAAACGGATATCCCATCCGGAACAGCGTCTTCAGCATCGCGTAGCCGCTGGCCATCGGATGGCGCGTCAGATGCACGATTTTCGCATGCGGCAGCGCGCGCGCGATGAGCCCGAGATAAAGGAAATTGAGCGGGGTTTTATCGAGGAAGATCGCCCCGTGCGCGCCCGCCCCGCGAACCGAGCGGCAATAGCCGGCGCCGAGCGCGGCCATATCGGCGTCTGCGGCGCGCTGGATGCGATCGCGCTTGTCGGCGCTTCTGCCGGCCGCGCGCATCACCGCGAGCGCAAGGTCATTGAGTTCGCCGCGGCTTTCGACCTTGGGATGGCGGCTTAAAATGCGATCGACCAACGTGGTGCCGCTGCGCGGCAGGCCGACCACGAAAATCGGCACCTCTTCCTCATAGCCGGCGCTGCGCTTGGCGAAGAAATCTGCGCCGAACGCCGCCTTGATCGCGGCCATGGCGTCAATATCGCCTTGAACGTCATAAGCCAGCGTCTTGCGGCGCGCGCCGGCGCCGAGGGCGATGTGATCGAAGGCGCGTTCGCTTTCGCCAAGATCTTCCAGCTCCTTGCCAAGCGCATAGTGCAGCGCCGGCGGCGCGCGTTCGCCCAGGCGCTGCGCGGCTGAGCTGAGTTCGGCGACGTGATTGCGCGCGCGCGTTTGCCGGCGCAGCGTGGCGCGGTTGTAATAGGCGTCGAAATCGTCAGGCCGTTCGGCGATGACGCGATCCAGAAGCGCCTCCGCTTCTTCGAGGCGTCCCATCGCCAGGGCGCATGAGGCGGCCTGGAAGCGTCCATCGGCGTCGGCGCGCGCAGCTAAGGCTGATTGCGCGCATCGATCCGCCTCTGCGTGGGCGCCAAGATGGGTATGGATTTCCGCGATGCGGCGCAGCAGCGCCGGATCGCTTGCGGCCTGTCGTTCGAGGGCGGCGATGCGTTTCCGCGCAGCCGCGGTGTCGCCGGCCATGATTTCCGCTTCGATGCAGATGATGGCGGCAGTTGAATTGTGCGGGGCAATCGATGTGGCGCGCTGCGCCGCGTCCAGCATGGCGAAGAAATCACCCTCCCGCTGGCGCAAGCGCGCGCACAACAGCCAGGTTTCAACGCGATCAGGCGCATGGCGCGCCAGCGCCTCGATCTCGGCGTCGGCGTCGGCGAGCCGCCCGAGCCGGAGGGCGTTGTCGGCCTGGCGAATGGCCGCCGTCGCGTCAAACGTGGGCGATGCGACGGCGGCCATGGGTTCAGAAGCGGAAGCCGATGGTGGCCCCGAACGTCCGGGGAAGCGAGATGAGGTCTTTCGAGCCATTGCCGAAATACCCTTCCAACGGCGCAGTACCCATATACGCCTCGGTGTAGACGCCCGTCACGCCTTCTTCGTCAGCGATGTTCTTCACCCAGAGCGAGAAGTCCCAGCGATCGGTCGAAAGCGTCGTGATCGCGTTGAAAATGGCGAACCCATCGAGATCGACATCGAATGTCGGCGACAGGCTGATCGCGTTGCGCGTCTCCGATTGGTAGAAGCCGTCGAGCCGTGCGTTGAACAGCAGATTGCCGAACGGGCGCGTGTAGGTGAGGGCGCCGTTGACCATGTGCTCGGGCGCGCCTGGAAGCGCATTGCCCTCCACATCGATCAGCGCGCCCAGCGGAGAATAGAAATCCTCGTCCAATTCGGCGTTGAGGTAGGTGTAGCCGAGTTGGAATCCGAACGTTTCAGTGATCATGCCCGAGAGTTGAAGCTCCACGCCGGCGGAGTGCGCGCTGCCGGCGTTCTGCACGGCGAAGAAGCCCCAATTGGGCGTGGCCGTGTTAAGCTGGGCGTCCTGCCAATCGATATAAAAGAGGCTGGCGTCATAGCGCAGGCCTCTGAGGCGGCCTTTGACGCCGATCTCGTAATTGTCCACGCGATCCGCATCATAGACCTGCCAGAGCGGGCTCTCGGCGAACGCTCCGCTTGTCGGCACGGCGTTGGTGCCGCCGCGGCGATAGCCTTGCGACCAAGTGGCGTAGAGCAGGTCGTCGTCGCCGAATTCAAAAGCGGCGTTCAATTTCCACAAGACGCCGCTGTCGTCGGAGCTGAAGATTGCGGTCGCGGGCGTGAACACGCCGGTAAAGAGCGGCAGATCCATAAAGGTGACGTTCTCGGCTTCATTCCAGAAAGCGCGCACGCCCCCGGTGATGTCGAGCCTGTCCGTCACGTGCCAGGTCAGTTCGCCGAACAGCGCCTGGTCAGTGAAATCCTCGTCGCGCACATAGGCGAAATCGCGATCGCCGCTCACGGCGGCCTGCACGGCTGGAACGCCGGCCCAGAGCACGTCCCACCATTGCTTGAAGCCGCGCAGATAACTGTCCTGCGTGGCGACGCGGTTTTGATCTTGGTAATAAAGACCCACGACATAATCGAACATGCCGCCATCGTCGCTAACGACGCGGAGTTCTTGAACGAATGAATCGTCCGCGAAGCTCCGCACCGCCGAGGCCATGGGGCGCGGGTAGTTGTAGTAGAAGCTGAGGAAGCCGGCCTGCGCATAGAAGCCGGTGTTTTCGCTGACGCTTGAGCCTTCGTGCTCGTAATACGAGGTGCTGGAGGTCAGTGTTGCGAAGCCGAGATCAAGGTTCGCCTCCATCGACACCATGTTGAGCTCACGCTCGGACGGCTCAAGTTGGATCGATCCGCTCTCATTGTCGCCGTAGGCGTTGCCGAAGCCGTCGAGGCCGTGCGTCTGCCCGCGTCGCCCGCCGATTTCGTCAGTTTGGTGAAAATAATTGATCGTGAGGTCGAGATTGTCCGTGGGCTCGACGCGGAGGCTGACGCGGCCGAACCAGGTTTCCACCGTGTCGGCGTCCTCAACCGAGCGGTAGCTCGCTGCGGGGTCGAGAATGCCGTTCGGCGCGACGGGATTGCCCGCGCCGTCCAGCTCATAGACGTTCACATAATCGGTCACGCCCGGATAATCGGCGCGCGCGAGCGTGGCGCGGATAGCGGCGCGATCGCCGAGCGGCAGGTTGATCGTGAGATCGCCGTTCCAGCCAATGTCTTCCGAGTTCTCGACCTGCGAAAGCGAGACTTGGCCGTGCCCGCCAAATTCGCCCAGGTCCGGCGCGTTCATGATGTAGCGCACCGTGCCGCCCAGCGCGCCCGAACCATAGAGCGTACCCTGCGGGCCGCGCAGCACTTCGACCTGCGCAAGATCGGTGAGCAGGAAATTGGCGAACACGGGCGTGTCGTTCACATAGGTCGAGACCGTCGAAACGGCCGACACCGCATAATCGCCCAGCGCGGCGCTATCGACATTGAGGCCGCGGATGCGAATGCCGTTGACCACGGCCGCGTTGCGCTCGCCGCGATCCACCACGCTCACGCCGGGGATCGAGCGAAGCATCTCTACGGAATCGCGCATGCGCGCTTCCTCGATGTCTTCGCCGGTTACGGCGGAGATGTTGTAGGGCACATCGAGGATGTCCTCGGCGCGCCGGGTGGCGGTCACGACCAGTTCATCGCTGACGCTGACGCCGGATTGGGCCAGTGCGGGAGACACAAAGGCGGTGGTGAGGGCGGTGCCGCCCAGCAGAACCTGCGCGAGTAGGGCGCTTTTCTGCATTTTGTTGGTCGCGTTCCGCACTGTTTATTCTCCCCGTTTAAAATGTGATTGGCGTTGGCGCGCCATCAGTCGCCCCGCTTTTTCAGATTTTCTGGCGTGTTCTTGGTGTGGGCTCCGGATGGCTTTTCCAGCGGCCCAAGGCGCTTGAACGCGGCGGACGCTGCATCCGGCGCGTATTGCGGAAACGCATGTCCCGCATCGCGAAAACTTTTCAGAACTTGGCCAAGGCCATGCCAGCCTTCTTCGCGCACGCGACGCACATATTCGAAATCGACGACGACCGGGATGATCTCGCGGTCAGCGCCGGCTTGGTGGATCACCTCGCCGCCGGGGCCGACGATCAGCGAGCGCCCATAGCCAAGCCGCCCGGCGACATTCACGTCGAACACGTAGCATTGGTTGGTCGCCGCGCTTGAGCGCGCCATCGAAAGCTCGACGTCGCGATCGATCGTGTTGGTCATGACCGGGTGCAAGATCACGTCCGCGCCCATCCAGGCGAGCGCGCGCGTGGTTTCTGGAAACCACATATCGTAGCAAATGGAGACGCCGAACCGCCCCGCGCCCGGCACATCGAACACCACGCTTTGCGCGCCCGCCGCGACGCCGCGCTCATAGGGCAGGAACGGGTACATTTTTCGATAGCGGGCAATCACCTCGCCATCGGGATTGATCACCGGCGTCGTGTTGAAGATGCGCGCGCCGTCTTTTTCGTAAAGCGAGCCGGGCAGGAGCCAGATGCCGGTTTCGCGCGCGATGGCGGCGAAGCGCTGCTCGCCGCCGCCCGGCATGATGTCGGCCGCTTCAAGGCTGGGGCCGAAGGCCGCCAACTCGCCCACCAGCATCATGTCGATCCACGGAAAGCGCCGCTTGGCTGCGCGGATTTCCTCGCCGATGGCGTCGATATTGTCGCCATGGTCGAGTTCAAGCTGCAGGGCCGCGATCGCCAATGTCGTCAATGTGCTCTTCTCCCGCGCGGACCCGCGCTTGAGGCAAAGCGTGCCAGAGGAGGTCGGATTAGGTAGGGCCAGATTGATATGACATATGGAGCCAGTGTGAGTCTGGGGCTGAGAAAGGCCGCCTGCTGCCAGCGCTGTTGCGAAATCTAGGTGCGGGGAAGTCAAAAATAGAACGTACAATCAAATATATAAAACGTGCCTTTGATCGATCTGGCGCGTGTGGGCTCTCGACAAGACGCGCCTTGCATGGGTACAGATTGCTTGTCACTATGGAGCCAGTTTGGAGCGTTGAAGAGCCATGCGCGACGGAACGACATTCTCGGTCGATCCCGAAAGCGGCGTTCCGCTGCAGCAGCAGATCCGCGAACACCTCATCCACGCGATCGCTGCGGGGGTGCTGGAGCCGGGGGCGAAGGCGCCTTCGTCGCGCGGGCTCGCCAAACGCGTCGGCGTGGGCCGCAACACCGTCCTGATCGTCTATCAACAGCTCGTGGCGGAGGGGTATCTCGTCGCCAGGGAGCGCAGCGGGCTGTTCGTCGCGCACGATCTGCAGGAAATCGCCTCGCGCCAACTCACACGCAGCGGTCACGCGCACGATGAGGCGCCGCCCGCATGGCGCGCGCTGATCAAGCGGCGCAGCCGGATCGATTGGTCGCGCCGCATTCCGCCGAATTGGGCGCTCCATCCCTATCCGTTTCTCGAAGGCTGCTTCGACGCCGAGCTCTCGTTCATCGCCGAGTGGCGCGATGCAACGCGCGCGGCGTTCACCGCGCGTGAATTCGGCGCATGGTCGCTGAACTTTTCCGGCGGCGACGATGAAAAGCTGCTGCATGAGGTGCGCACGAAAATCCTGCCGCGCCGCGGCATACACGCGCGCGAGGATGAAATCCTCATCACCGAAGGCTGGAAGCAGGGCCTCGATCTCATCATCGAATTGTTCGTCGATCGAACCTCGCGCATCGCCATGGAAGAGCCTGGCTTGCCTGAGATCAGGGAATTGCTGCGCCTACAGCGCGCCGAGGTCGTCGCGCAGCCGGTGGACGGCGAGGGTGTCATCGTCGATAGCCGCCTGAACGAGTGCGAGCTCGTGTTCGTGACGCCGCGCCGCCACGCGCCCACCGGCGTGCAGATGACGCGCGCGCGCCGCAAGGCGCTGCTGGACAAAATCATCGATCAGGACGGCCTTATCGTTGAGATCGATTTTTTCAGCAGCGGCGTGGGCGATAAGCAGACCCCGGCGTTAAAGAGCTTCGATGCGGCCGGGCGCGTGCTTTACCTCTCGGATTTGTGCGAAATGTTCGGCCCCGGCCTGCGCCTCGGCGTCGTGGTGGCGCCGGCCGAGGTGGTGCGCGAATTGCGCAAAGCGCGAAGTTTGACGGCCGGTCCCGCCCCGCGCGCCGCGCAGCGTCTGGGCGGATTGCTGATTTCGCTTGGCCATCACGACGCCGCGCTCGCCAAGGTCAAGCGCGCGGTCAGCGCGCGGCTCACCGCGTTGCGCGATGCGCTGAATTATTATCTGCCGCGCCTTGTGCTGATTGACCCCAAGCTGAGCGGCGCGTCGATCTGGGTGACAGGGCCGCCCGGCTTGCAGGCGCCCTTGCTGGCCAAGGAAGCGGCCAAGCGCGGCGTGCTGATCGAGCCCGCGGGCCGTTTCTTTCATGACGAAGCCAAGGGCGCGAACGCGTTTCGCATGGGCGTCTCCAGTTTGCCCGCAGCGCGCATTCGCGAAGGCGTCGCCGCGCTCGCCAACGTGATTCACGAACTCACCGATCCTTCGCTGGATCGGCTGAACGCGGCGCGCCCGAATTGGCTGAACGGCGCGCAGCTCGCACAGATCATGCCCGACGCCCTGCTGCTTTGCCGCACGGCGTATGGCGATCCCTATTCGGTGGAGGTGCGCGCCGATGGCGCGCTGATCGGCAAGGCCGGCTATGCGCACGAGGATTGCGACGAAGGCGCGTGGTGGATCGAAGGCGACCATTGGTGCCGTCGTTGGAACAATTGGTCTTATGGCGAAACCGCACGCTTCCTCACCGTCGTCGAAGGCGACCAGATCAGGTGGTACAAGGACGATCTTGTCCTCTTCAATCGCGGCGTTCTTGCCCGCGGCGCGGCCGATCAGATCACCTGAACCCGGCTCCGACCGCGAGAACGCTGCGCCGCCGTCGCCAATCCCTAGGCAGGACGGGGGGGGCGCTTTTCGCGCACGGGCGAATTGATCCGGCGCGAAGCTTGCACTAAAGCGTGCCGCTCCCCTGCGGGGGAGCCGGGCGCCTCGCCGCCGCCCGACCGCGCAAGCGGGCCAGGCGCGCCGGAGAGGTGGCCGAG
>CAZWQS010000003.1:0-48535 GCA_964635925.1 uncultured Terricaulis sp. | reverse complement strand
GCGGCCGGCCGAGGTGGCGTCCATGCTGTGCGCATTCGTCGCCGAACTCGACTCAGCGTGCGTCGCCGCCGAGTGAATTCGCTTCAACGCAATTGGGGAAAGTGCAGACAGGACAGCGACCCGTACGCAACCCGTTACGGCTGCTTCCTTCCGGACCTGACCGGGTTGGCGGGGCGGCCGTCCGCCGCCTGCCTGCGCGGCCCATATCGCCGTTCGCCCGGCGAACCGCAAGCCCGGAACTGACCCCGCCCCCAGGCGTTTTGTCTCCGTTCAATAAATTTACGGAGGCCGCGCCCAGCGCGGAAACGCTCATGTTGCGGACCCTTGTCGTCGCCTTTGTTCTGGCCGCCCCTGGCGCCGCCATGGCTGACCAATTTCCGGAATCCGCGCTGCATGCGCCGGTCGTCGCCGATAACGGCGTGGTGGTCGGCCGCGTGAACGCGGTGGAGCGCGACGCGCAAGGGCGCATCGTCGCCGCCGAGATTGATGGCCTTGAGCCGCCGTCTGCGCCGCTGGCGTCGCAAGATTTGATCGCCGAGCGCGAACGCGCGCGCGCCATCCTCGTGCGTGATGATGAGCGGCGCGAAAGCGGCGGGCGCCAAACCCGGGCCCGCTAACGCCGGATGAGCTGAAGCCCCGCCAGCACGAAGCCTGCGCCAAACAGGATGGTCGCTGCTTTCAGCGCGTACTCCGGCGCGGGCGCGGGCAACATGCCCAGCGCGCCGGCAGCGACCACGCTGCCAAACCAGCAGAGCGGCGGCGCGATCGGTTTTTCGCTGGCGCGCAACCAGGCGATGGACAATCCGATCATGCCGATGGCGATCACCGCCATGCCTTGCTCGCTGGTGGAGAAGCCCAGCGTATCCGCATCCGGCCCGCCGATGAACGAAAGGCCCGCCATCGTCACCGCGAAGCTCGCCAGCCCCAGCAGCGCCAGGCGCTCGGCGCGGATCAGATAAATCCCGATCAGCCCGAACACGAGCAGGATGTCGATCGCGGCATAGAGCCACTCGCGCGTGATCGGGTCGGTGAGGATTGGGAATACACGGAGAACATCGAGGCCGCCGCCCATAATCGCGGCGAAGCCAGAGAGTTTGTAAAGCCCGTCTTTCTGCATGGCGCGCAGCTAAAGCCCGCGCGCGCCGTGTGCAAGTCATTCCGGGGCGATGTTAGGCCCGCCCCGGAATGACGAAGCGCGTTAGCGCCCGCCCGACGCTTGCGCGCCTTCCAGGCTGGCGACCGGGGTTGCGGCGGTGGCCACGCCCGCAAACGTCATGCGCACGTCGAGTTGGCCGGTGGCCGCGCCTTCGGCGTTGGCGTCTTCGGCGACCACGATGTCGTCGGCCGGCACGCCGCGTTCGATCAGCGCCGCGCGCACGGTTTCGGTGCGCCGATCAGAGGTGCGCCCATTGGCGCTATCGGTGATCACCACCTGTTCGAGATTGCACACCGAAGCCGCATCCACCGCGTATTCGATGGCGTTGCGGTTTTCCAAGCTCAGCGCTGCGCTGCGGCCGAAATGCACGCTCGTTACCCGCGGCTGGCACACCGCTTCGGCGCTGGCTGTCATCGCTGTCGGGGGCGCTGCGCTTTCGGCGGGCGATTCCGAAGGCGGCTGGCTGGCGACTTGCGCGTCAGGGGCAGGCGTTTGCTCCGGCGCGGGCTGGGCCAGAATCTCGCCCGGCGGCGGGGCGGCGGGCAGCGGTTCTTCCTGGACGCCTACGCCCAAAGTCTCATCCGGCGTCACCTCCGGGGTGGCGTCCGGTTGCTCAACGGGCGGCGTGGCGGGAACCGGATCGGTGGTTTGCGCCCCGGCGGGGGCGGCCAAAGCCAGCGCGCCGGCGGCGAGCCCGGCTAATAAAAATCGCTTCATGGGAACACTCTCCGAGGGCTTAGGATAGGAAAGGGCGCGTGACCTCCCGGCCGCGCGCCCCCGCTTTTGCCCAAAGCTAACGCCCCGCGGCCCCGCGCCGTTCCGTTTGCTTGACGGCGGAACCGGCGCTTCATACCTGTCTGCCATGGCGATCCGCCCCATTCTCGTCGCGCCCGATCCGGTGCTGAAACAGAAATCCGTCCCCGTCGAAGGCGGGGTCACGGACAAACATCGCGCCCTCATGGATGACATGCTGGAGACGATGTACGCCGCGCCCGGCATCGGCCTTGCCGCCATTCAGGTGGGCGTGCCGCTGCGCATCATCGTGATGGATCTCGCGCGTGAGGGCGAAGACCCCGCGCCGCGCTATTTCGTGAACCCCGAAATCCTCGACCGCACGGAAACCACGCTGCCTTACGAAGAAGGCTGCCTCTCGGTGCCTGAGGTCTACGAGGAGGTGCAGCGCCCCGATAAAGTGCGCCTGCGCTACATGGATTATCACGGCAAAGAGATCGAAGAAGAGGCGACCGGCCTCTACGCCGTCTGCATCCAGCACGAGATGGATCACCTCGAAGGCGTGCTCTTCATCGACCGCATCTCGCGCCTGAAGCGCGAAAAGGCGATGCGAACGCTGAAGAAGGCGCGCCAGGCCGCGCGCTAGGCATAGACGCGCGATAAGGCCCCTAGCCGGGGCGCCCTTCCGTTGCGTCGCAAAATCGTTATGGTCGCCCCGGATTTGCCCGCGCCGTTCGGCGCAGAATACGGGGGTTTGAATGTCTGACGCGTTTGCCGGTTTTGTGTGCACCTCAGCGGCGATCGACGCCGCGATCGCCGAGCGTTCGATGCTGAGCCATCCGTTCTACCAAGCCTGGGAAGAAGGCACGCTGACGCGCGAGGCGCTGCGCGACTATTCTAAGCAATATTTCCATCACGTCGAAGCTTTCCCGCGCGCGGTCAGCGCCGTGCATTCCAATTGCCCGGACGCTAGGGGCCGGCGCCTGCTGGCTGAAAACCTCGCCGAGGAAGAAGGCGTCGAGGCCGGCAAGGATGACCACGCCGCCCTGTGGCTCGGCTTCGCCGCCGCGCTCGGCGCCGATGAGGCCGAGGTGCGCGCCGTGGACGTGAACCCAGAGACGCAGGTGCTGATCGATGCGTTCCGCAATCTCTCGCGCCGCTCTTACGCATCGGGCCTCGCCGCGCTCTATGCGTATGAAAGCCAATTGCCCGACATCGCCAAGACGAAGATCAAGGGCCTGGTTGAGCGCTACGACATGCGCGCGCCGTCTGGCCTCAAATTCTTCGAGGTGCACGAAGGCGCCGACGTGGAGCACGCGGCGGTGTGCCGCGAACTGCTCGACGCGCTGCCGCAGGCCGATCGCGCCGAAGCGC
Organism: uncultured Terricaulis sp.; assembly: GCA_964635925.1. Classification (GTDB taxonomy): domain Bacteria; phylum Pseudomonadota; class Alphaproteobacteria; order Caulobacterales; family Aquidulcibacteraceae; genus Vitreimonas. The sequence goes on along the minus strand of CAZWQS010000003.1, from coordinate 45,273 downwards.
ACGCCGCCGCCTGCGAACTCGCCGAAGCGCTGCGGACGTTCCTGACAGGCATGCAGCGCACGACCGGCATGGCGTGCTGATTTAGGTTTCCCAGTGAGACAAGCAGGGCGATAGGGGCAACCCTATTGCCCTGTTTCCTTATTGGCCTATTGCCTTATTGCCGCTGTATGACGCTTCGCCTCGCCTTCATGGGCTCGCCCCACTTTGCGCTTCCTACGCTGGAGGCGTTGATCGCGGCTGGGCATGAAATCGCGTGTGTTTACACCCAGCCGCCGCGGCCTGCTGGGCGCGGCAAGAAAGAACGCCCAACACCGGTGCATGAGCTTGCGCTGTCGCGCAGCATCGAGGTGCGCACGCCGAAATCGCTCAAGAAGCCCGAGGCGCAGGCCGAGTTCGCCGCGCTGAAGCTCGATGCGGCGATCGTGGTCGCCTACGGCCTCATCCTGCCAAAGCCCATCCTCGATGCGCCGCGCCTTGGCTGTTTCAATCTGCACGGCTCGCTGCTGCCGCGTTGGCGCGGCGCCGCGCCCATCCAGCGCGCCATCATGGCGGGCGATCGCATCACCGGCGTGCAAGTGATGCGCATGGAAGAAGGGCTGGATACCGGCCCCATTCTCGCCAGCGCCGAAACGCCGATCGAGTTCGACGATACGACGGCGACCTTGCATGATCGCCTCGCCGCGCTCGGCGCGCCGCTGATGGTCGAAACGCTCGCCGCGCTTGAATGTGGTGCGGCGAAGGAAACGCCCCAGCCCGAATCGGGCGTCACTTACGCGCACAAGATCACGCCCGCCGAAGCGCGCATCGATTGGGCCCGCCCCGCGCGCGAGGTGGATTGCATGATCCGCGGCCTTTCGCCCGCGCCGGGCGCCTGGTGCGATTTGGGCGGGGCGCGCCTCAAAGTGGTGAATTCGCAATTAGGGCGCGGCGAAGGCGCGCCCGGCGAAGCGCTGGACGATGCCTTGCTGATCGCCTGCGGCGAGGGCGCGGTGCGCTTAACCATCGTGCAACGTGAGGGCCGTGCGCCCATGCCCGCCGCCGATTTTTTGCGCGGCCAGCCGGTTCCCACGGGCGCGCGGCTCGGTTGAAGCCAAGCCTCCGCAACGCTAAGATATTGAGCGGAGGGCACTTCATGCTGTTGCGTTTTGGATGTGTGGCGCTCGCGCTCGTGCTTGCCGGCTGCCAGCAAGAGGCCGCTGCCCCAAGTGCGGATCAGGCGCAGGCGCCGCAACTCGATGCGCCCGCGCCGGCGTCCGAACCGTCGCGCGTGTTCGCTCCACAAAGCGACGCCGCGCGCAACGCCACCGGCGCGCTCACAGTGGCGATGACGACGCGCCTGCCCGACGCTGGCGATGCGAGCGGCGAGATCACCGAGGTGCTCACGCTCACCGGCGCCAACGGCCTGGTGATCGAAGGCGCCATTACGGGTGCGGTGTCGCCCGCCACTCAAGTGCAGGGCCAAACGCTGCGCGCGCTGCTCGATATCGCCGTGGAGGAGCCGCGCACGCTGGTTTACCGCGTCACGCGCGAGATAAAGCCTGAAGGCGTCGCCCAAGGCATTTGCGGCGCGGAAGCGCCGGCGTTTGTCGTGGTGTGGGAGCCTGCAGGCCCTGGCGATCCGGCCATGAAAGTGCTCGGCGTGATGGGCGAAGCGCCCGGCGCGGCCGGTTCGCGCGCGTGCCCGATGCTGGAGTATCGCCGGTCGTAACGGCCAGCTCTGCATGCGATACAAACTCACCATCGAATATGACGGCGGCCCATTCCAGGGCTGGCAGCGTCTGCCTGGCGTTCCCACCGTGCAGGGCGCGATGGAGGATGCGGTCGAGAAGCTGCTGGGGGTGCGGGCGGAAGTCACCGGCTCGGGGCGCACCGATAGCGGCGTGCACGCTTCTGGCCAGGTGGCGCATGTCGATATCGACAAGCCGTTTCCGCCTCAGCGCCTCGCCGATGCGCTGAATGCGCATTTGCGCCCCAATCCCATCACCGTGCTGAAGGCCGAAGAAGCTGCGCCGAATTTTCATGCGCGCTTCGATGCGGTGCGGCGCGTTTATATCTACGAAATCCTCAATCGCCGCGCCCCGCTGGCGCTGCGGCGCGGGCAGGTGTGGCGCGTGGCGCGCAAGCTGGATTCCGCCGCCATGAACGAGGCCGCCCAGCGCCTGCGCGGCCATCACGATTTCACCACCTTCCGTGACAGCCATTGCCAGGCGAAAAGCCCGATCAAGACGCTCGATGTCGCCTGGGTGCAGGGCTACGGGGAACTGATCACCTGCCGCTTCGAAGCGCGCAGTTTCCTGCATCGCCAGGTGCGCTCCATGGTGGGCACGTTGGCGGAGGTCGGCATCGGGCGGATGAGCCCGGACGATGTCGCCGATGCGCTCGCTGCGAAAGATCGCGCCCGCTGCGGGCCCGTCGCGCCGGGCGACGGGCTTTACCTCATGCGCGTGGATTATTGAGCGCTATTCCAGTTCGCCCTCGAACATGTCCACGTTCACCGGCTGCTCAAAGGCGATGAAGAGCGTGCACGGCTCGGCGCTGACGCACGCCGCGCGATGGGGCAAGCCCGCCGGGCCATAGGCATATTGCCCAACCGCCAGCGTGGTCTCCGGCGCACCTTGATATTTGAGCGTCATTTGCCCGGTCACGAGCACCATGCGTTCGGCGGATGCATGCGAGTGCGCCGGGATGGCGTAGCCCGCGGGAACGCGAAAGAAGACATCCGCGTTCGGCGTGCGCGCATCTCCGTGCAATACCACGATCTCGCACCCGGCCGGGAAAACGTCGGCGCAGGGCGCCCAGGCGAGCGCCGTGTCTTGCGCCGCGCGCGCAATGGGCGTGGTGCTGACGGGCGCGGCGTCGGGCGGGGCGGGTTGCGAGTTGCAGGCGGCGAGGGTCAGCGCGGCCAACCCCAAGAGCGCGCCGTTGAACGTACGCATCATGGGCCTTCTCCTCTTTCCATGCGAATGGGAGGGGCCAAGAACCGCCAAGCAGGGCAAGCCCCCGGCTGTTCGCGCGCGAAGTCTAGCACTCAAGCGAACGCCCACAAACGCCACTCGCCCAATGCGCGCTTGTTACGCCCGCCGACGCTCGATCAGATCCCAGCGATTGCCGTATAAATCCTCGAACACCACGACCTTGCCGTAAGCTTCCTGGCGCGGCGTTTCCGCAAAGCGCACGCCAGCTTCCAGATAGCGCGCATACGTCGCGTCGAAATCGGGTGTGTAGAGGAAAAGAAACACGCGCCCGCCGGCCTGATTGCCGACCGCGGCGGCCTGCGTCTCGTTCGCGGCCTTCGCCAGCAGCAGGCGCGCGCCGTCGCCGCCGCCCACGACCACCCAGCGTTTCTCCGCGCTGAGACGCGTGTCTTCGATCAGCGTAAAGCCCAGCACGCCGGTGAAATAGGCGATCGCCTCGTCGTACTCGCGCACGACCAGGGCAAGCATGCCCAGCGCCGCGCTCATGCGAAATAGCGGCGCAGCACCGCCTCATAGCAGCGCGCCAGCGTGCGCACGTCTTCCACGGCGACATGCTCATCTACCATGTGCGCGGTTTCGTTGCGCAGGCCCAATTCCGCGACGGGGCAAACCTCGCGGATATAGCGCGCATCCGAGGTGCCGCCTGTCGTCGTCAATTTCGGCGCCGCGCCGAACGCTTCCGTCACCGCCGCGATCAGCAAATCCGTGTAGGGCCCCGGATCGGTGTAAAACGCCACGCTGCGCGAGGGCGTGGTGAAGCTGACGCTGACGCCCGCGCGGGCCGCGGCGGCGTTGGCGGTTTCCTCGATCCAGCCCAGCAGCGACTCGGCGCTGTGATGGGTGTTGAAGCGGATGTTGAGTTTCGCCTGCGCTTTCTGCGGGATCACGTTGTGCGCGGCGTTGCCGACATCCACGCTGGTGACCTCAAGATTGGACGCATCAAACCCCGGCGCGCCGTTATCCAGCGTGTGCGCCTTCAGCGCCGCCAGCGTTTCGATCAGCGCCGTCACCGGATTGCGCGCGCGCTGGGGGTAGGCCACGTGGCCCTGCTTGCCTTCCATGGCGATCACGACGTTCAGGCTTCCGCGCCGCCCGTTCTTGATCACATCGCCCACACGCGCCTCGCTGGTGGGTTCGCCGACGAGGCAATGATCGATGCGTTCGCCTTCGCTCTTCAGCGCGGCAAGCACGGCCTTGGTGCCGTCCACCGCCGGACCTTCTTCGTCGCAGGTCAGCAGAAAGGAGATCGAGCCCTTCGGCGCGCCGCCCTTAAGGAAACTTTCCGTCGCAATGATCATCGCCGCGATGGCGGTTTTCATGTCCGCCGCGCCGCGCCCGTAGAGGTTCCCGTCGCGGATCTCCGCCGCGAACGGATCGGAAGCCCAGCCCTCGCCGGGCGGCACGACATCAACATGGCCCGCGAAGCAGAAATTCGGCGCCGCATCGCCCAGGCGCGCATAGAGATTGTCCACCGCGCCGAACTTGTAGCGTTTGATGCGAAAGCCGAGCGGCTTCAGCGCGCCCTCGATCACATCGAGCGCGCCCGCCTCCACAGGCGTCACCGAAGGGCGGCGCATCAGCGCTTGAGCGAGGGGGATCGGGTCGGCGATAGTGCGGGCGTCCATGGACGCTGGGTCTATCCGCGCCCGCGCGTCCCTAAAAGAGCAAAAGCGAAGGCGAGCCCATGTCCGACGCAGCCCCCGTGGCCGAAGCGCACCGCATCAAGAGCTTGGACGTGATGCGCGGCTTCGCCGTGCTCGGCATTCTGGCGGTGAACGCCGCCTATTTCAGCGCGCCGTGGCAAGCGGCGATGAACCCGGCCTCGCCGCCCTTGGCGGTGACGGAGGGGACGCTGTGGGCCTGGCTGGTGATGCATGTGTTCTTCGAGTTCAAATGCATCACGCTGTTTTCGATGCTGTTCGGCGCCAGCCTTTACATGGTGGGCGGGGAACGCGCCGATCCTGAGCGCGGCGCGGTGCTGCGCCGGCGTTTGCTCTGGCTGCTTGCCTTCGGCCTCATCCATGGCTTGCTGATCTGGTACGGCGACATCCTGTTCACCTACGCGCTCACTGGCTTTCTGGTGATGCTGGCGCGTTCATGGAAAGCGCGCACGCTGCTGACGACAGGCGCTGTGCTGTTCGCCGCCTCGGTTCTGTTCGGGGGCTTGCTCGGCCTGCTGTGGGATTACGTGCCCGCCGCGAAGGTGGAGATGATCCGCAGCGAATATTGGGCGCTGCCCGATGCGGCGATCACAGAAACGATCGCGCGCTATCAGGCCGGAATCGTCAGCGCGACCGCCGCCAATATTGAAGGCTGGCTCGAATTCATCAAAGGCGGGCTGCCTTCGCTGATGCTGCGCACGGCGGGCGTGATGATGATTGGCATGGGGCTTTTCAAAACTGGCTTCTTGAGCGGCAATGCGCCGCGAAGCGTCTATCTCATCTCGCTCGCGCTCGGGGCCGTCGCGCTCGCGCTGATCGCTTGGCAGGCGCTGGCGAATGCGCAGGCGAATTTTGAGTTCGTGCATATGCAGGTGCGCGGCATGTGGGCCAACGCCGCGCTCTCCATCTTCGTGTCGCTCGGCTACGCCAGCCTGTTTATCCTGCTGGTGCAAGCGGACGCGCGCGTGTTGACCGAGCCGCTCGCCGCGGTGGGGCGCATGGCGTTCACGAACTACATCGCCCAATCGCTGATCATGACCACGATCTTCTTCGGCGGGCGCGGCTTTGGCCTCTGGGGCGAGGTCGATCGCGTCACGCTCTGGATCATTGTCGTTGCGATTTGGGCGCTGCAGCTCGTGTGGTCGCCGCTCTGGCTGGCGCGCTATCAGATGGGGCCGCTGGAATGGCTGTGGCGGCGCTTGAGCTACGGGCGCCCGCTTGCTATCGCCAGGGCGTGAGGGTTCGCGGAGGTTCGCCTATGAAGAAGTTTGTCGCTGCTTTGGCGTTTGGTTTGGCGCTCGCCGGCGCGGCGCAGGCGCAGTCGATCGAGAATGCGTTTGGCAACACGGTCGTCGTCACGTTGGAGAACGGCGCCAGCCTGCGCTACCATTTCAACGCCGACAACAGCTTCACTCTGCACGCGCCCGACGGCACGGCCCATAACGGGACCTGGGCGATCGAAGGCGATCAGCTTTGCCTCACCTCCGAAGCCATGGGCCGTTCGTGCTCGCCGCTCGAAGGCGATCGCCAGGTCGGTGATACGTGGACCTCCACCAGCGGCGACGGCTCCACCGTGACGCTGACGCTGCAACGCGGGCGCTAATCGCGCAACAACTCGTTCACGCCGGTCTTCGCGCGCGTCTGGGCGTCAACCCGTTTGACGATCACGACGCACGCGAGGCTGGGGCCGCCTTTCGGATCGGGCAGCGATCCCGGCACCACGACTGAGTAAGCCGGCACTTCGCCGCGCGTGATCTCGCCGGTCGCGCGATCCACGATCTTGGTCGATTGGCTGATGAACGTGCCCATCGCCAGCACCGCGCCTTCGCGCACGATCACGCCCTCGGCCACCTCCGAGCGCGCGCCGATGAAGCAGCCGTCTTCGATGATGGTGGGATTGGCCTGGATCGGCTCCAGCACGCCGCCGATGCCGGCGCCGCCGCTCAAATGCACATTCTTGCCGATCTGCGCGCACGAGCCCACGGTGGCCCACGTATCCACCATCGCGCCTTCATCCACGAACGCGCCGATGTTCACGAAGCTTGGCATCAGCACCACGTTCTTGCCGATGAAGCTGCCGCGGCGCGCCACCGCGCCGGGCACGGCGCGAAAGCCGGCTTTCTCAAACGCGGTTTCGCCCCAGCCGTGGAATTTCGCCGGCACTTTGTCCCAATACGGGCCGGGCGTGGGGTCGCCGTTGCCGCCAGCGGCGCCCATCAATGCGTTGGCGCTGGTGCGGAAGGAGAGCAGCACGGCTTTCTTCAGCCATTGGTGCGTCGTCCACGCGCCGTCGGCGCCGCGTTCGGCCACGCGGGCCTGGCCGCTGTCGAGCAGATCGAGCGCGGCCTCGATCGCCTCAACGTCCGCGCCTTTGCTGGCGGGCGTGAGTTCGGCGCGCCGCGCCCAGGCGGCTTCGATGGCGGCGGAAAGATCAGAATGTGTCATGGGCGTTGAGCTAGCGTGTTTCGCGCAGAAGGCCAATCACGCGCCGGCCAGATAAGCGCGCAAAAACGCTTTCGCATCGACAAAGCGCGCGTCGACATAAGCGGGGTTCGGCTCGGGGTGCACCGGCCCCACCAGCACGGTCGAGAAACCGAGCCCGTGCGCGGGCTCCAAATTCTTCAGCGTGTCTTCCACGAACACCGCATGTGCTGGCTCGATGGCGCACGCCGCGATCAGCCGCTCATAGGCGGCAAGCTCCGGCTTCGGCGCAAAGCCCATGTCTTCCAGATCGAACACGTGCTCGAACAAATCGGTGAGCCCAAGCCGCTCCAGCGCGCGCTGGCCATGCCCGCCGCCGCCATTGGTGAACACGATGCGCCGCCCCGGCAATTGCGCCAGCAGCGCCGCGAGTTCGGGATCGGGGCGCAGCACCGAATAATCCACGTCATGCACGTCGGCCATGAAATCGTGCGCATCGACGCCGTGATGGCGCGCAAGCCCCGTCACCGTGGCGCCGTAGGCGTGAAAATAGCGCTCGCGCACCACCAGCGCCTCGTCCGCATCAACCCGAAGCGCACGCGCGATGTAGGCCGTCATCCGGTCGCCGATCTCATCGTAGATGGTGGAAACCGGATAGAGCGTGTTGTCGAGATCGAACACGAAATCGCGCACGCGCCTCATTGCGAGGCGCCGCCGCGATCCTGCGTTTCCGTCGGCGGCGCGAAGCCGCGTCGCCCCGCTTCTTCCGGCCTCACGTCGTGCCCGGCGGCGCCTTGCGTTTGCCGCGGCGTTTCGTTGGCGGGCAGGAAATCGCGGTCCTGGAAATCCACGGCGAGGCCGGTGCGGTCGCGGCGCAGAATGCGCGTGAACAGCGCTGTGTTGTAATGGCGGCCTTCGCAGGTTTCGCGCCCCAGAATGGCGAAGCGCGAGGGGCTGGTGCAGAAGGATTCGCCGCCCGCCGCCAGCAGGCGCGGCCCTTCGTCGGTCTCCAGGCTCGCATACACGTAATATGCTTCCTGGATCAGCACCTCATCGACCGTGCGCACGCACCCGCCGGGGGCAAGCTGCCACCAGCCGCGGCTTTCCCAGCCTTCGCCGCGCCGGCGCGCCACAGCCGTCCACATGCGCCCGCTGGCGCGGTTGCAGAGCGTGAGGCCGACTTGATCGGCGCGGCGGCGCGCGGCGGTTTCCAGCGCGTCGATCAATTGATCTTCGGTGGCGTTTGCCGAAAGGCGCGCGGCGGCGCGGAATTGGGCGATGGCCTGGGCGATGCGGCGCGGATCGGCGCCGCGCCGGCCTTCGCCGATCTCATAGCCCGCATCAGCCAAAAGCCGCTGCAGGCCCACCGCGCGCGCGCGCGTCAGCGTATAGGTCGTCGCTTCGGAGAACGAGGTGCGCCAGCTCTCGCGCTTGTTGATCTGCACGCGGCGGAAGCGGCGCTCTTCATAGCCGCTGACGCTGCAATTGGGCGGGTTCTCGATCGAGAATTGATCGCGCGGATCAACGCACAGGCGCGCATCGCCGCCCCATTGGCGCCGTCCGCCGCGATGGGCCGAGGAGGTGCGCGCGTAGAGATAGTGCGTGCCCCGCGCCAGCGGCGCGCCGACAGCCGCGCGGCATTCGCCGGGGCGCAGGCGCGTCCAGCCTTGCACGAGAATGGCGCGCCCGTCAGGGCGTCCGGTCGCCGCCTCAAGCACGAAGCTGGTTTCGTTGCACACCTGCCAGCCGGTTTGCTGCTGCTGCGCCTCTGCGCGGCCGAGCAGAAACAGCGCCGCAAGCGCGGCGCATCCGGCGGCGGCGAGCGCGCCGAGCTTAATGAATGAGCGTGCCGGCGCCATGCTCGGTGAACAGCTCCATCAACAGAACGTGGTTTTGCCGCCCGTCCAGAATGACGGCGGCCTCGACGCCGTTTTCCAGCGCGGCGATGCAGGTTTGCAGTTTGGGGATCATGCCCCCGGTCGCTGTGCCGTTCTCGATCGCTGCGCGCGCATCGCCAACCGACATCTCGCGGATCAATTCGCCGTTCTTGTCCAGCACGCCCGCCACGTCCGACAGCAGCAGGAAGCGCTTGGCGCCCAGCGCGCCGGCCACCGCGCCGGCGGCGGTGTCGGCGTTGATGTTGTAGGTCTTGCCGTCTTCGGCCACGCCAATCGGCGCGATCACCGGCACGTAATCTTCTGGCGCGTTGATCAGCGCCTGCACGAGCGTGGGATCGACCTCGGTGGGCTCGCCCACCAAACCCAGATCGATCACGCGCTCGATCATGCTGTCGGGGTCCTTCTTCACACGCACGGCTTTCTCCACCGTGATGAGACGCGCGTCCTTGCCCGAAAGCCCCACGCCGCGCACGTCCGCTTCGCGGCCGGCGGCGGTGATGAGGCTTGCCAGCTCTTTGTTGACGCTGCCCGAAAGCACCATCTCCGCCACTTCCATCGTGTCGGGATCGGTGACGCGCAGGCCGTCGATAAATTCCGATTTCACGCCGGCCTTATCCAACATGCGGGAGATTTGCGGGCCCCCGCCGTGCACGACGACAGGGTGGATGCCCACCAGCTTCAACAGCACGATGTCTGCGGCGAATTTGCGGGCGGTTTCGGTATCGCCCATGGCGTGGCCGCCATATTTCACCACGACCGTTTCGCGGTCATAGATTTGGATGAAGGGCAGCGCCTCGGCCAAGGTCTTGGCTTTGGCGAGGCCATCCTCCAGCGCGGCGAGGCGGTCTTTGGGAGGGAGCTTGGTCACTGGCGGTTCCTAAAGCAACGGACTTTAAATTCGCCTCAGTTTTTGATGGCGGCCTGCATGCGAATTTAAAGTCCATAAGTTGCTTTAGAGACATTTGAATCTAAAGCGTCTTTGAGACCTTAAATGCGACTCGGAGGAGGATCCAAAGCTCGGGTCGCATTTAAGGTCAGACGCTTTAAGCGGTTCGGGCGTTTACGCCAAGGCCGCGATTTCAGCGCGCAGCGCCTCAATCCCCAGCCCCGTTTCAGACGAGGTGGCGATGACGAGCGGGTGCGCGGCGGGGCGTTTGACGATGGCGGCTTGGGTGGCGGCTAAAGTCTCGGCCAATTCAGTGGCTTTGAGCTTGTCGGCCTTGGTCAGCGTCACCTGATAAATCACCGCCGCTTTGTCGAGCACGTCCATGACATCCTTGTCATGGGGCTTCAGCCCGTGGCGGCCGTCGATCAGCAGCACCACGCGCTTCAGCGCCGGGCGCCCGCGCAGATAATCGCGCGTCAGCCCCGTCCAGCGGGCGATGTCGGCTTTGGGCGCCTTGGCGTAGCCGTAGCCCGGCAAGTCCACGATGCGCAGCACATCGCCCAGGCGGAAGAAATTGAGTTCGCGCGTGCGCCCAGGCTCGGTCGAGGCGCGCGCCAGCTTGTTGCGCCCGGTCAGCGCGTTGATGAGGCTCGATTTGCCGACGTTCGAGCGCCCCGCGAACGCGATCTCCGGCACATCCGCCGCCGGCAAATGCTCCATCCCCACCACGCCGCGCTCAAACGCAATCGACCCCGCGAACAGGACGCGGCCGGCTTCGATGCGTGCTGCTGCTTCCTCGGCTTCGCTCATCGGCAGTCGGCAATCGGCAATCGGCAATCGGGGTTGATCATGAGGACGGGCCTTGTAGGGGGCGGATCAATCCGCGCAGCATCTTGCCCACGACCTCGGTTTGCTGAAGCACGTCGGCGGGGTCAGGGTTTTGATCCAGCACGTCTTGCGCGGGCAAAACATGGGTTTCGAGCTCTTTGAGCGAACCTTGGGCGATTTTCAAAAACTGAACATACGACCCGGCGTTCTCCCGCCCGTAGCCTTCGGCGATGTTGGCGGAAACTGAAACCGCCGCGCGGCGAATTTGCGAGGTGAGGCCAAATATCTCATCGCGCGGAAAAGGCTTCGTGTGGCGATAGCAAATCCGCGCCAGCGCCATCGCTTCACGCCACACGCGAAGGTCCCGATACGATTGGACTTGCGCCTCTTCCAAGTTCGCCTCCCAATCTCCGACTGCCGACTGCCGACTGCCGACTGCCGACTGCCGACTGCCGACTGCCGACTGCCGCTATTTCGCCGGCTCAGTATCCTCTTTCCCAAACCTCTTCTTGATGAAGATATCAAACTGCGTCTCCACGCCTTGCCGGCGCGAGATCACGTATTGCTGCAGGATCGAGAGGATGTTCGACCAGGTCCAGTAGATCACAAGCCCCGCCGCGAAGCTGGCGAACAGGATGGTGAACACGAACGGCAGGATGCCGAAAATCTGCTTTTGCACCGGATCGGTGATCGGCGCGGAGAGGCCCTGCAGCGCCCACATCGAAATCCCGTAGAGGATCGGCCAGGCGCCGATCAGCAGGAACGTGCCGATCAGCGGGATCGAAGCAGGATCGAACGGCAAGAGGCCGAACAGGTTGAAGATCGAAGTCGGATCGCGCGCGCTCAAATCCTGAATCCAACCGAAGAACGGCGCATGCCGCATCTCGATCGTCACCGTCAGCGTTTTATAGAGCGCGTAAAACACCGGAATCTGCAGCAGCATCGGCACGCAGCCGGCGACCGGATTGATCTTCTCGGTCTGATACAGTTTCAGCAATTCCTGCTGCTGGCGCTGCTTGTCGGCGGCGAAGCGCTCTTGCAGCTCCTTCATCTTCGGCTGCAGCGCCCGCATCTTCGCCATCGCCTTGAACGATTGGTAGACGAGCGGGAACATCAGCGCCTTGATGACGATGGTGGAGAGCAAAATCGCGATGCCGAAATTGCCCACCATCTGGCCCAGCGGGTGCAGCAGCCACAGGAAGAAGGGCCGCGTCAAAAACCAGAAATTGCCCCAATCGATCGCATCGTCGAAGCGCGGGATCGGCTGGGTTTCGCTGTTCTGGTAGGCTTGCAGCCGCTCCACTTCCTTCGCGCCGGCGTAGAAACGCTGCGTGTAGGTGATTTCCCCACCGGCCGGGGCTTCGCGCCATTGGCCGCGATAGGCGGCGCGGTAATCGTTGCGATTGTCTTCCGGGCGTGAGTCGAAATAGGCGGAAATGCGCTCGTTCTGATCGGGCACGATGGCGGCGAGCCAATAATGTTCGGTGATGCCGAACCAGCCGCCTTGGGCCTGTTCTTCCTCAATGCGCTCATCGGCGCCGGCGCGCCCGCGCTGCTTGTCGCGCGCATGTTTATCTGCGTTCTGGAACGAGGTTTGGCGATACGTGTTGCCGAACACCCCGATCAGGCCCTGATGCACGATTGGGCTTTGCCGATAATCCTCGGGCATGCCTTGGCGGCGCACCGTGCCGAACGGGCGCACGGAAACCGCCGCACCGCCCGGATTGCGCACCACGTCGGTGATGGTGAACATGTAATGCTCGTCCACCGAGATGGTGCGCTCGATGGCGACGCCGCTTTCGGACGTATGCGTCAGCGTCACCGGCGATTGCGGCGTCAGGCGCGCGCCTTCGGGCGCGCTCCACACCGTATCGGCGCCCGCGACTGTGGCGGTGTCGCCGCCAGATTGCAGCTCCCAGCCGAAGAACGCGTCGTGCCCGTATTGCGAATTGATCGGCGACAGCAACGTCACCTCGCCGCTCGCGGGATCGAGTTGGCGATTGTATTCGACAAGGCTCAAATCATCGAAGCGCGCGCCGTCCAGCGCGATCGCTCCGCGCAGCGCCGGCGTTTCAATCACGAGCCGCCCGCCCGATGCGACCGCCGCTTCAATCGCTTGCTCGCGCGTCACCGGCCCCGAGGGCGCGGGCGGGGCGCCGCTTTCGGCTTGGCGCGCCGCTTCGGTTTGTGCGCGCAATTCTTCGATCTGCGCGCGCTCGGCCATTTCCTTCTGGCGCTGGGGCGCGTTGTAGAAAAACTCAAAGCCGAGGAAGATCGCCAGCGAAAGCCCGATGGCGAGCAACACATTGCGCGTATCTTGGGGCTGAGGGCCGCCAGTATAGGACATCGGATTATTCGCTTTCGCTGGAGCGGGCGTCTGGTTTTTGGATGGGGCCCTGGCGCGCGCGCCCGGCGCCGGCCTGAAGATCGGCGCGGAGCCTTATCAACGCGCTCTTGAGATCGTCAAGCAAAGCGGGCCAGGGGGCCTCCGGGGTGGATTGCCGCGCCACCAGCACGTAATCGGCCCCGGCCACGCCGAACTCGGGCAAGAGCCGCCGCGCGGCCTCCCGCAGGCGCCTGCGCGCCCGGTTGCGGGTCACCGCATTGCCCACTTTCTTGCTGGCCGTGAAGCCGATCCCGATCGCCCCGCCTTCGGCCCGCCGGCGCGCCTCGACCAGCACCGCCCCGCGCCCCGCGCGCACGCCCGCGCGCACGTAGAGAAACTGCGCGCGCTTGGTCAGCCGCTGGAGAACAGGGGGCGGGGTGGTCATGGGAGCCCTCAAGCCCCCCGGATGCCGGGATAAGCCCGGCCGCGCAAGCGTTTAGGCCGAAAGGCGCTTGCGGCCCTTGGCGCGGCGGCGCGCAAGCACCTTCTGGCCGCCCTTGGTGGCCATGCGGGCGCGGAATCCATGGCGGCGCTTCCGCACGAGCCGGCTCGGCTGGTAGGTCCGCTTGGTGCTCACGTCTGGCCTCGGTCAGTCAGAAAAAATTGAAGGGGCGGGCCTTACCCCAGCGCCCCGGCAGCGTCAAGCGCGTCAGGCCAGGACATTCTGCGCGATAACGAACAGCACCACACCGCCCCACATGGCGGCGAGGAGCCAGAACGCCCGGCTGCGCCGGGGTTTCGCGGATTTTGCAGTCATAAGCGGCTCCGTTGGGAGGGCGGCGCGCCGCGTGAGCCGGTGGGGAACCCGGCAATATCCACAGGCTACCTCAAACTTGTTCCGCCGCCGCATGAATTCGCGGACGGAAACCACCCGCCACGACAGCGCCCCCGGCTTAGGTTAGGCATCGCAGAGCGATGACCGATCCGCGCGTCCTTGGCCCCAATTCCAGCCCCTGGCGGGTCGCGCGCGCTTTTGTCGACAGCTTGGCCGGGCGCCTGCTTGGCCTCACGTTAGCGGCGGTGATGGCGGGGGAGGCGTTCATCTTCGCCCCGGCGCTGGCCACCTTCCACGAAACCTGGCTGCGCGAGCGGATGAACCTCTCCCAGATCGCGGCGCTGACGCTGGAAGGCTCGCCCGACCAGGCCATCGCGGAATCGCTGGAGTATGAGTTGCTGACCAATGCCGGCGTCTTGCGCGCCGCGCTCCAGCGCGAGGGCGAACGCGTACTGCTGCTGGAAGGCGCGGAAACCCCGCCCGCCTCAAGCCTGGTGGCGTACGATTACACCACAGCGCGCCCGGCGCAGAAATTCTGGTGGGCGTTTGAAACCTGGCTGGCGCCGGAAGGGCGGGTGCTGCAAGTGCGCGCGCGCCCGCGCTTCGAGAGCGGGCAATTCATCGAAATCGTTTTGCACGAACGCGCGCTGAAGCGGGCGATGAACAATTTTGCGCGCAGTTTCGCGCTGCTGTCCACGCTGATCATGATGGTCGCGGGCGGCATGCTCTATTTCGCGCTGACCATGCTGTTCGTGCGCCCGATGCACGATCTCACGCGCGGCATCGAACGCTTCCGCGACAAGCCGGAGGATGTCTCCATCGCCTTTCCGCGCAGCGCCCGCGCCGATGAAATCGGCCGCGCCCAGCGCGCCGCCGCCGACATGGCCGAGCAGGTGCGCAATGCGCTGAAGCAGCGCGAGCGCCTGGCTGCGCTCGGCGGGGCCGTCGCGCGTATCGGGCATGATCTGCGCAATATGCTCTCCACCGCGCAATTGGTGGCCGATCGTTTGAGCAAATCGGAAGACCCGGACGTGCGCCGTCTCGCCCCGCGCCTCGAGCGCACCATCAATCGCGCTGCGGGCCTTGCCGCTTCCACGCTCAAATACGGTCGCGCCGATGAAAAAGCGCCCGAGCTGAAGCGCGTGGAGATCGCGCCCGCTGTTGAAGAGGCGCTGAGCGAAGCGATGGTGGGCTTTGAGGGCGTGACGCTGAAGGCCGAGATCGAACCGCGCCTAGCCGCGATCGCCGACGATGAGCACCTGCACCGCATCCTCACCAATTTGGCGCGCAACGCCGCGCAAGCCATGCTCGCCCATGCGCGGCGCGATAAAATCCTGCTGGTGCGCGCCGCGCGCGTGGAGGGGCGCTGCGAGATCGAATTGATCGATCACGGCCCCGGCGTGCGTGAAAATTTGCGCGTGCGGTTGTTTGAGCCGTTCGTCTCCGCGGCGCCCGAAGCCGGCGGCGCCGGCCTTGGCCTCGCCATCTCGCGCGAGCTTGCGCGCGCCATGGGCGGCGAACTTGAATTGACCCGCACCGGCGCGGAAGGCTCCACCTTCCGCATCACGCTGCCGGCTGGTTAGCGCGCCGGCGCGGGCGGCGCTTCCGCCGGCACACGACCGACGACGCCTTCGCGCCGCGAATCCGCGCCGCCTTCAAGCCCGTTCGCCGTCACGCGGATCGCATGCAGGCCGCTGGCTTCCAGCGCGCTTTCCTGCACGGCCCAGCCGCGCGCGGTGAGTTGCTGCACCATGCCCGCGGGCATGCGCGGCGCTTCGATGCGCGCGGGCGCGTCGCGCGCGGTGGCGTTGCCGACATCGATCGCAGCCTGCACGCCGAGATTCCAATCCAGAATGCCGATTGTGGTGCGCGCGACATAACCAATGATGGCCGAGCCGCCCGGCGAGCCGATCACCAATTCCAGCTCCCCGTCGCGATCCATCACGATCATCGGCGACATGGACGAGCGCGGCGCTTTGCGCGGTTCGATCGCGTTCGCCACCGGGCGTCCGCCGATCGAGGGCTCCCAGGCGAAATCGGTGAGCTGGTTGTTCAACAGGAAGCCCGCCGCCATGCGCTGGGCCCCGAACCCGCTTTCCACGGTGGCCGTCAGCGCCACGGCGTTGCCCCAGCCGTCGATGATGGAAAGGTGCGTGGTGCCGCTATCGTCGCTCGCAACGCGGCCCCAGCGTTCGAAGAGCTCAGGCCCCGCCGGCATGCCGGGCGGCGTGCTGGCGGGGGCGCGCGTCACATCGATCAGCCGGGCGCGCTCATCGAGATAAGCTGGCGCGACCAATTCCTGCGTCGGCACCGGCGCGAACGCGTCGTCGGCCATGTAATGATCGCGGTCGGCGTAGGCGAGGCGGCTCGCCCACAGAAACGCGGACCAATCGTCCACATTGTCGACGCCGCCCGGGCGCGGGCGCGCGCGTTCGTAAAGGCCAAGAATGGCCAGCACCGCATTGCCCGAACTCGGCGGCCCGATCGTGCACGCGCGATAGACGCGATAGGTCCCGCACACCGGCTCAACACGCCGCGCCTCAACCGCCTGCAAATCCGCGTGCGTCATCGCGCCCCCGCGCGGATTGCGCTGCACGGCGGCGATGATCGCATCCGCGATCGGGCCTTGGGTCATTGCGACGGGTCCTTGCTCGGCGATCGCCTGCAGCGTCGCCGCATATTGCGGATTGCGCAGCAGCGCGCCCGCTTGCAGCGGATTGCCTTCGCGATCGAAGAAATAGCCGCGTGTGCCGAAATCGGCGCGCAAATGCCCGCGTTCGCCATAGGCCGCGATCAAGCTCGCCAAACGCGGCGAAACCTCGAACCCCTCCAGCGCCAGGCGGATCGCCGGCTGAAACAGCCGCGCCCACTCAAGGCGTCCATGATCCTCATGCGCCAGCTTGAACATATGCACCAGCGAAGGCGCCCCCACCGAACGCCCGCTCGCTTGCGCATCGAGGAAGGGGATGGGCCGCCCGTTTCTGTCGAGGAACATCGTCGGCGTGGCGCCCGCTGGCGCGCGTTCGCGCCCGTCATAGCCGCTCAAGCGTTCGCTGCGTGCATCGTAATAAAGCAGAAAGCCGCCCCCGCCGATGCCGGAGCTTTGCGGCTCGACCAGCCCCAGCACCAGTTCCGCCGCGATCGCGGCGTCCACCGCGCTGCCGCCTTCCTGCAAAATCTCAACCGCCGCGTTCACCGCATACGGATTGGCCGCCGTCGCCATCGCTTCGCCGCGCAGGCGCGGCGGCGCTTCTTCGCGCGCGCCTCCGCCTGAGCCCGCCGCGCACGCCCCCAGCGCCAGCGCCACAACCAAAGCGCCAAAGCGCGCGAGCAAAGCCGTCGATCGAGTCATCGCCCTTACCTACACGCCGCGACGCGTGAAACAAAACCCCAATCAGAACAGTGCTTGGCGCGCGTGGCCGATCCGCTACAAGCTTAGGCTATGTCGCGCCCTGGCCTCGCCAATTCGCTTGCAGATGTTCCTGGCTTGTCCGTCGGCTGCGCCGAGGATGAGAAGGCGCGCACCGGCGTCACCGTCATCGTGCCGGATCAGCGCGCGGTGGCAGGCGTCGATGTGCGCGGGGGCGGGCCGGGCACGCGCGAAACCGATGCGCTCGCGCCGGAAAATCTGGTCGAGGCGATCGATGCGCTCGTGCTCGCGGGCGGTTCGGTTTACGGGCTCGCCGCCGCCGACAGCGTGGCCGCCGCGATGGGCGCGGAGGGCAGAGGCTTTCAGCTCATCCCGCAACCGGGCGTTCCGCCGTCGCCCGTCATTCCCGCCGCGATCCTCTATGATCTCGCCAATGGCGGCGACAAAGCCTGGGGTGGCTCGCCGCCCTACAACGCGCTCGGCCGCGCCGCCTACGCCGCGCGTGCGCGCGCGGTCCCGCTCGGCAATGCCGGCGCGGGCTATGGCGCGCAAGCGGGCGCGCTGAAGGGCGGGCAGGGCAGCGCCAGCATCGTGACGCAAGACGGCTTCACCATCGCCGCGCTCGCGTGCGTCAATTGCTTCGGCTCGACCACGATGCCGAACAGCCGCGCTTTCTGGGCGCACCCGTTCGAGATCGACGGCGAATTCGGCGCCACAGCGCCCGATGGCGCGCCGTTCGATCTGGAAGATTGGGCCGGCGCTAAAGCCAATCCGGCCCCGCGCGCCAACACCACGATCGCCTGCGTCGCGCTCGACGCCGCGCTCAGCCCCGCCGAAGCCAAGCGCATCGCGCAGATGGCCAGCGCCGGGCTCGCGCGCGCGATCCGCCCCGTGTTCGCGCCGTTCGACGGCGATGTCGTGTTCGCGCTCTCCACCGCCGCGCGCCCATTGCCCGAGCCGCGCGCCTTCGCGCTTGCCCGCTTTGGCGGGCTCGCCGCCGATTGCCTCACCCGCGCCATCGCGCGCGGCGTCTATGAAGCGACAAAGCTCGGCGCCGCGCCGGCCTGGCGCGATTTGGCGTAAGCGCGCGTCGCATCGTGCAAAATGTCTGAGAAAACTGGCGCGCCCGAAGAGATTCGAACTCCTGACCCCCAGATTCGTAGTCTGGTGCTCTATCCAGCTGAGCTACGGGCGCGAAGGGCGCGTGCATAGCGCCCGCTTTGGGCGCTGGCAAGGCGCGTTCGGGTCGATCGCGCACAGCCGAAGCGCTTGACTAACTCATATCCCACCGGTTATGGATCAGACCAATAGCTGATGAGTTATCAATTGGCCAAACCAGCCGCCCATGACACGCTTTTCCGCACCCTCGCCGACCCCACGCGGCGGGCGATCTTTGAGCGGCTGTGCCGCCAGGGGGAGCAGACGGTGGGGGCGCTCACGGCTGAGGCCGGGGTGTCTCAGCCGGCGGTGTCCAAGCATCTGGGCGTGCTGAAACAGGCGGGCCTGGTGCGCGATCGCCACCAAGGGCGCCAGACCCATTACAGCGCCCAGCTCAGCGCGCTCGCGCCGCTGATCGATTGGACGAGCCAAATGGCCGGCTTCTGGGAAGGGCGCTTCGATCAACTCGAGGATTTGCTGAAGAGGATGGATCAATGAGCGAGACACGCGCCGTCGTGGTCGAACGCGAGTTCGCGCACGCGCCGGAGAAACTCTGGCGCGCGCTGACCCAGCCGCACTTGATTGAAGACTGGCTGATGAAAAACGATTTCGCGCCCAAGATGGGTCATCGTTTCCAGTTGCGCGGCGAATGGGGCGGGGTGCTCGATTGCGAAGTGCTCGAGATCGAGCCCGAGCGCACGCTGGCCTACACTTGGAATTTCGCGCACGAGGACGCGGCCTACGCGCTGCAGAGCGTCGTCACGTTCACGCTGACGCCCACGCCCGCGGGCACGCATCTGCGCATGGAGCAAGCCGGCTTCCGCCCCGAGCAGAAGCAAGCCTTCGGCGGCGCGCATGCGGGCTGGAAGCAATTTTTCGACAAGCTGGACGGCGTGCTGGCGCGCGCCGCGTAACGGAGGGGTGCATGAGCAAATGGATTCGCCAAGCCCATCGCTGGCTCTCGATCGCCTTCACGCTGGCGGTGATCGCCAATATAGCGGCGCTGATGCTGGAACAACAGGCGGCCTGGATTGGTTTCCTGGCTTTGGTCCCGCTTATCTTGCTGATGGCGAGCGGGCTCTACATGTTTGCGCAGCCCTATGTCGCTAAGCGCGGCGCCGGCGGATAGGAGCATCGGTGATGGCGAAAGCAGCCAAGCCCGCCGCCAAGAAAAAAGCCGCCAAGGCCGCGGCGAAGAAGGCCGCGCCTGCGAAGCTGCTTTCGGGCGGCAACCCGCAAATCGCGAAAGGCTATGGCGACGCGCCGGTGCAGGCGTACATCGCCGCCATGCCGGGCTGGAAGCGCGAAACTGGCAAGCGGCTCGATCAACTCATCACCCGCGCGGTTCCGGGCGTGAAGAAAGCGGTGAAATGGAATTCACCCTTCTATGGCGTGGAGGAGGGGCTTTGGTTTCTGAGCCTGCACGTTTTCACGAACTACATCAAAGTGACCTTCTTCAAAGGCGCGGCGCTGACGCCGCCCCCGCCCGGCAAATCCAAATATCCCGACGTGCGCTATCTCGACCTGCGCGAAGGCGCGCTTGACGAGGCGCAATTTACGGCGTGGGTGAAGCAGGCCAGCAAATTGCCGGGCGAGAGGCTGTGATGGTCAAACCGGTGAAGAAGGCGGCGCCAGCGGCTGACGCTTCGCGCCAGATCGATGCGCACATCAAAGCCTTGGGCGATTGGCGCGGGCAAACGCTCGCGCGCGTGCGCGCCCTGATCAAGCAGGCCGTTCCGGGCGTGGCGGAAACCGTGAAATGGCGCGGCGTGCCGGTGTGGGAGCACGCGGGCATCCTCTGCACTGGCGAGGTCTATAAGGATAAAGTGAAGCTCACCTTCGCCAAGGGCGCCGCCCTCAAGGATCCCGCGCGCCTGTTCAATGCGAGCCTCGACGGCAATGTGCACCGCGCCATCGATATCGGTGAGGGGGCGAAGATCAACGAAAAGGCGCTCCAGGCGCTCGTCCGCGCCGCCGCCGCGCTGAACGCGGCGAAAAAGGCCAAGCGCGCCTGAGGGGCGCCCCCGCCAAGTTGTTTGCGCCCGCCCCCGCACGCGTATAGTGCGGACTCAAACAAGAGCGCGCCTGAACAACGCCTTGGGGGGAATGTGGAAAACTGGAGGGGCCTTATCGGCGTCGGCGTCATCCTGGCGCTGGCGGTTTTGTTTTCCACCAACCGGCGCGCCATTCGCCTGCGCATCGTGCTGGCGGCGCTGGCGCTGCAAGCCGCGCTCGCGGCGCTCGTGCTCTACGTGCCGGCCGGGCGCGCGGCGCTGACGGCGATGTCGTCGGGCGTGCAGGCGCTGATCGATTTCTCATCCGCCGGCATCGCCATGGTGTTCGGCCCGCTGGTCAGCGAAGTGGGCTTCAGCTTCGCGCTTAACGTGTTGCCGATTATCATCTTCTTCGCCGCGCTGATGGGGGTGCTCTATCACATTGGGCTGATGCAGCTTGTGGTGGCCTGGGTGGGCGGGGCGCTGCGTTTCATCACCGGCGCGGGCCGGGTGGAAACGCTGACCGCCTCGGCCAACATTTTCCTCGGCCAAACCGAAGCGCCTTTGGTGGTGCGCCCTTATCTGCCGCACATCACGCGCCCGCAGCTTTTCTGCATCATGGTGTCGGGCATGGCCTCGGTGGCCGGCAGCGTGCTGGCCGCCTACGCGCAGATGGGCATCGCCATCGAATATTTGCTGGCCGCCAGCTTCATGTCCGCGCCGGGCGGGTTGCTGATGGCCAAGATCATCATGCCCGATGAGAAAGGCGCGACCGCCGACGTGCCGCCCGAAGCGATCAACGGCGATGAGCACAAGCAAACCAACATCATCATGGCGGCCGCCTCTGGCGCGCAGGATGGCCTCATCCTCGCCGCCTCGATCGCGGCCATGCTGGTGGCGTTCGTATCGCTGATCGCGCTGGTGAACGGCATACTGAGCGGCGTGGGCGGCTTGTTCGGCGTCGAAGGGCTGACGCTGCAAGGCATGCTGGGCTATGTGTTCGCGCCGATGATGTGGCTGCTCGACGTGCCGTGGGCCGAAGCGCAAGCGGCCGGCGGCGTGTTCGGCGAAAAGCTGATCCTCAACGAATTCGTCGCTTTCATGCATCTGGGCGAAATGACCGGGTTGAGCCCGCGCACCATGGCGATCACCACGTTCGCGCTCTGCGGCTTCGCCAATTTGAGCTCGATCGGCATTCTGATGGCGATGCTGAACACGCTCGCGCCCGCGCGCGCGCCGGAAATGGCGCGTTACGGCCTGCACGTTGTCGCCGCCGGCTCGCTCTCCAATTTAATGAGCGCCGCGCTCGCGAGCCTCTTCATCGCGGGATAAAAGAACAAAGCCATGCCGCGCCCCGTCATCATCGATTGCGACCCCGGCGTTGACGACGCGGTTGCGCTGCTGCTCGCCTTCGCCGCGCCCGATGCGCTCGATTTGCTGGGGATCACTACGGTGGCCGGCAATGTCGGCGCCGGGCTGACCGCGCGCAACGCCTGCGTGATGCGCGAGATCGCGGGGCGGATGGACGTGCCCGTATTCGCGGGCGCGGCCGTTCCCTTGTTCGCCGCGCCGATCGCGGCCGAGCATTTCCACGGCGAAAGCGGGCTGGGCGATCTTGTTTTCACGCCGCCCAGGAAAGGCCCGGAAGCCGAAAGCGCGGTCGCGTTCCTGATCCGCGCGCTTTCCACCGCCGCGCCGGGTTCGGTGGACGTCGCCATCACCGGGCCGATGACGAATGTGGCGCTCGCGCTGCGCGCCGCGCCGGAGATCGCGCGCGGCATTCGTGAGATCGCCATCATGGGTGGGGCGCGCAGCGAAGGCGGCAACATCACCGCTTCCGCCGAATACAACATCTACGCCGATCCGCACGCCGCGCAGATTGTGTTCGGCTCCGGCCTGCCGGTGGTCGCGTTCGGGCTCGACGCGACGCATCAGGTGCGCACCAATCCCGCCCGCATGGCGCGTCTGGCCGCGCTCAAATCGCCTCAAGCGCAGGCGGCGCATGCGCTGCTGCGCTTCGGCGAGCGCGTGGAGCTTGAGCTGGCCAAGCGCGAAGGCGCACCGCTGCACGATCAAAGCACCATCGCCTATCTGATCGCGCCCGATCTGTTTGAAACCGTCGAGGCGGCGATCGCGGTGGAGACCGCCTCGTCGCTGACGCGCGGCCACACCGCCGTCGAATTCCGGCTCAACGCGCCAAGCCCCGTGCGCTGGGTCACGCGCGCCAACGCCGAGGGCGTGTTCGATCTTCTGGAAGGGCGCCTGGCATGAGCGTTCCGCGCCTGGCCGTTGTCGGCTCCGTCAATCTCGATCTTGTGGCGCACGCTTCGCATCTGCCCGCGCCCGGTGAAACGGTCGGCGGCGCCTCCTTTGCGCGCCATCCGGGCGGGAAGGGCGCCAACCAGGCGCTCGCCGCGCTGCGCCTCGGCGCGGCGGTGGCGCTGCACGCGCGCGTGGGCGCCGATGCGATGGCCGATGACGCGCTGGCGCTGCTGCGCCAGGAAGGCGCTGATCTCACCCATTGCATCGCAGACCCCGCCGCGCCGACCGGCGTCGCGCTGATCAATGTCGGCGCCGATGGTGAAAACCAGATCGTCGTCGCCCCCGGCGCCAACGCGACGTTCACCGCCGACAAGCTCGCCCGCGTCGAAGCGGACGCGCTGCTCTGCCAGCTCGAAATTCCGCTGGAAACGGTCGAAGCCGCCGCGCGGCGTTTCGATGGCTTCGTTGCCCTCAATCTCGCGCCGGCCGCGCCCGTTTCGCCTGCGCTGCTGCGCGCGGGGGATCTCCTCATCGTCAACGAAACCGAAGCGGCGTTTTACGGCGATGCGCTCAACGCGGCGCCCGGCCTTGTCGCGATCACCTACGGCTCGAAGGGCGCGGCGCTGTTTCACGCCGGCGCCGAGATCGCGCGTGCGCCGGCGCCGAAGATCGAACCGGTGGACACGACCGGCGCCGGCGATGCGTTCTGCGCGGCGTTGACGCTGGCGCTGGCGCAGGAGGTCGGGCAGCAAGAGGCGCTCGCCTTCGCCTGCGCTGTCGGCGCGCTTGCGGCCACGCGCGCGGGGGCGCAACCTTCCTTGCCCACCCGCGCCGAGGTCGACGCCTTCCGCGCGGGCTGACGGAGAAGCAAGAAATGACGCGCCGCGTCCCCGAACTTTCGCTCAAGCAATTCACCGGCGGAGACGCCGCCGCGCGAAAAGCGTTCGCCGACGCCTTCGCCGCGGGCCTGCGCGATTACGGCTTCGTCGTGCTCACCGAGCATGAGATCGCCCCCGCCGTGCTGGATGAAGCGTATCGCCTGGCGGTCGAGGTGTTTGCGCTGCCGGATGCAACCAAGCGCCGCTACGCCGGCGGCCTGCGCGGCTACACGCCCTTCGGCGTCGAGCACGCGAAGGACAACAAGCTGCCCGATCTCAAGGAATTCTGGCAGATCGGCCACGAGCCCGAACCCGGCGCGCCGCCCAACCCGTTTTCCGCGCCGAACGTGTGGCCAGAAGCGCCCGCCGCGTTCGAGGCCGCGTTCACGCGCCTCTTCGCCGATCTCAACGAAACCGGCTGCACGCTGCTGCGCGCCCTCGCGCCCAGCTTGGATTTGCCGGAGGATTATTTCGAGCCTTTGGTGCGGCGCGGGGATTCGGTGCTGCGCGTGCTGCATTATCCGCCGGTGCCGCTGGATGCTGATCCGAACGCGGTGCGCTCTGCCGCGCATGAGGATATCAATCTGCTCACCATCCTGGTCGCCGCCAAGGGCAAGGGGCTTGAGCTCTTGGACCGCGACGGCGCTTGGCTGCCGATCGTCACCGAGGCGAACGCGCTCATCGTTGACAGCGGCGACATGATGGCCCGCCTTACCAACGGCGTGATCCCCGCCACAACCCATCGCGTCATCAACGCGAATCCGCATAAGAGCCGCTACTCGATGCCGTTCTTCATGCACCCCACGGCGGAAACCTCGCTCGCCTGCTTGCCCGCCTGCGTGGGGCAGGGTGCGCGCTATCCGGCGATCACCGCTGGCGAATTCCTCACCGAGCGCCTCAAAGAGATCGGCCTGGCGCGCTAGCATGGCGAAACTCTATTTCTCCTACGCCGCGATGAACGCCGGAAAATCCACGATCCTGCTGCAAGCGTCATACAATTATCGCGAGCGCGGCATGCGCACGCTGTTATTCACCTCGTCGCTCTACGCGGAGATGGACGATGGCCAGATCAGTTCGCGCATCGGCGTGCGGGCTGATGCGGAATTGTTCAACGCCGACGATGACCTCTTCCATTGGGTCGCGCGCGAGCATGAGGCGGCGCGCGTGGATTGCGTGTTCGTGGACGAGGCGCAATTCTTGACGCGCGCCCAGGTCTGGCAGCTTGCCCGCGTGGCGGATCGATTGAAAATTCCCGTGCTGTGCTACGGCCTGCGCACCGATTTTCGCGGCGAATTGTTCGAGGGTGCGGCCGAATTGCTGGCCATCGCCGATAGCCTGCGCGAGGTGCGCACCATTTGCCATTGCGGCGCCAAAGCGACCATGGTGCTGCGCCGCGATGAAACCGGCGCGGCCGCCACCGAAGGTGAACAAGTCGCGATCGAGAAATCGGTCTATGTCTCGCTGTGCCGCCGCCATTGGGAAGACGAAAGCGGCCGCTGGCCGCCGGCGGGTTAATCTTCCAGCATCGCCGCCGCGCGCGGGCTGAAATGTTCGGTCAGCGCACCTTCGCGCCGCGCCGTGATCACCGCTGCGATGTCGGCGCGCGCGGCGAACGCCAAGCCGGCCTCCACGCCCATCACGGAAAGCGCGGTCGCGTATGCGTCGGCGCGCATGCAGGAGGCGTGCAGCACCGAAACCGACGCCACGCCATTGCGCAGCGGCTTGCCGGTGAACGGGCTGATCGTGTGCGCGATCTCTTCGCCATCAACAATGTCGTGCCGGATGTAATCGCCGCTCGTGGCGACAGTCTCATTGTAAAGCGCCAGCAACAAGCGTTCGCCCGCGCCGCCGGGCGGCTGTTGAAGTTCCACCCACCAGGGCTGACCATCCGGCTTGATTCCCGCCGCGCGCAGCTCGCCGCCGATTTCCATGAGATACGACGTAAGCCCAGCCGCCGCCGCGACCTCGGCGGCCGCATCCACCGCATAGCCCTTGGCGATGCCGTTCAAATCCAGCCGCAAGCCGCCCGGCTGATGCAGCGCGTCGTCTTCAAACGTCAGTTTACGCCATCCCGCATGCGCCAGCGCCGCGCTGATGTCGTCTTCGCGTGGCTTGTCCTGCGCCGGCGCGCGCGCGCCAAAGCCCCAGAGATCCACCAGCACGCCCAGCGTCGGATCAAACGCGCCGTCGGTCTCGCCCGCCACGTGCAGGGCGTCTTCCAGCACGCACCGCATGTGCAACGGCGCCGGCAGCGTCTCGCCCGCCGCCAGCGCATTGAAGCGCGACAGCGCCGAGTGCGCCTCCCACGGCGACATCTCGTCCACCACCGCCGCCAGCACGGCCGCGATCTCGGTTTCCAATCGTTTGGCGTTGAAGCCCGGCGGCGCGAACGCGCGCAGTCGCCACGTCGTCCCCATGGTCGCGCCGCTCAGCTCAAACGGCGCGACATTCACGGGCGCAAGCGGCGGCTCGCGCAGCTTTGGCGCGAGCACCCGGTTCAGGGCAGCACTTCCAGCACGCCGCTATAATTGGCGCTGCGCGTCGCGTTGCGGGTTTGGCTCGGCAGGTTGCGCGCGGAGGCGTTGATCCACCACATGCCGGCGCCCGGCCATGTCACGCTGAAGGCGCCGTTCTCGTCGGTCGTCACCTTGATTTCGCCGGTGTCGTTGCGATAGCGCGCCCCGCCCGGTGCGATCGTGACTTCCAGGTTCGCGGCCGGGCGCCCGTCCAGCAGGAAGCGGAATTGCGCCGCTTCGCCCGCGACCAGATCGTTCGGATGCGTCACCGGCGCCAGTTCAAGGCCCTGATTGGTGGGCGTGATCGGCGTGGGCGCGCCGCGCGTGACGAAGGTTTCGATGCGGTTGGCGTTTTCGCTGAGGCGCACATTACGCGCGCCCTGCGGGATCGCGCTCGGCAAGTCAGCCGCTTGCCCGCGCCAGCCGCGCTCTTCCCCGTTCAGCGTATAGCGCGCGTTCATGCCGCTTTGCGCGTTGACGATGCGGTACGTGCCGCTCTGCGTGAGCTGCAGATCGAACGTGGAGCGATAGCGCCCGCGCGTCAGGTTCTGCGGCGCCACGGTCGAGCCGTCCGGCGCGATGATCACCATATTGTCGAGGCGCATGGCGTTGTGATCGGCGTGGAACAGCGTGTTCGACATCGCCGCGTCGAATCCCACCCAAACATCATCGCCCGAAAGCACTGTCGCGGAGGGCGCGATCCAGGCGCGGTGCGCGTAGGCGGCCGGCGCGGCGAATGCGGCGATGAGCGCCGCGACGAGAAGAGTTTTCTTGATCATGTGTTCGCCCCTTAGCCGGTGATGGTGACATTGACAGCGCCAAGCTCGCTCGAGCCTTGGCCGGAAACAGCAGCGGCGCCTCCGCCCCAGCGGAACGGCACGCGCACGATTTCGCGCCCGCCCAGCTCGCGCGCGGCTTCCACCGCCAACACGTATTCGCCGGCAGGCAGGTTGCGCAGCACGGCATTGTCGGCGCGGAACGTGGTGGAATGGCGCCCCGGCGCGCGCGTGGCGCTGGAGAGGCCGTCGGCCGGCAGCGTCATCGTGCGCCCGGTCTTGCGCCACCAGGTGCGCATGTCGGCGAGCCAGGTGAGCCCTTCATTGTTGCGCAGGCTGACATCGTACCAAACCGAGAGCGTGCCGACAGCGCTCTGATCCGGCCGCTCGATCCACACCGCCACGTAAGGGGCGTGATATTCCGCGCTTTGCAGGCGCGGGATTTCGATATCGACGCGCAAATCCGCCGCCAATGCTGGCGCGGCGCCAAGCGCAAACGCCGCGGATGTCAAAAGCCCAAGCCTCATCTTTGATGCCTTCGTCTAGTGGATGAGAAACAATGCGAGCAGCAGCGGAATCACGATCCCGGCGCCAACCAGCGGCCATGTAGAAGGGCGCGGCGCCGCTTTCAGCCAAAGCAGGCCAAGCCCGCTCAAGCAGAACACCACGCACGCGATCGCGAAAATGTCGATGAACCAGAACCAGGCGACGCCCGTGTTGCGGCCTTTGTGCAGGTCGTTGAAATACGCCACCCAGCCGCGCCAGGTATCTTCGTGCGTCACTTGCCCGCTCAAGCGGTCGATGCTGATCCAGGCGTCGCCGCCCGGGCGCGCCATGGCGAGATAGATTTCCTCGGGCGACCATTCGGCCTCGCGCCCGCCGCTGCGAACGGCGAACTCATGATCCGCCCAGGCCGCGACCTCTGCGGGCAGAGGGTGGCGCCCTTCCAGCGTCTCGCGTGAAAGCGATTCGGCGATCGGCGCGGGCAGGGCGGCGGTATTTTCCTTCACCACGGGCGCGGCGGCGATGTCGCCGGCGTGGTTCAGCGTGATGCCGGTGATCGCGAACACGATCATGCCGACCAGCGAGATCGCCGCGCTGATCCAGTGCCAATTGATGAATTGGCGCACCCAGAAGGCGCGCCCATTGCCTTTCGGCTTGGGCCGGGTTTCGGGCGCGGAAATCGTCGTGGTCATGAAACTTCGCGCGCACCCCAGGCTGCTGCGACGTTGCGACGCCGCGCCCCGCCTCTCTTTACGTAGTTGACAATCATTTGCAACTGGCTCACCACACAAACCGTTTTTGCGAGGCGTTTGCAAGAGGGGACAAGGTCGTATGGCTGGAATCAAGAGTTTCGCGCGCGGGGCCGCGTATTGGGCCGCGATGGGCGCGTCGTCGCTGGCGCTCAGCGTCGGCGCGGCGTTGGCCAACGAGGCGGTGGATGGGGATGATCCGATCGTGGTCGTGGGCGAGCGCCCGGAACTGGATTCCCCGCGCTACACCGCCCCGCTGATCGAGACGCCGCAAACCGTCACCATCGTTTCGGGCGAGATCGTTGAGCAGCAAAATCTGCTCGGCCTGCGCGACATTCTCTCCACGCTGCCCGGCATCACGTTCGGCGCCGGCGAAGGCGGGGGCGGCTATGGCGACAGCATCAATCTGCGCGGCTATTCGGCCAACAACGACATTAGCGTCGATGGCGTGCGCGACAGCGCCCAATACACCCGCACCGACCCGTTCAATCTGGAGCAGCTTGAGCTCACCAACGGCGCCAACTCGGTCTATGGCGGCGCGGGCTCGCTGGGCGGATCGATCAATCTGGTCACCAAGCGTCCGCAGGGCCGCGACAGCACCACCATCACCGGCGCGATCGGCACGGATGAATATGTCCGCGCGACGATCGACAGCGACATGCGCTTCGGCGACAATGTCGGCGTGCGCCTCAACGTGATGGCGCACAACAACGACGTGCCGGGCCGCGATGTTGAAACCTATCAGCGCTGGGGTGTTGCGCCTTCGATCACGTTCGGCCTGAACACGGATACGCGCTTCACCTTGGCCTATGTGCATCAGGAGGATGACAACATCCCCCAATACGGCGTGCCGTATGCGCTGGGGCCGTACAATAGCGGCGCGCTGCCGGGTGCGCCCAACAGCGCCTATTACGGCTATGCCAACGTCGATCGCCAGGAAATCACCGCAGACTCGCTCACCGCCGTGTTCGAGCACGAGTTCAATCAGAACATCGGCGTGCGCAACCTGACGCGGTATCAAGAAGTCAGCCAATTGGTGGTCGTCGATCCCCCGCAAGGCACGTGGTGCGTGGCGCCGGGCATCAATCCGTGGACAGGCGCGGCGTGCGCCACGCCGGGCACGTATCAGCCCAGCGGCCCGCGCGGCAACACGCGCGATTCGACCAATGAAATCCTGATCAATCAAACCGATTTGACGGTGAAGTTCGAAACCGGCCCGGTGCGCCACACCATGGTGGCGGGTCTCGTGTTCTCGAACGAGACCTACCATCTCGACACCGGCAACTCGCTGCGCAATCCGCTCGGCGCCACGCCGAACCCGACGCTGCCGGTGATGGACATCTCCAATCCCGACAACACCTATACCGGCCCGATCAATTTCATCCGCACCGGCTTCACGGATTCGGAGGTCAGCAATCGCGCCGTCTATGTGTTCGAGCGCGCCGAGATCGGCGAGCATTGGGAAATCAATGGCGGCATCCGCTTTGAGCAGAACGAAGGCCAAGCCTTCACCGGCGCCATCGCCACGCCGTATCCGGCCCCGCCGGCTGCGCCCGTCGTGACGTTGAACGGCCCGCTGGAGAACGACGCCGATCTGTTCTCGTATCGCATCGGCCTTGTGTACCAGCCGATCGACACGCTGAGCTTTTACCTCGCGCACGGCAATTCGGAGACGCCTTCGCAAGCCACGGTGAACGGAGCGTGCAACGCCACCACCACCTGCAATGTCGATCCCGAAGAAGCCGAAACGTATGAGATCGGCGCGAAATGGGATGCGCTGGGCGGGCGCCTGTCGCTCACCGCGGCGGCATTCTCCAACCAGCGCTCCTCGTTCCGCGTCGCTTCGGGCGAGCCGGGCGTGGCCGAACAAGTGCTGGACGGCGCCTCGCGCGTCGATGGCCTCGCCCTCGGCGCTTCGGGCCTGATCACCGACAATTGGAGCGTCTTCGCCAATTACACCTATCTCGATAGCGAGTTGGAGCAGAGCCTTTCCGATTACGTGATCGGCATCGGCACGGTGGATTTCCTCGCCGGCGATCCGCTGCCGAACACGCCCGAACATTCGTTCAGCGTGTGGACCACCTATGAGCTCGACATGATCCGCGAAGGCTTCCTGCTCGGCTATGGCGTCACCTATCAGGGCGAATACACGTTCACCCGGCAATCGGCTTCGACGCCGCTTTACTACACGCCGGATTATTTCGTGCATCGCGCCATGATCTCGTACCCGATCACCCAGCGCGCTGTGCTGCAACTCAACGTCAACAACTTGCTCGATGAGGAATATTTCGAGCGGGTGCGCAACAACGCCACCAATGGCTGGGCCACGCCCGGCGCGGGGCGTTCGGCGACGCTGAGCTTCAGCTACCGCTTCTAAACCCGAGGCATGCGGCCCCGGCGCTTGTCAAACGCGCGCCGGGGCCGCATGAACCGCTTATGCTGCTGCAAATTCCCCAGGTGCTCGACGCTGCCGCCGTCGCGCGCGTGCGCGCCATCATCGATGCGGGCGAATGGGTGGATGGCAACGTCACCTCCGGCCCGCAAGCCGCGCTCGCCAAGCGCAACGCGCAATTGGCCGAACAGAGCGGCGAACGCGCCGAAGCCGCCGACATCATCCTGCGCGCGTTGGAGCGCATGCCGCTCTTCACCGCCGCGGCGCTGCCGCTGAAGATTTTTCCGCCGCTGTTTAATCGCTATGAGGGCGGCCAGAATTTTGGCAACCACATTGACAATTCCGTGCGCCGCAACCGCGCCGGCGATCTTGTTGTGCGCACCGATCTCTCCGCCACGCTCTTCCTGGCCGATCCCGAGAGCTATGAAGGCGGCGAATTGGTGGTTGAGGATACGTATGGCGGCCACGTGGTGAAGCTGCCGGCCGGCGACATGATCCTCTATCCGGCCTCCAGCTTGCATCATGTGCGCCCGGTCACGCAGGGCGCGCGGGTGGCGAGCTTCTTCTGGATTCAATCCATGGTGCGCGAGGATGCGCGCCGCGCGCTGCTGTTCGACATGGATATGTCGGTGCAGCGCCTCGCCGCCCAAGTCGGTCACGGTGACCCCTCGATCGTGGCGATGACGGGGGTCTATCACAACCTCCTGCGCATGTGGGCCGAGCTTTAGCCGCTCTGGCGGGGTAATATCTGGCGCAATATAAACATTGATCGGTAGAATTTGCCCGCCAAATTTGCTGTTTCGGCAACGCACTTGCAGCATTTCGGCCCATATTGCGGAAACTGCGCCCTTGAGTATGTTGCGCCCCGCCGGACGCAGGGGCAGGGCTGATCCCTGGCCCCGTTCGCGCTTGGGAGGCACGCAAAGCCATGAACACAAATCGCCGCCGGGTTGTTTTAGCGCTCGGCTCCTCGATGCTTGTTCCCGTGCTGGCGGCCCCCGCCGCCGCGCAGCAGCCCAGCCGCGCCGACCGCGCCTTTGAGCGCCTCGCCGCGCAATGGCTGGATCGCTCCATGCGCCTTTCGCCCGTCGGCGCCACCAGCATCGGCGATCACCGCTTCGATGACCGCATCGATGATATGAGCGCCGCTGGCCGCGCCGCCGGCCTGCGCTTCACGCGCGAAACGCTGTCGGCGCTTGAGGGCATCGATCGCAACCAGCTCTCGCGCGCCAATCAGGTGGACGCGATCCTGCTGGCCAACAATCTGCGCGGCGATATATGGCGCACGGAGACGCTGCAAAGCTGGGCGTGGAATCCGCTCGCGTATCAGGGCGTCGCGGGCGGGGCGCTCTATGGTTTGATGGCGCGCGAGTTCGCGCCGCTGCCGCGCCGGCTTGAAAGCGCAACCGCGCGCATGGAAAAACTGCCGACGCTGCTCGCCCAAGCGCGCGCTGAATTGCAGCCCGCGCGCGTGCCGGCGCCGCATGCGGAAACCTATTCCGCGCAAAATCGCGGTCTCAAAAGCATCGTCTCCGGCATGATCCTGCCGCACGCGGGCGAATTGAGCGCCTCCAAGCGCGCGCGCCTGGAGCGCGCGGCGGAGCGTTTCAACGCCGCTGTCGATGAGCATCAAGCCTGGATCGAGGGCACGCTCGTTCCTAACGCGCAGGGTGATTTCCGCGTCGGCGCCGAGGCGTTCGACACGCAATTGGGCTTCACCCTGCAATCGAGCCTCTCGCGCGCAGACATTCGCCAGCGCGCCGACGCCGCCGTGATCCATGTGCGCGAAGAGATGTACCGCGTCTCCAAGCTTGCGCTGGCAGGCCTTGCCGGCGCGCCGCCCACGCCTGACGCGCCCAGCGCGGAGCAGCAGCAGGCTGTCATCCGCGCAGCGCTTGATCTCGCCGCCGCCGATCGCCCCGCGCCCGACGCGCTGGTGGAGGTCGCCGCCGCCGGCGTCGCGGAAGCGGATGCGTTCCTCAACAGCCATGAGATCATCACCATGCCGCCTTCGCCGGTGCGCGTGATCTTGATGCCCGAATTCCAGCGCGGCTTCGCGGTGGCGTACCTCGATGCGCCGGGCCCGCTGGAGCGTGAGCTGGGCAGCTTCTACGCCGTCTCGCCCATCCCCGATGGCTGGACCGAGGAGCAGACCACCAGCTTCCTGCGCGAATATAACAATCGCGGCATCGTCGATATCGCCGTGCACGAAAGCTCGCCCGGCCATTACGTGCAGCTCTGGCACGCCAACGCCTATCCCTCGACGCTGCGCGCGGTGCTGTCCTCCGGTTCGTTCGTGGAAGGCTGGGCGGTGTACGCCGAGGAGATGATGATCGCGCAGGGCTTCCGCCGCGGCGATCATCTCTATCATTTGAGCCAGCTCAAAGTGCTGCTGCGCACGATCACCAATTCCATCATCGACCAGGCGATCCATGTCGACGGCATGACGCAGGAGGAGATGATGCATCTGCTCGTGCACACAGCGTTCCAGGAAGAGCGCGAAGCCGCCGGCAAATGGCGGCGCGCGCAGCTCTCCTTCACCCAACTTTCCACCTATTTCGTGGGCTATCAGGAGCATCTGGAAAACCGCGCCGCGGCGCAGGCGGCCTGGGGCGCTGAGTTCAATCTGAAGCGTTATCATGACGGCCTGCTCGCCTTCGGCTCCCCGCCCGGACGCTTCGCCCGCCAATTGCTGCTGAACGAGCCGATCCAATGAATTGGAAAACCCATCCTTCTTTCGATGGCCATGAAGAGGTTGTCGCCGTAGGCGACGAGGCGCTCGGCTTCGCCGGCTTCATCGCCATTCATTCCACCGCTCTCGGCCCGGCCGGGGGCGGTTGCCGCATCTGGACCTACGCCGACACCAGCGACGCGCTCACCGATGCGCTGCGCCTCTCGCGCGGGATGACCTACAAGAACGCGATGGCCGATCTGCCCATGGGCGGGGGCAAAAGCGTGCTCTACAAAATGGGGCCTGATCGGAACGCCTGCTTTGAAAAGTTCGGCGAGCAGGTCAACGCGCTCGGCGGGCGCTACGTCGCCGCCGAGGATGTGGGCGCCACGGTGAACGACATGCGCGCCATCGCGCGGCGCACGCCTTACGTCGCCGGCATCCCGAAAGAGGGCGGCCAGGCCGGCGGCGATCCTTCGCCGTGGACCTCGCTGGGCGCCTATCTCTCGGTCAAGGCGCTGCTCGGCGGCGTTGTGGCGGGGCGCACCATCGCGGTGCAAGGCGTCGGCGCCGTGGGCTTTGGGCTCTGCAAGCTGTTGGCTGAGGATGGCGCCAAGCTTCTTGTCGCGGACGTGAACGAGAAAAACCTCGCGCGCGCCGCCGCGCTTGGCGCGCAAACCGTGGGCGTGGACGCCATCCACGCCGCCGCCGCCGACGTGTTCTCGCCCTGCGCGCTCGGCGCGGGCCTCAACGCGCGCACCATTCCCGAACTCGGCGCCCCGATCATTTGCGGCGCGGCCAACAACCAGTTGGAAACCGAGGAAGACGGCGCGCGCCTCGTCGCGCGCGGCATCACCTACGCGCCCGATTACGTCGTCAACGCCGGCGGCATCATCTCCGTGTCGGCCGAATATCTTGGCGAAAGCGAAGCCGCCGTCGATGCGCGCGTGCGCGCCATCGCCCCGCGCGTCGCCGGCGTGGTGGAGGCCGCGAAAGCCCAACGCGTTTCGCCCCACATCATCGCCGACCAGATCGTGCGCGAGAAGATCGCCCAAGCGAAGAAGGAGCGGGCATGAGCCGCCACAAGTCGAACGCGCTTGCGCTACACATTCCCGCCCCCCGCGCGCGCCCGGGCGATAAGCCCGATTTCAGCGGCTGGAGCTTTCCAGAACCCGATGAAACCCCGCGCCCGGAGATCGATGTCAGCGCCGCGGAGCTGCGCGAATACGCCTACGGCCTCATCCGCGTGCTCGACATGGAAGGCAATGCGCTCGGCCAATGGGTTCCGCACATCGATGCGGAAACGCTGCGGCGCGGCCTCAAATACATGCTCCTGACGCGCGCGTTCGATGACCGGATGTACCGCGCCCAGCGCCAGGGCAAGACCAGCTTCTACATGCAAAGCTTCGGCGAGGAAGCCGTGCCGGTGGCGCAAGCCATGGCGCTCAACCACGACGACATGTGTTTTCCTTCCTATCGCCAGCAAGCGCTGCTGATCGCGCGCGACTATCCGCTGCTCGATATGATGCATCAGATCTATTCCAACGCATCCGATCCGATGAAGGGGCGCCAGCTCCCGGTGATGTATTCGTCCAAGAAGGACGGCTTCTTCACGATCTCCGGCAACCTCGCCACCCAGGTTCCACAAGCGGTGGGCTGGGCGATGGCCTCGGCCTATTCGGGCGATACGCGCATCGCCGCCACCTGGCTGGGCGACGGCTCCACCGCGGAAGGCGATTTCCACGCGGCAATGACGTTCGCGGCGGTCTATCGCGCCCCGGTGATCATCAATGTGGTCAACAACCAATGGGCCATCAGCTCGTTCCAAGGCATCGCCGGCGGTGAGAACACCACCTTCGCCGCGCGCGGAGTCGGCTATGGCATGGCTTCGCTCAGAGTGGACGGCAACGATTTCCTCGCCGTCTACGCCGTGACGAAATGGGCCGCCGATCGCGCGCGCTCAAATCTCGGCCCAACGCTGATCGAGCATTTCACCTATCGCGCCGGCCCGCACTCTACGTCCGACGATCCCTCCCGCTATCGCCCCGGCGATGAAGCGCGCGCCTGGCCGTTGGGCGATCCGATTGAGCGCTTGAAGGGCCACCTCATCTCCATCGGCGAATGGAGTGAGGATCAGCACCGCCAGGCGCAGGAAGAAGCCATCGAACGCGTCCGCGCCACCGGCCGCGAGGCCGAAAAGGTGGGCGTGCTGGGCGTCGAAGGCGCCCACACGCGTGACTCGATGTTCGAGGATGTTTACGCCGACATGCCCTGGCACCTGCGCGAACAACAAAAAGAAGTGGAGGGCTGACGCACATGGCCACCATGACCATGATCCAGGCGCTCAATTCCGCGCTCGACAATATGCTTGAGCGCGACCCCAACGTGCTCACCTTCGGCGAGGACGCCGGCTATTTCGGCGGCGTGTTCAAGGTCACTGAACATCTGCAACAGAAATACGGCCCCACGCGCTGTTTTGATACGCCGATCAACGAATGCGGCATCGCCGCCGCCGCGATCGGCATGGCCGTGTACGGCTTGCGCCCCGTGATCGAGATTCAATTCGCGGATTACATGTACCCCGCTTACGACCAGCTCGTCAGCGAAGCCGCGCGCATCCGTTATCGCTCAGCCACGGATTACACCGTGCCGATGACGGTGCGCATGCCTTATGGCGGGGGCATTTACGGCGGCCAAACCCACAGCCAAAGCCCCGAAGCGTTGTTCACGCACGTCGCGGGTTTGAAAACCGTGATCCCGTCCACGCCGTACGACGCCAAGGGCCTCCTCATCTCCTGCATCGAGGATGACGATCCGACCATCTTCCTCGAACCCAAGCGCGTTTATAACGGCCCGTTTGACGGGCGCCGCGATCGCCCGGTGATCCCATGGTCGAAGCACGCCGCCAGCGACGTGCCGGAAGGCTATTATAAAATCCCGCTCGGTAAGGCGAACATCGTGCGCGAGGGCGCCGATCTCACTATCCTTTCCTACGGCACCATGGTGCACGTCGCGCTCGCCGCCGCGGAAGAAAGCGGCATCGACGCTGAAGTGATCGATCTGCGCACGCTCGTGCCGGTCGATATCGAGGCGATCGTGAAGAGCGTCTCCAAAACCGGCCGCTGCGTGATCGTGCACGAAGCCACGCGCACCTCCGGCTATGGCGCCGAGCTCTCGGCGCTCGTGCAGGAGCATTGCTTCTACAAACTCGAAGCGCCCATCGAGCGCGTGACGGGCTACGACACGCCCTATCCGCACGCGCTGGAATGGGAGTATTTCCCAACCCCGCCGCGCCTCATCAAGGCGATGCGCCGCGCGATGGAGGGCTGACGCACATGGGCCAGTACGTTTTCAAACTGCCCGATGTGGGCGAAGGCACCGCCGAGGCGGAGATCGTGGCCTGGCACGTGCGCGTGGGCGATGTCGTGGGCGAAGACGCCCCGCTCGTTGACGTGATGACCGATAAGGCCACCGTCGAGATGACCTCGCCCGTCGCTGGCAAGGTGATCGAGATCAACGGCGAACCGGGGGATATGGCCGCCGTCGGTTCGGCGATCGTGGTGTTTGAAACCGAAGCCGATCTTGAACCGCCGGCGTCCCCCCCGGCAAAACCAGGGGAGCCTTCAAAGCCGCATGCCAGCGAGACGCCGGCGGTCCAAGAAGCGCCGCCCAAAGCTGAAAAGCCGCGCCTCAAGGCGCAATCGGGCGCGGTGTGGTCGGAAGAAACCGTGCAGGCCGCGATGGGCGCGGCGCCCAAGCCCGTCGCCGTGCCCAGTGCGGCGATGCCTGCTTCGACCCAGCCGGCACCCAAGCCCGCGCCGAAGCCCTCGCAAGAAGTTGCGCGCCCCGCCGCGCGCGAGCCTTCGGTGCAGGAATGGGGCGCCGGCCTTGCTTCGCCCGCCGTGCGCGCGCGTGCGCAGAAGCTGGGCGTTGATCTCGGCCAAATCCGCGGCACTGGCCCAGATGGGCGCATCACGCACGAGGATTTGGACGCCGTGCTCGTCCCTGCCGCGGGCGCCCCGCGTGGTTTGATGCTCGCGCAGAAGAACGGCGTTGAGCCCGTGAAAGTGATCGGCCTCCGGCGCAAGATCGCGGAAAAAATGCAGGACGCCAAGCGCCGCATCCCGCACTTCGCCTATGTCGAAGAGGCCGATCTCACCGAGTTAGAAGAGCTGCGCGCGCATTTGAACGCGACCAAGCGCAGCGATCAGCCCAAGCTCACGCTGTTGCCGTTTCTGATGCGCGCTTTGGTGCTGTGCCTGCCGGATTTCCCGCAGATCAATGCGCGCTTCGATGACGATCAGGGCGTCGTCTATCGCCACGACAACGTCGATATCGGAATCGCCACGCAAACCGATAACGGCCTCATTGTGCCGGTTGTCCGCCATGCCGAAGCGCGCGACGTGTGGGATAGCGCGGCGGAAGTCTCGCGCCTCGCCGCCGCCGTGCGCGCCAACACGGCCACGAAGGAAGAGCTTTCCGGCTCCACCATCACCATCACCTCGCTCGGTGCGCTGGGCGGCATCGTGACGACGCCGGTGATCAATCACCCGGAAGTGGCGATCATCGGCGTCAACAAGCTGGTCGAGCGCCCGGTGGTGAAGAACGGCGCCATCGTCATCCGCAAGATGATGAACCTGAGCTCCTCCTTCGATCACCGCGTGGTCGACGGCTACGACGCCGCCGCCTTCATCCAGCGCGTCAAAGGCATGCTGGAGCACCCGGCGGCGTTGTTCATCGAGCGCTAGGGCGATAGGGTCGGGGCATTACGGGAGGGCTAGGCCATGCGAAACTTGACTGCGACTCTCGTTGTGCTGGCCTCGCTTTGTGGCGCGTCACTCGCGCAGGAGGCCGAGCAAGGCGGCGTCGCGGACGCGCCAACAGCGGACACCTCTTTTAAGCCAGAGTTTGAGCGGCGTCCAAGCGGACAGGCCAATGCGCGAGCCGTCCCTCCGCGGATGCTCGATCGCGGCGTATCCGGCGTAGCGCATCTGTGCTGTACGCCGGATGCGGAGGGGGTTCTGGATTGCCGCGTCGCGCTCGAATGGCCGCGGCGCGAAGGCTTAGGCGCTGCTGCGTTGCGCATTGCGGAAGATTTTAAGCTCACGCCGGCGTCGTTGGCGCAGTTTCAGGCGCTGCCGGATCGGGTGCTGCATGTGCCTGTGGAGCTTCGCGTGCTTCCCGTGCCAACGCGGGTTGCGGCCGCGCTGGATGAGATTTCGGCGCGCACGCAAAATATCTGCGGCCCGTCCAGCACAGCGCCAGAGCTGATCCAGATATCGGCCGAGCGCATCCGATAGCGTCGGTGGCGCGGAGTGGCGCCCCAGGCTCGATGGCATCGTCACCACGCCGATGATCAATCACCCGAAGTGGCGATCATCGGCGGTCGCGCACCCGCGGCGTTGTTCATCGAGCGCTAGCGAAGCTGAAATTCAGCGGCGCGTCCGAATGCGGCCAGCGGCTGCTGCGCGCGCACGTGCAAATGCCCGCCTCAATCAAGGAGGCGGTGATGGAGTTGCGTGTTGCGGGCATCTCAACGGCGGAGGCCGAGCAGTTTCGCGCCGGCGGCGCTGACGCCAATGGGCAAGCGCCGGTGGTGCGCGCGGCTCATGGCGTCGCCAATCCCTGCCGGCATTGCCTGAGCCTCATCGCCGAAGGCGAGCCGATGTTGATCTTGGCTTATCGCCCGTTCGACCCGCCCGCGCAGCCTTACGCCGAGACCGGCCCGATCTTCCTGCATCAACGCGCTTGCCTGCGGTATGATGGCAACGCGTTGCCCGCCTGGTTCAAATTTCTCGATCCCGCAGCCATTCGCGGATACGGGCGGGATGGTTGGATACGTTACGAAACCGGGCAGATCGTGCCTGGCGCCAATCTCGCGGAGGCGTCGGCTGCTATCTTGAGCGCGCCTGATGTCGCCTACGTGCATATCCGCTCGAAATTCGGCTGCTTTCAGTGCCGCGTCGATCGCGCCTAACGCGCGCTCACCCCTGCGCCACGCTCAGCACGTTGCCGTCTGGATCGTTGAAGAAGGCGACTTTGCTTTGGCCGTCGGGCGCGGTCCAGACGCCGAGGTCGTCCTGGCCCATGCCCTCATAGCGGGTGAAGCCAAGCCCGTGGCCCTGCAACGCGCGCGCGGTGGCTTCGATGTCGGCCACCTTCCATCCCAGCACGGGATGGGGCGAAGGCTTATGATCGGCCATCACGGTCATGCGCAGCAATGCGCCGTTCAGCGCCAGATAATCTCCGAATGCATCCGCCCGCTGCAGCGTCGCGCCGAGGCGTTCGTAAAACGCCAGCGCGCGCGCCCGATCGGTCACATAAAGGAACGCCACAGGCGTCGCGGCGGCGAATTGATCCGGCATCGAGGCGGCCTCCATCACCTGTCTGCACGCTTATGCGCCGCCTCTTGCGCCGGCGGCAAGCGCGCTGGAGCGCCAGCCGGCGCGTCGGCGTGGTAATTTCGCCGCCTAAGCCGCTGTCATCCCAAGTAAAATTCTGTCATGCGCGCGCGCCATCTTCCCGCCGCGCGCTGAGGCCCTTATGAAAGCTCAAGGGACGCCGCAGAAACGCGCGAGCAGGGGCCGCCATGGCTGATATTTTCATCTCCTACGCCAGTGAAGACCGCGCCCGCGTGCGCCCCTTGGCGGACGCGCTGCTGAGCCGCGGCTTCAAAGTGTGGTGGGATCGCTCGCTGGCCTCGGGGCAGGATTACACAGCCGTGATCGAGCGCGAGTTGAAAAACGCGCGCGCGGTGATCGTGGTATGGACGCAATCGTCGGTCACCTCCACTTTCGTGCGCGATGAAGCAGGCCGCGCGCGCGATGACGGCCGCCTCGTGCCCGTCACGCTCGACAATGTGCAGCTTCCGCTCGGCTTCGGCGCTTTCCAGGCCGAAGATTTCACCCGCTGGAATGGCGGCGCCAACGCGCCGCAAATGCAAATCCTCGAAGAGGCGATCAAGGCCAAGCTGGAAGGGCGCGATGTCAACGCCGGCGAGGTGGCGCGTAAGCGGCGCAAGCTGATGGCGCGCGTGCGCCTGGTTTCAGTGCTGACGGTGATTGCGCTGGTGGTCGGCATCGCCGCGGGCGGGCGTTATCTGTTCAATCCGTCGACGCCCGAAGTCACCCAGGCCGATCTGCGCGCTGAATTGCTGCGCCTGTTGGCCGAAGGCCAGCTCACGCCCGAGCAGGCAATCCAGCTTGCGCAAATCCTTGAGGCTGGCGCGCTGGGTGCGGAAACGCAAAGCGCCGCCGCAACCGATCGCGCCGCGGCCCCGTCTGCGCCCGGTTCTGAAGATATGCTCTCCACCAGCGCAGAATCCGCGCCCGCGAGCGTCGCGCTGGCTTCGTTTGAAGCGGATTCGCGCGAAACCTATCGCCAGGCCTTCGTGGCGCTGTCGGCGCACCCGGATGCGCAAGTGCGCGTCGCGGTTGCGCAAATGAGCCAGCCGGACGCGCGCGATGCGGCGATGCAAACGCTGTGGACCTATGCGCAAGCCCACCCCGACGATCCGCTGCGCGAGGAGATTTATCTGCTCTGCGGCTCGGTCGGCGAAGCCAACAACGATCCCCTCGGCCAGCGCGCGCTTGAGGTGGCCGCCAATGTCGCCACCAACGATCCCGCCGTCTGGCGCATGCTCTCGCGCTCCTACGCCCGCACCGATCGCAGCGGCGAGGCCGAAGGCGCAGCGCTCGTTTCCCAAGCGGTGACGGCGCAAACCGAAGGGCAAACAGAGGTCGCCGAGCAACGTCTGCAGGAAGCGCTGCCCAATCTCGCCGCGCCGGAGGTGCGCGCGCCGGTCGTATCAAACCTCGGTCAGATCGCCGAACGGCGCAACGATTGGAGCTCGGCCAGCGCGCGCTACGCCGAAGCCTATCGCCTGCGTGAACAGAGCGTGCGCCAGCGCCCCACCTCGGGCGCCGCCAGCGAATTGCAGGCCGACGCCCAGCAATTGGTGATCGCGCTCGATCGCAGCGGGCGCACGCGCGAAGCGTGCGAGCGTCTGCGCCAGGCGCAAGAGGCCCATGATGTGGCCGCGCCCGATCAGGAATTGCTCGATCGCTGCCAGCGCCAGCTCAGCACGCCGCTGAACGCGAACGTCGAACTGGCCCCGCAATTGCGCAGCGACAGCGGCGTCTCGCAGCGGCGCATGCGCAACGCGGCGGTGGTGCAGGAAGCGCCAGCGGCGACGCAGCCTTAGTTGAAACGGGGCCAAGGCGCCCCACATCAGCGCCAAGCGAGGCCACGTCCTCGGCCCGCCATTGCGGGTGTCCAAGCCCGGGACGGCCCGGCCCTTTCAAGGAGGGCCGCTCATGCCCTGGATTTATCTGACGTTCGCCGGCCTGCTCGAAATCGTGTGGGCGTTCACCATGAAGCAATCGGAAGGCTTCACGCGGCTTTGGCCCTCGCTCATCACGCTCGGCGCGATGATCGCCAGTTTTGCGTTGCTTTCGCTGGCCATGAAATCACTGCCGCTCGGCACAGCCTACACGATCTGGACCGGCATCGGCGCGGTCGGCGCGTTTGCTGTGGGCGTATTCGTGCTGGGCGAAAGCGCCAGCCTCACGCGCTTGCTCGCCGCCGCGCTGATCGTCGGCGGCCTCGTGCTGATGAAACTCTCGACGCCGGATTAGCGCCACCTCATGCGGCGGCGACGCTGAGGCGAAGGCCCATGGCGCGCAACACGCTGATCAATGTCGCAAGCCGTGGATTGCCGGCCTCGCTGAGCGTGCGATAGAGCGTCTCGCGCGAAAGTCCGCTTTCGTCGGCGATTGCGGCCATGCCTTGAGAACGCGCCACAATGCCAAGCGCATCGGCGATCTCGCCGGCGTCGCCATCGGCCAACACGGCGTCGAGATAAAGCGCCGCGTCTTCCGCGGTCTTGATATGCTCCGCGGCGTCGAAGGGCGTAAACTTAGCTTTGGTCATCGGTTCAGCTCCTTCCATTCGCGCCACAATTTCTTCGCGGCTTTGATGTCGCGGTCCTGGGTTGACTTGTCGCCGCCACCCAGAATGATCACGAGTTCCTCGCCGTGCTGTCCGAAATAGACCCGATAGCCCGGTCCAAAATCGATCTTCAACTCGCTCACGCCTTCGCCGACCGGCGCAACATTGCCAGGATTGCCGCGCTCCAAGCGTGTGAGGCGGCGCAACACTTGTGCGGCCCCGGCGCGGTCGCGCAGATCGTCGATCCAGGCCGCGAAGGCGTCAGACTTGAGGGTCGTCGGCACACATCAATGTAGCCAATAAGCTACAAATGTCAAGAGTGTGCGTCGCACCTTAAAGCGCCCGCAGGAACAGCACCTTCGCCGCGCCGTAGTTGCGTTCGTCCAGCGCCTCGAAGCCCGTCGCCGCCGGCGTTTCATCGGCGCCGACCTCGAACATCACAAGCGCGCCCGTTTCGATCCAGCCGCCGTCCTTCAGCCGGGCCAGCGCGCGCTGGCCCAAGCCTTTGCCGTAGGGCGGGTCGAGGAAAACCAGATCGAACGGCGCGCCCAGCCCCGCGGGCTTCAGGCCCAGATCGGTCGCATCGCGGCGATGGATGCGCGTGCTCCCGTAAAGGCCGAGCGCCTCGATATTATCGCGGATGACGCCGCGCGCGGCGGCTTCCGTTTCCACAAACAGCGCGAACGCCGCCCCGCGCGACATCGCCTCCAGCCCCAGCGCGCCCGAGCCCGCGAACAGGTCCAACACGCGCCGCCCCTCAAGCCCAGGCGACCAGGGCGCATGCGCCAGAATGTTGAACACGCCTTCGCGGGTGCGGTCGCTGGTGGGGCGGGTGTCGCGCCCTGCCGGCGCGTCAAGCGCGCGCCCTTTGAACTCACCCCCGACGATCCGCATGCGCTCTTCCTAGTGTGGCGAATCTGAAATTCGCCTGATCATGATGGCGGGCGCGGAGCGAATTTCAGATTCATAAGCCACACTACAAATATTTGAATCTAGTATCCTTGATGGATTTTGAAGTTCGCCTCGCGGGTGATCCCAATGATCGTGCGAACTTCAAATCCAGGACACTAGCCCGGGCGGGCGCCATATGTCGCGCTTGAAGGTTAGCCGGCCCCTCCGTAAGAGGGGCGACCCAGGGGTAGGGGGAGCAGGCCGCCGTGGAACAAATCGCAAGCCATTTTGCTGACCTGTTCAATCCCGATCTGGCCGTCGCCAACCTCACCGCGTTCCTATCCGTCATTCTGATCGACCTGGCGCTGGCCGGGGACAACGCGGTGGCCGTGGGCCTCGCCGCCGCGGCGCTGCCCTCGCACCAGCAGAAGCGGGCCATCTTCTGGGGCATCGTCATCGCGCTGGTGCTGCGCATCGTGTTCGCGACGGTGACGACGCAATTGCTCGGCATTCCCGGCCTGCTGTTCGTTGGGGGCATGCTGCTCTTCTGGGTGGCGTGGCGC
Organism: uncultured Terricaulis sp.; assembly: GCA_964635925.1. GTDB lineage: Bacteria > Pseudomonadota > Alphaproteobacteria > Caulobacterales > Aquidulcibacteraceae > Vitreimonas. The sequence continues at coordinate 1,770 of CAZWQS010000003.1, read as the reverse complement.
ATGTATGCCGATCTGAAGGCGCATCAGCCGGTCATGGTCGGCGATCCGGTGGCGGGCGAGCATCTTGCTGAAGCCGTCGCCTCCGGCGGCAAGGCGCCCAAGACGTTCGGCAGCGCGCTGCTCACCATTATCATCGCCGACGTTTCAATGTCGCTCGACAATGTGCTCGCGGTGGCGGCGGTGTCGCGCCACAACGAGGTGATCATGTGGTTTGGCCTTGTTCTCTCAGTGATCCTGATGGGCGTGGCCGCTTCGATCATCGCGCGCGTGATCAACAAGTATCAGTGGATCGCCTATATCGGCATCGCCATCATCTTGTTCGCGGGCCTGCGCATGGTCTGGGAAGACGGCCATAATTTCTTCCCCGCCTTCATCCCCGCGATTCCGAGTTTCTTGGGCGGGCACTAAAGCTTCTTGGACTGCCGGCGAGACGCCGGCGGTCCAAGATCAACCCAGCGCATCCCGCAGCATCCGGCGCGGAATCTCCTCCGCTTCCCCTGGCTCCAGCGCGCCGAGCTCAAACGGGCCGTAGCTCACGCGGATCAGCCGGTTCACCTTGAGCCCCAAAGCTTCCAGCACGCGCCGCACCTCGCGGTTCTTGCCTTCGGTGATCGCCACCTCGATCCAGGCGTTCGCGCCTTGCCCGCGTTCCAGCCGCGCTTCGATCGCGCCATAGCGCACGCCGTCCACCTCGATGCCGCCGCGCAAGCCGTCGAGCTCTGACTGAGTAATCCGTCCGAACGCGCGCGCGCGATAGCGGCGCACCCAGCCGTTCGACGGCAGCTCCAGCTTGCGCGCGGCTTCGCCGTCATTGGTCAGCAGCAGCAGGCCCTCCGAATTGAGATCGAGCCGCCCCACCGAAATCACGCGCGGCAGCCCTGGCGGCAGATGTTCAAACACCGTGGGCCGGCCGGCCGGATCGCGGTGTGTCGTCACCAGCCCGGCGGGTTTGTGATAGCGCCACATGCGCGTGCCTTCCGCCGCGCGGATTGGGCGCCCGTCCACGCTGATCTTATCGCTGTCGCTCACCTTGAACGCGGGCGTATCGAGCGTGACCCCGTTCACCGCCACGCGCCCTTCGGCGATCAGCCGCTCGGCGTCGCGCCGGGAACATGCGCCCGCGCGCGCCAGCACCTTGGCCACGCGCTCGCCTTCGGCGTTAAAAGGGGGAGGAGGAGATGCCATGTTCGCCGTGATCTATCGTTGGCGGGTGATACCAGGGCTTGAGGCGCAATTCGAGGCGGGTTGGGCCGCCGGCACAGCCGCCATCGCCAAGGAATTCGGCGGCTGGGGGTCTCGCCTGCACAAAGCGGGCGAGGGGCTCTATATCGCCTACGCCCAATGGCCGGATCAGGCGACGTTGGACAAAGCCATGGAAACCCGCATGCGCCACAGCGACGACGAGGCCCGCCGCAAATACCGCGAGGCGATCCTCGAATTTGAAACCCTCGCCCAAGGCGAGGTGGTGGCCGATCTCCTGGAGCTGCGCCGCCCGTGAGCGAGGAAGCTTTCATGGCGCACGCGCTGGCGCAGGCGGCTGAAGCCGCCGAGGCCGGTGAAGCGCCGATCGGCTGCGTGATCGTGGACGAGGCCGGCCAAATCATCGCTGAAGGCGCCAACGCGCCGATCGCTGCGCACGATCCCACCGCGCACGCTGAAATCATCGCGCTGCGCAAGGCCGCCGCCGCGCTCGGCAATTATCGGCTGAAGCCCAATCTCACGCTCTACGTCACGCTCGAACCCTGCGCGATGTGCGCCGCCGCGATCTCC
>CAZWQS010000002.1:0-49394 GCA_964635925.1 uncultured Terricaulis sp. | reverse complement strand
GGTCGAGATAGACTTCGACGATGTCGCCGGCCTTCGGGGCGCCCGCGCCGTCATCGACAAGGAATTCACGCAGAGGGATGCGGCCTTCGGTCTTGAGGCCGATATCGACCACGACGAAATCGTGCTCAACGGCGGTCACGGTCGCGGGGATCACGCGGCCTTCCACCATGCCGCGGCTGCCGAGGCTTTCATCGAGCAGCGCCGCGAAATCGTCGCGGCTCGGGGTCATTGAATCTTGGGCTTGCGCCATACGCTTAAAACTCCAACTCGTTTGAATAGGGCCAGCCGGTTGGCTCCGGCGGTCTCGGCCCCACCATGGGGCCGTCCTGAAATTTTAACGGCGGCCGAAAACGCAAAAGCGCCTGGGGCGCTGCCTCAGGTCGCTCAAACGCCGCCCCGCTATGCTGGCAGGGCGACCTCCACGGACGTGTCTATAGATAGGGGCAGGGGCGGGGGCAAGGGAGGAGTCCGGCCCTCATGGCTGGCGCCGGCAAACCATGCTATATTTCACCACATGAAGCCTGAGGACATCGAACTCGAACCAGAACTCCTGGAACTCCTTCGCGAGGAAGGCATTGATCCGGAATTGGTGAAAGCCGAGCGGGTCAGAATGGCCCAATTCAAGCGGACGCCCGAGGAAGAGGCCAAACTCGCCGCCGAGCGCGAGGAATTGCGGGAAGCGACGGAGGCGTACCGCGAATATTATGCCCGCAACGGATCGCTTTCCGATCACGTTCGCGCCCACACGCGCTCGCGCTCATGAAGCAGTACGACGTCGTCAAGAACCCGTATCGGCGGGCGATGCCGAACGTTCCACTGCTTCTGATCCTCCAACATGACCGCAACGCGGATTCGCCGCGCGTGCTGGTTGGTCCGTTGTCGACTCTTGGAAAACCTACGCGGCGCGATGTCGCCCTGACCGTTCTGGGCCAGCCCTACGTTCTGCTTCCCCTCGATCTTTCGGCCGTTCCGCGAGACGCGCTATCCGCCGCACCCATCGCCAATCTCGCGCACGAAAGCTTCCGCATCCAAACCGCGCTCGACATCGTGTTCAGCGCGGCGGGTTAGCGCCGCAAGGGTGGCGCACGCATTCCCTATGCGGATTGTGTCTCCGGGGCTGGCGGAAAGACTCGATTTATGAGGTCGTGCGTTTGTGGGGGAAGCTGGCCAATGTCTCGAATGAGATCGCTGCAAGCTTTGGCCTCTTGCTTGCTGTAATGACCATCTGCAAAGGCAACGCACAGTGCCGCCCGCACAATTTCATGCTTGAAATCGGCGGGTATTGTTGCTGAACGCATGGAAAATTCGTTCAAATAGTCGTCGTAGGTATAGTTGTAATCGCGCACGCGCTTGCGAACCGTCTCAAGCTCGATCTCAAATCTGAAATCTTCCGCGAGAACCTTGTGTGTTTCCACGATCTCCTCTTCGGAGGCTTCGCCGTCCGAGAGCGCAACGAAACACATGGTGTCAACGAGGGTCATAACGCCGATCTTAGCGCTCCGCCGTTCCTGATACTCTTTGCCTCTCAATTTCCACGCGGCCATCTCTATGAGGCCCCATAGAACGAGGATGCCGCCAAAAATCCAAGCGCCATAAAAGACCGCGTATTGGTCAAAGATTGGGAACGCATAGCTAAGTCCTGTCAGGACAAGGCCAGCGACAATCCAGAAAACACCGAACCAAACTCTAGCTAAGCCGGGCATTCATGCCTCCCCAAGCGCGTGCAGAGCGTTCGAGGTATAAACCGGAGCGTGCGCGCTGTCTCGCTGAATAGCGCGCGCGCCCAAGTGTGCCCGAAGCGTGCGTTCCTTTATCCGGTCGGCGCTGCAAAGGGTGACCTCTACGCGGCCTCCACGATCGCCACCGCCGCCTTCGCCGCCGCCTCAACATCCAGCGCGGTCGTATCCAGCACATGCGCATCCGCCGCCTGCACCAGCGGCGAATCCTTCCGCTCCGTATCGCGCCGGTCGCGCTCGGCGATCTGCGCCATCAGCTCCGCGAACGTGATGGTCTCGCCGCGCGCCAAGAGCTCCGCGTGGCGGCGCTTGGTGCGTTCTTCCAGCGAGGCGGTGACAAACAATTTCACGTCCGCGTCCGGGCAAATCACGGTGCCGATATCGCGCCCGTCCAGCACCGCGCCCTGCGGGTCCGCCGCGAACGCGCGCTGCGCCTGGCGCAGCACCGCGCGCACGCCCGGCATCTGCGCCACCAGCGAGGCCGCCAGCCCAGCGTGGGAGGAGCGGATGCGGTCTTCATCGATCGCGCCCAGATCAAGCGCCCGCGCCGCCGCCACCGCCGCGGCCTCATCCCCCGGATCGCCGCCGGCATCCAGCACGGCCAGCCCCACGGCGCGGTAAAGCGCGCCGGTGTCCAGCCGCTTCAGCCCGAAGTGCTGGGCCAAAGCCTTGGCGATCGTGCCCTTGCCCGAGGCGGTCGGTCCGTCGACGGCGATAATCATGGGCGCCGCTTAGCAGAGCCGTGCGCCCCACGCGAGGGGCGCCGCTGACGCTGCGTCCGGCTTGACATGCGCGCCCCCAGCGCGCGGATTCCGCCCCATGAGCGAACATTTCGATGTCCTGATCGTCGGCGCCGGCATTTCCGGCGTAGGGGCGGGCTATTATTTGCAGCGCGATTGCCCCGGCAAAAGCTATGTGATCCTCGAGAACCGCGAGAATATCGGCGGCACCTGGGATTTGTTCCGTTACCCCGGCATCCGCTCCGACAGCGATATGTTCACGCTCGGCTACGCCTTCAAACCGTGGAAGGAAGAGAAGGCCATCGCTGACGGCCCCTCGATCTGGAGATACGTCAACGAAACCGCGCAAGAGCACGGCATCGATAAACACATCCGCTTCAAACACCGCGTCATGCGCGCCGATTGGTCAAGCGCGGACGCGCGCTGGACCATCGAGGCCGAGCACGACGGACAGGCCAAACGCTTCACCGCGTCCTTCCTACTCATGTGTGCGGGCTATTACAATTACGAGGAGGGCTATAGCCCCGCCTTCAAAGGCGCCGATCGCTTCGCCGGACGCATTGTCCATCCTCAGCATTGGCCGGAGGATTTGGATTATGCGGGCAAACGCGTCGTGGTGATCGGCTCGGGCGCCACCGCCGTTACCTTGGTGCCGGCGATGACCGATAAGGCCGCGCACGTCACGATGCTGCAGCGCTCGCCCACCTACATGGTCTCGATGCCCGCGATCGATCCGGCGGCCAATTGGATGCGCAAGCATCTGCCCAAGCAATTCGCCTATGACACAACGCGTTTTCTGCGCGTGCTGTTGCAGCAGATTTTCTTCCGCATGGCCCGCGCGCGCCCGAAGAAAACCCGCGATCGGCTCTTGGGCCTCATCCGCGAGCAGCTCGGCCCCGAGTACGACATGCGCCATTTCAGCCCGCGCTATAATCCGTGGGAGGAGCGGCTGTGCCTGGTGCCGGATAACGACATGTTCTTGGCCATCAAGGAAGGCAAAGCCTCCGTCGTTACCGACACGATCGAGACGTTCGACGAAAACGGCGTTCAACTCACAAGCGGCAAGCATCTCGACGCTGACATCATCATCACCGCCACCGGCCTCAATCTACGCGTCTTCGGCGGCGCCAAGCTGGCGGTGGATGGGCGCGAGATCGAAACCGGCGAGCTCTACGCTTACAAGGGCTGCATGTTCTCCGACGTGCCCAACCTCGCTAACGTGTTCGGCTACACCAACGCCTCGTGGACATTGCGCGCCGATCTGATCAATCAATATGTCTGCCGCGTGATCAATTATCTGAGCGATTACGGCCTCGCCTCCGCGACCCCGCGCATGAAGCTCGATCATGTCGAGGAAAAGCCGTTCGTCGATTTCTCCTCCGGCTATTTCAAGCGCGCCGCGCACCTTCTGCCCAAGCAAACCAGCGTCGCCCCCTGGAAGCAGAACCAATCCTACGGCCACGACCTGATGGATCTGCGCTTCGGCGCGCTGGAAGACGGCGTGCTGGAGTTCGCGAAGAAGCCGGAAGCGCAAGCGGCGAAAAAGCCCGGCGGCGCAAAAGAATTGGCCGGCGCGAAGTAACACGTCGTCATTCCGGGGCAATGCGAAGCATTGAGCCCGGAACCCAGGGGCCAACGCATCGTCGGTTGCCCCTGGGTTCCGGCCCGCGCTTCGCGCGACCGGAATGACGACGTGTTTAGCCCGCCTCACCTCACGCTTCCCCGTTTAGCCTTGGCGCCGCAAACGCCGATGCGTTACCACCGCGCGTCATCTTCGGGGCTGCGCGTGAAAAATCTGAGCTTCATCGTCCTCGCCGCGCTGATCGCCGGCATTCTTGTCGGCGCGGGCGTACGCGGGGCGGAGAACGATTTTCTCACCAGCGCCGCCGGCGTGGTCGAAGCCTTCGGCGGCCTGTGGCTCAACGCGCTGCAAATGACGGTCGTGCCGCTCGTCGCCTCGCTCATCCTCGTCGGCGTCGCCTCGGTGGCGGATATGTCGAAAACCGGCGGCTTGGTGGCGCGCGCGGTGCTGCTGTTCACGGTGCTGATCCTGTTCGCCGCGATCTACGGCATCCTCGCGGTCAACGGCTTGCTCACGCTCTGGCCCGTCGCGCCCGATGACGCGCAGAAATTTCTCGAAGGCGTCGGCGCCGGCGTCGGCAAGATCGAGGAGGCGCCCAGCTTCGCCGCCTGGCTGCAAGGCCTCGCGCCGAAAAACCCGATCCGCGCCGCCGCCGAAGACGCGATCCTGCCGCTCGTTACCTTCGCCATGTTCTTCGGCTTCGCCGCCACGCGGCTGGAGCCGAAAATGCGCGATACGATCGTGGATTTCTTCCGCGCCGTGTCCGAAGCGATGATCGTGGTGGTGCGCTGGGTGTTGCTTGCCGCGCCGCTCGGCGTATTCGCGCTGTCGCTCGGCGTCGGCCTGCGCGCCGGCCTCGGCGCGGCCGGCACGCTGGCGCATTACGTGATCATCGTCGCGGGCGTCACCGCCGGCAGCGTTGTGCTCGCCTGGCTGATCGGCGTCTTCTTCTCGCGCCAGCCGGTGGCGAAGCTCACCACCGCGCTCGCGCCGGTGTGGGCCGTCTCCGCCGCCACGCAATCCTCGCTCGCCTCGCTGCCGGTGATGCTGGAAGCGTGCCTGCGCGGCTTGGGCATCCCCGCGCGCGTGGCGGACGTGACGCTGCCTTTGGCCGTCGCGATCTTCCGCTTCACTAGCCCGGTGGCGAACCTCGCCGTCTGCTTCTTCGTCGCGCACCTTTACGGCATTGAGCCCAGCTTCTTGCAAATCGTCGGCGCCGTGATCGTCGCGTTCGCCGTCAGCGTCGGCTCCGTCGGTCTGCCGGGGCAGGTGAGCTTCATCGCCTCGGTCGGGCCGATCTGTTTGGCGCTCGGCGTGCCGATTGAAGTGCTGGGCGTGCTGATCGCCGTCGAAGTCATCCCCGACATCTTCCGCACCCTCGGCAACACCACCGCCGACGTCAGCGCCACAGCGATCCTGGCGCGCGGCGAGAAGGAAGAGCCAAGGTTGGCGAAGGCGGCGGGGAAGAAGAAGTAGGGCTTTTTCTGCTCTTGGCCCGAAGCGGACGTTGCGCTGTGTTTGAAAGCCAACGCTTTCGGGCGTAGATGGCCTGATGACGGACAAGAAATTTAGAGGGCATCTCGGGGCTGGCGGATCGCAGGAACGTGAACCGCCGCAACCCGGCTACGACGCGCTTATGCACGAGGTCTGCGTCGGCTGGGGATATTGCGGTTGCATAAAGCGCAATCGGCCATTGCACGTCAGCTACTTCATTCCGCCGGATGGACCAGTGACCGCTGATCAATTCGTGGAGTGGGTTTTCTTGGCGGACAATTTGAATCCTAGTCTTCGACCCGACACTCATCGGACGGCGCTTAGGGCGGCCTTCATAAAGCACATGGGCGGGGATGTCGTTGATGCCACGTTGCTGAAGGGGAGCGACAGCGAAACTCCGCAGTGAATGTCTGCTCGCGGCGAAAAGCGGACACCTTCATCTAGCGTCATCCCGGACATACCGCAGGCGTGATCCGGGACCCAGGGGGTGACTGAACGCAGCGCTTTGCGGCCCTGGGTCCCGGGTCTCGCTCCGCTCGCCCGGGATGACGCTAATGCGGGGTAAGGTGCGCCGCTATCCATCACTTTGCCGCATCGCATACATCACTCATTCCCCGATGCGCGCAGCGCAGTCCGGGACCCATAAACTCAAGCGTATCAAGCAAATCCGCGCCGGTCGTGTTTATGGGCCCCGGGCTCGATGCTGCGCATCGCCCCGGGGATCGGTGGAGATGTATCCGACAGGCTCAGGCCCATGCGATCATGCCCGCGTCTCGATGTGGGAGGCGATGGTGCACCAAGCCAAAGCAATCGAGACACGGTTTGAGCGTGATGCGATCGAAGGTGGCGACATCCAAGATCGTTGCTTCGGTGAGAAAAAGGGAAGCCGAAGGTCCGTGTGGAAGTATGGTGCTTCCACCGCACGCGAGCCGGGAACGCATGCAAGGCGCTAAGCGCGCCTGGAACCCCAGCGTCGCAGCACGGCGGCGGATCAGGCTATCGATCTGTCAGAGGGGGCAGACCTCGCCGTTCGCTGTCTCATCAACGTATGGCCCTCCAGGGCGACACTGAACGCTGCACGCAGGCGCCGGCTGATAAACAGACCGTGTGGGACGCGCCAAGCGCACCACCAATTTTAATTTGCGCGCCGCGCATGGCGCGTCCCGCTCTCTCAGCTTTCCCGCAAGCGCCGCGCGCTGTGCGGCCATTAGCGCACGACAAACACCATCGTCATTCCGGGGCATCGCGTCGCGATGAGCCCGGAACCCAGGGGCCAACGCATCGTCCTTCGCCCCTGGATTCCGGCCCGCGCTTCGCGCGACCGGAATGACGAAAAAGCGGCGCTTGGCGGAGAAGCGTCAGACCTCTTCCACCTTCGCGCCCAGCGCGCGCATCATGTCGGCGAAGCCCGGGAAGCTGGTGGCGATCATCTCGCCTTCATCGACAATCACCGGCTCCTTCGCGGCCATGCCCAGCACCAGGAAGCTCATCGCCACACGGTGATCGCCCAGGGTACGGATCTCCGCGCCGCCGCGCACGCTCTTCGGCCCGCGCCCGCGCACGATGAGGCCGTCTTCCAGTTCCTCGGCGTCCACGCCGCAGGCCTTCAACCCATCCACCATCAAAGTGATGCGGTCGCTCTCCTTCACGCGCAATTCGGCCGCGCCGGTGATGCGCGTTTCGCCATCCGCGAAGGCGGCGATCACCGAAAGGATGGGGAATTCATCGATCATCGCCGGCACGCGCCGCGCGGGCGGGGCAACGCCCGTCAAGTCGCTCGCGCGCACCACGAGATTGGCGATCGGCTCGCCGATCGGATCGCGGCGCTCTTCAAACGAAAGCTTCGCGCCCATCTCCAGCAGCGTCTCATAGAGGCCAAGCCGCAGCGGATTGATCAGCACGTCCTCGATCACGAGGTCGGATTTCGCCAGGATCAACGCCGCCGCCGCCGGAAACGCGGCGGAGGAGGGATCGGCCGGCACGTAAACCGGCGCCGCCTTCAGCGCGCTGGCGCGCACGCGCGGATGCAGCGCGCCTTCGATCTCGACCTGGTCGATATTGGCGCCGAACACGCCCAGCATGCGCTCGGTGTGATCGCGCGAGCGCTCGGGCTCGATCAGCACGGTCTCGCCCTCGGCGTTCAGCGCCGCCAGCAGCACGGCCGATTTCACCTGCGCCGAAGCCACCGGCGCGCGATAAGTGATCCCCTTCAGCTTCCCGCCATGCACGATCAGCGGCATCTTGCCCGCGCCCGCGTCGAAGCGCGCGCCCATCTGGGTCAGCGGCGTGATCACGCGGTTCATCGGCCGCTTGCGCAGCGATTGGTCCCCGTCGAACCGCGCGCTCAGCGGATAGCCGGCCACAGCGCCCATCAAGAGGCGCGCGGCGGTGCCCGAATTGCCGCACTCGATGGTCTCGGTCGGCTGTTTGAAGCCCCCCGCGCCGGCCACGCGCCAGCGCCCGTCCGCGCCTTGCGCGGCGTCCGCGCCCAGCGCGCGCACCGCCGCGGCCGTGTTCAGCACGTCCTCGGAGGCCAGGAGCCCCTCGATCACGGTTTCCCCTTGCGCCAAGGCGCCCAGGATCAGCGCCCGGTGGGAAATGGACTTATCGCCCGGCGGGCGGGTGCGGCCCTTCAAAGGCCCGGCGAATCGCGCCTTCAGACGCATGGCGGCTCCGGTTCGGCGCAAGGCCCTGGAATTGAAACGACAAAGCTTTTGACAGGGGGGCCCGTTGGTGGCAAGCGAGCGCCCCGCGTACTCAAGGAGAGGTTTTTGGCCAAGACCGATTTGGGCGATAAGCAGCTTTGTCCCAATTGCGGGGCGAAATTCTACGACCTGCGCAAACGCCCGGCGACCTGCCCAAAATGCGCCACCGCGTTCGATCCCGCCGAAGAAGGCGTGCGGGTCCGCCGCGGGCGCGGCCGCGTGGCCGCCCACGATACCGCCTACGATGACGACGAAGAGGTCGACGCCAAAGGCAAGGCCAAGGGCGACGACGAGGATGACGACGAAGAGTCCGAGGAAACCAGCGAAGTCGACGCCGAAGCCGACGCCGAGCCGCTGCTGAGCGACGACGATGACGACGACGCTTCGCCCTCCGGCGACGAACTGCCGGAAGGCTTCTCCGAATCCGATCCCGAACTGGAGGACGACGGCGCCGACGACGATTCCGTTCCCCTGATCGAGGATGACGAAGAATTCCCCGAGGACGAGCTGGGCGATATTTCCGGCGAGACCGAGGACGATGATTCAGGCCGCTAACGCCGCTTGAATCGCAAACGGGCGGCGTCTAGGTTCCGCCCTCCGATTTCCGACTCCGCCCCTGGGGCGGAGCGTTCGGGCCCTTAGCTCAGCTGGGAGAGCGCCTGCATGGCATGCAGGAGGTCAGCGGTTCGATCCCGCTAGGGTCCACCATTCTTCACAGTGCACACTCTCGCACGGGAAAACATGCCGACATTCCGCGATGTTGCCCGACGAGTGGGTGGGCGGGAGACTCGTTTCTCGGGCCACATCTACGCCAAATTGCGCCGGCATTGCTACGATTCCGCCGGACGGCTGGTCAAGGAAGTGAGCCACGGGCGCAGGATCACGTTCCAGTACGACGCGGCCTCGAACCGCAGCCGCGTCATCCACCCCGACAACAATTACTGGCAATATTCTTACGACGCGCTGAACCGCGTCGATCTGATCCGCGAGAGCGGTTCGACCACTTTGGCGGATTACAATTACGACGCGCTGGGCCGGCGCGCGACGATCACGCGCCCCGGCGGGCCGAGCACGACATTCTCCTACGACAATGCCTCGCGGCTGACGGGCTTGACGCAAAACCTGTCCGGGACCGCGAACGATCAGAGCTTCGGCTTTAGCTACACGGCGGCTTCTCAGGTTTCTCAACGCAGCGCCAGCAACGACCTTTATAGCTGGATCACCCCGACCGCTGTGCGCACCTATACGCGCAATGGCCTCAACCAATACACGGCCGTGGGCGGCGCGAGCTTCAGCTATGACGCGCGCGGCAATCTGACGAGCGATGGCGGCCGCACCTTCGTGTACGATCTGGAGAACAGGCTCACGAGCGTCAGCGGCTCGGCCAGCATGACGCTGAGCTACGATCCGCTGGGACGGTTGCGGCGGACGGCGGCGGGCGGAACGACGACGGATTTTCTCTATGAAGGCGATGCGCTGAGCGTTGAATATGTCGGCGCCAACATCGTGCGCCGCTACGTGCACGGCCCCGGCGTGGACGAGCCGCTGGTCTGGTACGAGGGCGCGGGGCTGACCGACCGGCGCTATCTGGTGGCCGACCGCCAGGGCTCGATCATCGCGGCCAATGGGTCGAGCACCACGCGCTATGCCTACGGTCCCTACGGCGAGCCTGACGCCTGGACCGGCTCCCGCTTCCGCTACACCGGCCAAGCCGCGTTGCCGGAAGTGCAGCTCTATCACTACAAGGCGCGCGTCTACGATCCGGTGCTGGGTCGGTTCCTGCAGACTGACCCCATCGGATATGAAGACGACCTGAACCTCTATCAGTACGTTCGAAACGATCCGCTCAATAACAATGATCCAACGGGCCGAAATCCCGCCGCTGTCGCCCTCTGCACCCCTGGCCCACAACTGGTTGGGTGCGGAATACTTGTCGTCGGAGGGGTATGCGCGGCCGTTCAATCGTGTCGCGAAGGGGCGGTTGCAGCGACGACCGCGATAGTTGATTCGGTAGTCGGAATTTTCCAAAACGAGCAGGCGGAACGACCTGATCAGCCTGGATCAGAGGATGCCCCGGCTCCGGCTGAGGAGGGGCCCGCGAATCCGCCAAACATTGGTGACTTTAGTGACCCGCAGAATTTGCCGGAGGGTTGGGACTGGCGCGGTCGCGGAGACCCTGGGAGCCGCGAAGGCGCTTATCATAATCCGGATACTGGAGAGTCTCTGCACGACGATAGAACCCACCCGGCCGGGAAGGACCCCCATATGACTTATACTGACCCAGAGGGGCAGCGCTGGGATACTTACGATGAGGGACAGACGTGGCGGCCTCAGGAACCACGATGAATTCGACAGTTCTGCGACGCGTAGGCGGACACCCCGACTGGATGGCGCACGTGCGTGAAAGATGGACAGAGGCGCTACGCGTCCTTCCCCTGAAGGCCGGTGCAGCGCTGGCTGAGGATGACGCCGTTACATTCCTGCCATCGGAAATGGCGGCGCAACATGCTCGCCCCTCTCAGCCGTTGGCTGAGTTGTCGGGCGAGGAACGCGAAGAGCGCGGGGGCTGGCTGAAGCGGCGCGATTTGTTTGAAGCCGCCGCTGATTGGCTCAAGACACGGTTTTCAACCGATCTCAGTGCCGCAGTTATCTGCCTCGCGGGATACAGCCGACTTGGAGACAAATCGCTGGAGCACAAGCGGCACATCGACTTCCAGGGAGCACCCATCCTGGTCGCTCCCATCCATGCGACGAGCGTGGAAGATTTGGCAAGAACGCTCAGGTGGGGCCGCTCGTGGCAGGTCTTGGGAGCGGTCGTCCGGGGTGATCTGACGAGCATCAATCAAACCTCGAATGTGCTCTTTATTTGCGACGCTCTGGACGGTGATTCACTGATCCTCACTCCTCTCCAGCCACTGCAGTGAAGTGAACGAAATTGTCTCGAAAAACAGAAGCAGGGTGTAGGGCAAGATAAAGCGCACCTTGCAGGTGCGTCGAAGTGGTTGCCCTGCTTCAGAAAAATCCAAGGTGTGAGCGGGTGCACGCACCTCGTGTGCAAGGTGCGAAGTAGGACGCGTGAGATCACGACACCAGATTTGCCTGCGACGTGCGAAGAGAAACACGTCGCTGCGATCATCGCGTGTTGATGCGAGCAGCGACGAAGATGGAGCGGTGAAGAAAGCTTGCCGCAGAAGTGTGTGTAGAGCAAGATTAAGGTCGCGGCAGAGTCGAGAGAATCCCAGACGCGCCAAGGCCCAGCGGTGCGGCAGGAAATCGAGGCGCCGCAGATTTACGGCACGCGATGCGGTGTCAGCGCTTCTTCTTCGCGCGCAGCTTCACGCCTGGCTCGTGGCCGTTGGTGAGCTCGACGCCGCCCGCGATGAGCGCTCTGCGGATCGCATCGAGCGTGGCGACCTTGGTCGCTTCGAGCGCACCGTCCATGCGCTCCAGGCGCTTGATCGTCTCTACGGAAACACCGGACTCGTCGGCGAGCTTAGCCTGACTCCAATCCAGCATCGCCCGTGCTGCACGCATCAATGACTCCGATGCCTTCGTAGCGCTAAGTGACGATGGCCTGAGACGTTTTCGGATGGACTTAACGGGCCATGGTGATCGTCCGCACTTCCACCTGGAATCCCGCAGCAGCCCTGCCAGTCGCTTCCGAGACGCTAGCAACGAACACAGGAACTACTTTCGTGAAGAGTGAAGTGTCATTTGTGAACGGTTCGGGCTTCCACAGAATCGAGCTCGTCGAAAAGGCCGAGGGCATCTACGTATTCGTTTACGAACGTGAGACTTCGAAATTCCCGGAGCGGGACTACCTGGACGATACTTGGCAAATGGCACGAGAGCGGTGTCTTGAAGACTATGCTGTCCCGTTGGAGTCATGGGCGCAGGTGTGAGACCGGCAATCGCCCTCCAAAGCACATCAAGGACGCCGACCGCGCACGCCTCAAAAAGTGCTTCTAGGGAAATTTTTCGAAATCGAAGGGCGTCTCAAGGCCGAAGCGCTGCGTATCGATCTGGCGCGTCTAGAGAAAATGCCTACGCCTACGAAAAAGCGCGTCAGGACCGACAGTCCCTGCAAACTGATCCGATCGGGTATGACGAGAGCCTCAACTTGTATCAGTACTCTCGGAATGACCCCCTCAATCGGTTTGACCCGAACGGACAGGACTCGGTTGAGTTGGTGGCTGACAAGGGCGATAAGCTGCTCATTGGTGTGTCGCCTACTGTTGGTTGCGTTCAACACAGCGCGGCGAGCGATGAGCCCCCTATAAGATGGTCGTTTCCAGCGAAGTCAGCGCCGAGGACTTCTTTGATTTTTCAGTTGGAGAACTCGCTTACGACCATTCCAATGCGCTTCTGCTTACCGATGAGGCGCGTACGCGAAATTGCCGCGACCTTCCTTGAGTCTGCGCGTGGCGGAACTGTCGCATCTACAATTTCCGCTATTGAACGCCGCAATCGTTCGGGGGCTACATGGTTTGAGTGTGCGTCGATGGCGGATGAAGCCCGAAGGGCGATTCTTGTCGAACTAACACATCAACGAATGCCGCCGCCGCCGCATGCAGCGGGCGATCGCGGCGACGTATGAGGCCGATTGAGCGGTATAGCGCCGGGTTATCGAGTGGACGCCACACGAGGTCGCGCACCCCAAGCAGCGGCATCACCGATTGCGGGAGCGCCGACACACCAAGCCCTTCCGCGATCAGAGCGCCCGTTGTGGCGAGATGCGAGCACTCGAACAGGTTTTTGAGCGGTGTCATATTCTGAATGAACGCTGCGTCCGTCATCATGCGCACGCTCGAATGCTCGGCCATCGCCACAAATGGCCGATCGACGAAGGAACGCCACGAAACACATGGCGCGGTGGCCAATGGGTCGCTCGGCGCACAGACAAGGCCGAACTGATCCACGAACAATTCGGTGTAGGAAAGGTGCTTGCTCGGCGGCGGGCGCAGCGCGACGCCGATATCGGCGCGGCCAGAACTCACATCCTCGACAACCGATTCCGAGAGGGCGTCGAGGATCATACAATCGACATCTGGCCGCAGTGCGTGAAACTGCGCCAGCGCGCGTGGCAGGATTAGCGCTGCCAAGGAAGGCAGCGCCGCAATCACAAAGCGTCCGCGCGCGCCGCTGACGAATTGATCCAGCTCCTCCATGCCGAGCTCAAACTCGCGTACGAGCCGTTCGGCTGTTTGCTGCAATTGCTGGCCTGTGGGCGTGAGGCGCATTGTGCGTGTGTCGCGGTGAAATAGGCGCGCGCCAACCCGCTCTTCCAGCAATTTTATCGTGCGGCTGAGCGCAGGCTGCGAGATGTTGTGAACGCGCGCGCATTCGCTGAAGCTGGATGCTTCAGCCACGCCAAGAAATAGGCGCAACTCGCGTATGCCGATATGTGCGCTCACCTATAGCGCGCTCCTGCCGAGGGAGCGTGGCCGCCCGCCTTCATCGTCGTCAAGCATACTCGCCCGGCGAGCCTATGCAAAATCTCTATCGCTTGATCGAACATCGGTCTTTGTGCGCCGTGTTTGGCTGAGGCCTAGTGATGCAGAAGGCGCCGTGACGGGCGCGAGGGTTGGCTATGGTGCGGCGGCGGCGCATGCGTTTGATTGTTGCTGCGTCGCACAATCGCGCCCTGGTTTTGCGGTGGTGATGAAGCGGTCATCTTCGATACGCATCGGCGCGGGCGCGGGGTTTTCCGGGGACCGGATCGATCCGGCGGTGGACCTGGCTGTGCACGGCGACCTCGATTACCTGGTGTTCGAATGTTTGGCCGAGCGCACCATCGCCCTGGCGCAGCGCGAAAAGCTAAAAAACGCGGACGCCGGCTATGATCCTTATCTGGAAGAGCGGCTAAGCGCGGTGCTTAAGCCGTGCGTGCAGTCAGGTGTGCGCATCATCTCGAACATGGGCGCGGCGCATCCGATTGCGGCCGCACGGAAGACCGCCGAGATCGCGGCGGGGCTCGGCCTGCGCGGGCTGAAGGTCGCTGCGGTACATGGGGATGATGTGCTGGCGCTGATCAAGGCGCGCGATGCGGCCGTGCAGGACGAAGAGGGTGTGCTGAACGGCTTGGGCGATCGCCTGATCTCGGCGAACGCGTATCTTGGCCATGAGGCGATCGTGGAGGCGTTGCGCGGCGGCGCCGACGTGGTGATCACCGGACGGGTGGCCGATCCATCTCTTTTCTTGGCGCCGCTTGTGCATGAGTTTGGCTGGGCTGGCGACGATTGGGCCCGGCTCGGGCGCGGCACTTTGGTTGGGCATTTGCTTGAGTGCGCGGGGCAAGTTTCGGGCGGCTATTTCGCCGACCCGGGCTTTAAGGACGTCGAGCGGTTGGCCGAATTGGGTTTTCCCATCGCGGAGGTGACCAAAGACGGCGCGGCTGAAATCAGCAAGATCGAAGGCACAGGCGGCCTTATCTCGCGCGCGACCTGTGTGGAGCAGATGCTCTACGAATTGCACGATCCTAGTGCGTATTACACGCCGGATGTGATCGCGGATTTTTCCGGCGCGCGCTTCGATGATGCGGGCAAGGATCGCGTGAGCTTGAGCGGGGCAGGCGGGGCGCGCCGCCCCGATGCGCTGAAGGTTTCCGTCGGCTACGCGGATGGCTGGGTCAGCGACGGGCAAATCTCGTATGCGGGCGCGGGCGCGTTTGAGCGGGGCCAGCTTGCTTTGGACGTCGTGCGCGAGCGCATCAAGCGGCTTGGCGAAGAGGTGCTTGAATCGCGTTTCGATCTGATCGGCGTCAATGCCGTGTCGCGCGCGTCGCCGGAGGCGGCGTGGTCCGGGTCGGAGGTGCGCGCCCGGATCGCCGCGCGCACCAAGAGCGCGGCCGCGGCGCAGAGCGTAAACCGCGAAGTCGAGGCGCTCTACACAAACGGACCGGCCGGCGGCGGCGGCGTCGCGACATCGGCGCAACAGACCATCGCAATCGCCTCAGTCTTCATCGATCGGGCGACGGTGAAGCCAGTCCTGCATTGGGAGGTGGTGACGTGAAGTTGCGCGAAATTGCGCACGCGCGCACGGGCGACAAAGGCGATACCTCGAATATCGCGATCATCGTGTTTAACCGCGACGACTACGAGCATTTGCGCGCCGAGGTCACGAGCGAGCGCATAACCAAGCACCTAGGGCACATCCTGCGCGGCGAAGTCGTCCGCTATGAGATGCCCGAGCTGGGTGCGTTGAATTTTGTTTTGCATCGCGCCTTGGCGGGCGGCGTCACCCGTTCGTTGGCGCTCGATGCGCACGGAAAATGCCTCAGTTCGTGTGTGCTGGGTATGGAAATACCAGCGCGCGCGCAGAATGCGGCCAAACCAAAAGTGGCGTCGCTGCGCCGTGCGAAGCGGTGACACCCATGCCCGAAGCGAAACACCTGATGCCGAAAATCTAATTGTCCGGGCGCTGAGGCGGCTTTTAGCTTCTGAGCTGGAGGCGCGCACGCAAAACGGCGTCAGGCACACAGCAATGCATTAAGAGCGCGGCGCAAAGCCTCGCCGGGGAGGAGCGAAATGAACAACCACGGCGCGCTGCGCAGGATCACGCTATCGCTATCGGTTGCAGCGCTACCGCTTATGTTCGCAGCGCCCGCGCTGGCGCAGGACAGCGATGAAATCGTCGTGACCGCCACGCGCACCGAAGAGCCGCTGCGCCGTGTGCCGCTGTCGGTCACGGCGATGACGCAAGAGCAGATGGATCAGCAGGGCATCCGCCAGATCGACGATCTGGTCCGCCTGACGCCCGGCGTTACCTTCAACCGCGCCGATCGCACAACGAGCATTTCCATCCGCGGGGTGGCTTCCAGCTCCGGGGCGGCGACCACTGGAGTTTATATCGACGACACGCCGATCCAGGTTCGTCAACTTGGCAACAATGCCAGCAATTCCTACCCGGCGGTGTTTGATCTTGAGCGCGTCGAAGTGTTGCGCGGGCCGCAAGGCACTCTGTTTGGCGCGGGGTCGCAAGGCGGCACGGTGCGTTTCATCACGCCCGCGCCCGATTTCGAAGATTATTCGGCGTATGGCCGCAGCGAAGTGGCCAGCACCGAAAGCGGCGATCTCTCCTACGAGCTCGGCGCGGCGGTTGGCGGGCCGGTGGTGCGCAACCAGGTGGCGTTCCGCGCCAGCGCTTATTATCGCCGCGACGGCGGCTGGATCGACAAGGTGGCCGGCGTCGCCACGGTGCTCAGCCCCAACGGCTCGGCAGGGCCGGCGGACTCAATTCAGTTCACGCCGACTGGCGAAGTCGAAAACGATTCCAACTGGGGTGAAACCTTTAGCGCGCGGATCGCGGTGGCGCTGGCGCCCACTGAGAATCTCACTGTGACGCCTTCGCTGTTGTATCAAAGCCAGCACATGAACGATGGCGTGCAGAGTTTCTGGCCGGCCATGTCTGATTACGGATCGTCCGACTATCAGCTCCCGCTTTGGATCGGCACGGTCGACGCCACGCATATCGCGCTGCCCAATGAGCCGCGCTTGGAGCCGCAGGACGACGAATGGTACATGCCCGCGCTCAACGTGCAGTGGCGCTTCGCAAACGGAGAGGTTGTCTCAAACACTTCATTGTTTTCGCGCGAGCAGCGGATCGTCAGCGACTATACGGCGCTCTATTCGCGCCTGTTCGCCTCGCGCCCGGTGCCGCTCCCAGGCGATCGCACCTATACGATCTTCGAAGATGAGCAGGACAACGTTACGCAGGAATTCCGCCTGCAGACGCGCCATTTCAACGATCGTTTGCGGGTTGTTGGCGGGGTCTACTATGAAAGCCGCGAGCAACATTCGGAGCAAACCGGTTATCCGAATTTTGTGTCGCTGCTGCCCTCAATTCGAGCCTCGGCGATCCCGGGCTTTCCGCCGCCTCCCGCTGCGGTGTTCGATGGAGCACCGTTCGGCCCCGGGTTTAGCGCGTACGTGAATTACTACGGCATGGATCTGGTCAACGGCGCCAGCTACATGCACGAGCTTACGACTTCAGAAGAGCAATTGGCGCTGTTCGGCCAGCTCGATTTTAATGTGACGGAGCGTCTGCGCTTTACGCTTGGCTATCGCGTCTCGCAGATCGATTTCGAGTATGAAGCCTTCTATTCCGGCCCCAACAATAACCAGAACCAGCCGCATGGCCTGCCGTGTGTTCCGGGCACCGGGCGCCCGGGCGGCGCGCCTTGCATCGACGTGCCAATCGGTGCGTATGCGCCGGGCGAGGGGCCGTTTGAAGTCCGCTACGTGCGCAACAACGCGACCTCTTCGGAAACGCCCGTAACACCGAAAATTGGCGTTTCCTACCAAGCCGATCCGGACAATCTCTTCTATTTCTCCGCCGCGCAGGGCTTCCGCCCCGGCGGCGCCCAAGCGCAAGTGCCGGCGATTTGCGCCGATCAGCTCGCGGCGTTTGGCTTCTTCGATTCCACCGGCCGTCCGGCTTCGCCAGAAACCTACACATCCGACAGCGTGTGGAGCTACGAACTCGGCGCCAAGAATTCGTTGTTCAACGGCCGGCTCCGGGTGGATGCGAGCGTATATCATATTGATTGGAGCGATATACAGACGCCGGTTTCGCTAAGCGCGTGCGGAAACAGTTTCACCGCCAATCTCGGCAGCGCCACCAGCCGCGGCCTGGACGTGCAGTTCACGACGGAATTCATCGACGACGTGCATATCGGCTTGGCGGTCTCATACAACGAATCCACCTTCGACGACGCCACTGTTCTCGGCGGGCGCACCTTGTTCACTAAGGGATCGGCCCTGGCCGCTGCGGGCGCCCCGCTCACGGTCATTCTGTCTGGTCAATATGACTTCGTGATCGTCGATCGCCCCGCTTATATTCGCGGCGATTATACATACGCCAGTGAGTATGAACGCACCGGCGCGACTGACCCGGGCACGGTGAGCTATGACGCGAGACGCAACCCGCGCCCCGAAACACAGATGCTCAACGGTCGCTTAGGCATGCTGCTTGGCGACATGGACGTGTCGCTCTTCGTCAACAATGCGCTGAATGAGAATGTAGATCTCAATCTCTCGCGTACAAACAACCAGCCGCTTTACACTAGCTCGACGTTCCGACCTCGCACGATCGGCGTGGCGGTTTCCCTGCGGCGCTGAGGAGAGGGCGGGCATGGACATGAAGCGTATACTTGCGGTAGGCGCGGCCGTCGGGTTGTTGTTCAGCACGGCGGTCGCGCGAGCGGAGCCCCTGCATGCCACCATTCGTGTCACTGAACACGGCGTGCCGCACGTTCTGGCCAATGATTATGAGAGCCTGGGGTTCGGCGCGGGCTATGCTTTCGCGGAAAGCAATATCTGCGAGATGGCGGGGCGCTTTGTCACCGTAAGGGCGGAGCGCGCACTATTTTTCGGGCCCGAGGCGCATGTGCCGGATGGGCCGCGCAACCGGCCCACCAATCTCGATAGCGATTTTTTCTGGCAGCGCGTGCTGGATGAGCGCATTGCTGAACGCGAGCTCGCGCAGGCGGCGCCGGTGGGCCCCACCGCGCAGACGCGCGCGCTCATACGGGGGTACGCCGCAGGCTATAACAAATATATCGCAGATACCGGCGTGGAGAATATCGCCGATCCGCGCTGCCGCGGCGCGGCGTGGGTGCGCCCGATTAGTGAGCGCGATGTGTATCTGCGCGCGATGGCGTGGAATTTATTCCGCAGCTCGGCCAATCTCATTCCGCAATTGGTGGCGGCGGCGCCGCCGAGCGCGACGCGGGCCGACCTTGCCCCGGTGGAGCGCTATGCGCACGCGACCGGCGAGCCGGATGGGCCAGACGCCACGCCGCTAGGCTCCAACATGGTGGCGCTGGGGCGCGAAGCCACAATGAGCGGGCGCGGCATGTTCTTCGCCAATCCGCACTGGTTTTGGGAAGGGCCGGATCGCTGGTTTGAAGCGCACCTCACCATTCCGGGCCGCCTCAATGTGATTGGCGTGCAGACATCCGGCGTGCCGGTGATTCAAACGGGTTTCACCGAAACCGTCGCTTGGGCGGGCACGACCTCGACCGCAAATCGCCACACGCTCTATGAGCTGCGCCTCGTGCCCGGCCGGCCCACATCGTATTATTATGATGGAGAGGTGCGGCGCATGACGTCGCGCACCGTGCGCGTGCGCGTGCGCACCGAAAGCGGTCGCATCGAAACGCGGCGGCACACCTTCTGGAGCACGCATTACGGGCTGGTGATCGCGGACGAGGGGATGGATTGGACAGCCGGGACGGCCTACGCCATCCGCGACGTCGCCTACAGTTTTCGCTGGGTGAGCCAGCAATTTGAGCTGAACCACGCCGCCAGCGCGCGCGACATCAGCGAAGGCGGGCGCCGCTACATGGGCATCGGCTGGCGCAACATCGCGGCCGCGGATGCCGAAGGCAACGTGTTCTATGGCGATCGCACCGCGATCCCGCATGTCACCAACGCGATGATTGAGGCTTGCGTCACCTCAGAGCTTGGCCGCAGCCAACTGAGCGCGCGCGCGCCGTTGCCGATCATGGATGGTTGGCGCTCCGCGTGTGAATGGGGCTCGGACGCCGATTCTCCCGTGCCCGGCATATTCGGTTCTTCCTCCCTGCCGGAATTGCACAGAACCGACTATGCGCTGCAGTCGAACGATACGCACTGGCTCAACAACGCGCGCCAGCCGCTTGAAGGCTTCCCGCTGATCATGGGGTCGGAGCGGACGCCGCGCACTTTGCGCACGCGCAATGCGCTGCAGAAGTTCGAGGGTCGCTTGGCGGCGGGCGAACGTTTCGATTTGGACAGCTTCTATCGCGTGACCCAAGATAACAACGTCTACTCCGCCGATATCTGGATGGAGCCGCTGTTGCGCCAATGCCAAGAGAGCGCTGACTGGGCCGATGTGCGCGAAGCGTGCGATGTGCTGGCGCGCTGGGATCGCACCGAGATGCTGAACAGCAACGGCGCGCTGCTGTGGCGGCGGTTTGTCTCCCGGCTCGGCGATTATGACGATCTGTTCGCCGCGCCCTTCAATGCTGATGATCCTATTGCGACGCCAGCAGGCTTGCGCGTGGAAGATCCGCGCATTCACGCAGCGCTTGCCGGCGCTGCGCGCGATCTCACCGGCTCAGGCATGCCGCTCGATGCGCGGCTGCGGGAGTATCAATACGCTCTGCGCGGCGATCAGCGCATTCCGATCCCGGGTGGCCCGGGCGAGACGGGCCAATACAACCTCGTGTCCAATCGCGGCGGCTGGACGCCGGGCGAGGGCTATCCCGATGTCAGCAACGGAGCGAGCTTTCTCATGTGGATGGAGTTCACCGATCAAGGCCCGCGCGGGCGCTCGGTGATGGCCTTCTCGCAATCGCCGAACCCGGACTCGCCCTTCTATTCGGATCAGACGCAGATGTTCTCCAACGGGCAGACTAAGCCGATGCGCTTTAGCGAGGCGGAAATCGCCGCCGATCCCAGCCTGCGCGTCTATGAGATTTGCTCCGCCAGGCGTTGCCCGCCAGCGGCCGCACGTTAGCATCGCCACTGATGCTGGCTCTGCAGGGATTTCTCACTATTGGCGCGTTCCTGGCGATTGTGCTGGGAACGCGCATCCCTGTGGCGGCCGCGCTGATCCTTACGCCCATCGTCTCGGTGCTGCTGTTCGGCAACGGAGCGGAACTCGGCGTCATGGCGCTCGATGGGGTGCGCACGGTCGCGCCGGTGGCGGCGATGATCATGTTCGCCATGCTCTATTTCGGCGTGATGATCGATAAAGGCTTGTTTCGTCCCTTGGTGGATGGGCTGTTGCGTTTCGCCAAGAACGATCCTGTGCGCGTGTGCCTGGCCAGCGCGGCGCTGCCAATGATCGTCGCGCTCGATGGCGACGGCGCAACCACGTTCCTCATTTCGATCACGGCGTTGCTGCCGCTGCATCAGCGCTTGCGCATCAATCCGCTGGTGCTGCCCGGCATCGTTGCCCTTGCGGCGGGGGTGATGAACCTTTTGCCTTGGGGCGGGCCCACCGCGCGCGCTATGGCGGCGCTCGACGTCGGCGCGCAGCATATTTTCACGCCGATGATCCCAGCGATGCTTGCCGGCGTCGCGTGGGTATTCTTCGCCGCGTGGTGGATGGGCTGGAGCGAGCGCCGGCGTTTAGCGCGGGAAGGCCACGCCGAAACAGCGACGGCTGATATGGCGGCGGCGGCGGCGCGCCCGCGTGGTGGGCCGCTGTTTTGGTTCAATGCCGTGCTCACGTTGGCGCTTATCGGCTGCTTGTTTGCGCATATCGCGCCGCTGCCGCTGCTGTTCATGACGGCGTTCGCCATCGCGGTGATGGTCAATTATCCGAAGCTACAGGCGCAGCAGGATTTCATCGCGTCTCAGGCCGGCAATGTCGTCATGGTGGTCAGCATGATCTTGGCGGCGGGCGTGTTTACTGGCGTTCTGAATGGCGCTGGTATGATCACCGCGATGGCGCAAAGCCTTGCCGCCGCCATTCCAGAAGGCGCCTCTGGCCACCTTTCCAAAATCGTGGCGATCGCCTCGATGCCGCTCAGCCTCGTGTTCACGCCCGATGCGTTTTATTTTGGCGTGCTGCCGGTGTTCGCCGAAACCGCACGCGTCGCCGGCGAAGATCCTCTCACGATTGGGCGCGCGGCGATTCTCGGGCAAATGACGACAGGCTTTCCGCTAAGCCCCCTCACAGCGTCGACCTTTATCTTGATCGGGATGGCTGGGGTCTCTCTGCGCGACCACCAACGCTTCATCTTTCTCTGGGCGTTTGGGACGACGCTGGTGATGACGATCGTTGGCACTCTTACTTCGGCGATATGATTGCAGCTCGATGCTGATAAGGGGCACTGATCGCATGCGCCGCGCGTCAGCATAAAATCGGCCACTGCGTCGATGGCTTCGCTCGACCTGAGCTGGCGCGCCACGCGGATCGCCAACGCTTATGCATTTGGCTTTTTCCTGATCATCTATGCGGGACTGGCCGTTGGGCTTTCGCGCTATCGGGCGCTGGGCATTCCAGATCCTTTTCAACGCCGGCGCGGCGCTTGCATTGTTAATCGTAGATGCGGCGCTGATTGCGGCGCTATCGTTCGATCGCGCCGCCACGATCGGGGTTTCGCTGTTCGCGGCCGCGCTTCTCTACTTGCCCGCACGCACCGGCGCCCGCGCGGCGCAGGTGCGATCGAGACTGATCAGTTCGCCGGTTCGCTTAGCCGAATGCGGCCAAGCGTTGATGGATGATGGCGTTCGCCTCGCGCATGATGCGGTCGATCAGCTCCTTGCAGGTGGGGATGTCGTGGATGAGGCCGACGACCATGCCGCATGACCATGCGCCCGCTTCCATCTCGCCCTCCTGCATGATGCGCGGATAGACGCCGCCGACCTCGCCTTTGATGTCGGCGAAGGTCAGTTTATCGCCGAGTTCCTTCTCCTTGGCGATGATGCGATCCACGGCCGCGTTGGCCAGCACGCGCTCTGTGTTGCGCAGCGGGCGCATGATGAGGCGTGTGTCGAGTTCGCTCGCCGCCACGATGGCTTGCTTCACGTTGTCATGCACCGGCGCTTCCTTAGTAGCGATGAAGCGCGTGCCCATGTTCATGCCTTCCGCGCCCATGGCCAGCGCCGCCACCAGCGAGCGCGCATCGGCCATGCCGCCGGACGCGACGAACGGGATTTTCAGTTCTTCGGCCGCGCGCGGCAGAAGGATCATGTTGGGGATGTCGTCCTCGCCCGGATGGCCGCCGCACTCGAAGCCGTCAACACTCACCGCATCGCAACCGATCGCCTCAGCCTTGAGCGAATGGCGCACAGAGGTGCATTTGTGGATTACCTTGATCCCGTTTTCCTTCAGCGCCGGCAGATATTTTTGCGGATTGTTGCCCGCCGTTTCGACGATCTTCACGCCGCTATCGATGATCGCCTTCACGTAGCCGGGATAATCCGGCGGGTTGAGCGCGGGCAGGAACGTGAGGTTCACGCCGAACGGCTTGTCCGTCATCTCGCGGCAGCGGCGAATTTCGGCGGCGAGCAGTTCGGGCGTCCGCTGCGTCAACCCGGTGATGATGCCAAGCCCGCCCGCATTCGACACCGCGGAGGCAAGCTCGGCCAGCCCAACGAAATGCATGCCGCCTTGGATGATCGGATGCTCGATGCCGAACAGGTCGGTGATGCGGGTCTTCATGCTGTCCTCCGTGCGCTGGGCGCTGTAATCGGTTTGACAATAAGCGCGGCGGCTGGTGTAAGAAAGCGGAATTATGGTTCATATTTGGCGCAACCGCAAATAGGGCGCTGGCGCAAGCTTTGGGAGCACGGACATGTCAGTCGTAACGACGCGGAAGGAAGACGGCGTGTTGGTGGTGAGCGCCAACAATCCGCCGGTGAACGCCTTGAGCCGCGCGGTGCGGCTGGGCCTGATGGCGGCGGCGGAAGAGGCCGCGCGCGATAGCGAGGTGAAGGCCGTGGTGCTCCGCTGCGAAGGCCGCACCTTCCACGCCGGGGCCGACATCACCGAATTCGGCAGCAAGGCGGTCTCCGATCCGGGGCTGCGCGAGGTGGTTGAGGCGATTGAGGCGTGCCCCAAGCCCTTCGTGGCGGCGCTGCATGGCACAGCGTTTGGCGGCGGGCTCGAACTAGCGCTGGGCTGCAATTACCGGATCGGCGTGCCTTCCGCGAAGCTTGGACTGCCGGAAGTGAAGCTCGGCATCCTGCCGGGCGGTGGCGGCACGCAGCGCCTGCCGCGCGTGATCGGGGTTGAGGCGGCGCTGCCGATGATCGTCAACGGCGATCCAATCGGCGCGAAAGAGGCGCTGGCGCTTGGCTTGCTTGATCGCATGGCCGGCGAGAGCTCGCTTGAGGCTGAAGCCATCGCCTTCGCGCGCGAGGTTGCGGGTCGCAGCGATCATCCCGTCGCCAGCCGGCGCGCCGATAAGATCGCCGAAGCTGTGCGAGATCCCGGCGTGTTTGACCGTTTTCGCCAGAAATACGCCAATCGCCTGCGCATGTTCGAAGCGCCGGAAGCGTGCGTGCAATGCGTGAAAGCGGCGGTGGAGCTGCCGTTTGAGGAGGGCATGAAGCGCGAGCGCGAATTGTTCATGGGGCTCGTGGGCGGCACGCAATCCAAAGCGTTGCGCCATATCTTCTTCGCGGAACGTGCTGCCTCCAAGCTCGATGGCGTGCCCGCCGATACGCCGGTGATTCCGATTAAGAAGGTCGGCGTACTGGGGGCCGGCACGATGGGCGGGGGCATCACGATGAATTTCCTCTCCGCAGGCTTGCCCGTTGCGCTGGTGGAGCGCGAGCAGGCGGCGCTGGATCGCGGCGTGGCCAATATCCGCAAGAATTACGAGAACACGGTCAAGAAAGGCCGTCTCACCGAGGCGCAAATGGAAGCAGCCATGGCGCTGCTTTCGCCGACCTTGGACGCCAACGCCTTCGCCGATTGCGATCTGGTGATCGAAGCGGTGTTCGAGGATATGGCGCTGAAGAAAACCGTGTTCCGCACCCTTGACGCAATTTTGAAGCCCGGCGCAATCCTGGCCTCCAACACCTCTTATCTCGACATCGATGAAATGGCCGCTGAAACCAAGCGCGCCGATTACGTGCTTGGCCTCCACTTTTTCTCGCCGGCCAATGTGATGAAGCTGCTGGAAATCGTGCGCGGCGAAAAGACCGCGCCCGCGGTGCTCAAGACGGCGATCGATCTGTCGAAGAAGATCGGCAAGATCGCGGTGGTGGCCGGCGTGTGCCATGGCTTTATCGGCAACCGCATGCTGAGCCCGCGTCAGCGCGAAGCGCAAAAGCTCATTCTGGAGGGCGCCAAGCCCTGGCAGATCGATCGCGTGCTGACCAGCTTCGGCTTCCCGATGGGGCCGTTCCAGATGTCCGACCTCGCCGGGCTCGATATCGGGTGGAGCGCTGAAACATCAAAAAGCGAAACCGTGCGCGATGTGTTGTGCGAGCGCGGCCGGCGCGGTCAGAAAACCGGCAAGGGCTATTACGATTACGACGAAAGCCGCCGCGGTTCGCCGTCGCCGGAGGTGGAAGAGATCATCGCGCACTTCGCCGCCGGCAAGCCCCAGCGCGACATCTCGGATCAGGAAATCCAGGAGCGCCTGCTCTATCCGATGGTCAATGAGGGCGCGAAGATTCTGGAAGAGGGCAAGGCCCAGCGCGCGTCGGACATCGATATCGTCTGGCTCAACGGCTATGGCTGGCCCGCGACGACGGGCGGGCCGATGTTCTGGGCCGATACGATCGGGCTCGATAAGGTGGCGGCAGGCTTGAAGGCGCACGGGTTCGAACCGGCGGCGTCCCTGGCGCGTAAGGCGGCCGCTGGCGAACGGTTCAACAGCTAGAATCCTATTCGTCATTCCGGTCGCGCGTAGCGCGGGGCGGAACCCAGGGGCAACACGCCGTGCTTCGTCATC
Source organism: uncultured Terricaulis sp. (assembly GCA_964635925.1). Taxonomy (GTDB): domain Bacteria; phylum Pseudomonadota; class Alphaproteobacteria; order Caulobacterales; family Aquidulcibacteraceae; genus Vitreimonas. Next base: position 23,733 of record CAZWQS010000002.1, on the reverse strand, counting down.
CCCTGGGGTCCGGGCTCTTCGCTACGCGAAGCCCCGGAATGACGAGTGTTTGATTAGCGCCCGGCGAACTCGGGGGCGCGCTTTTCGACGAAAGCGAGCGAGGCGCTTTTGTGATCCTCGGTCATCATCGAGCGCACCATGTGCACGGCTTCAAGATCGAGGCTCTGCGAGAGCGTTGAGCTGAGCGCCAGGTTCAGATTGCGCTTCATATAGCCAATCGCCGCCGTGGGCAGGTTCTTGAGCTTGCGCGCATACTCGGCCGCGAAATCCGCCAGCGCTTCAGCGGGCACGGCATGATTGACGATGCCCAGCGTCTTGGCCTCCGCGCCGGTGATGACATCGGCGAGGAAGAACATCTCGCGCGCCTTGGCCGTGCCGACGAGCTGCGAGAGAAAATACGACGCGCCGAAATCACCCGAGACGCCGACCTTGGAGAACGCCGTCGTGAGCTTTGCATTGTCGGCGGCGATGCGCAGATCGCACGCGAGCGCCAATGAAAGCCCCGCGCCGGCGGCGGCGCCGGGGATCACCGCAAGCGTCGGCTTCGGCGCCTCGTGCAGCCAGCGCACCGCTTCCGTGCGATAGCGCAATTGGGCGACCTTGGTTTCAAAAGACGAGGCGCTCGCGCCGCCCGCGGCGAAGCCTTTAACGTCGCCGCCCGCGCAAAAGGCGCTGCCGGCGCCGGTCAGCACGATCACGCGCACGCTGGGATCTTGCGCCAGGCGCGGCGCGGCTTCGGCGAGGCTCGCCATCATGTCAGGCGTGAAGGCGTTGCGCGCCTCGGGGCGGTTCATCGTCAACGTGGCGATGCCGTCTTCAATGGTTTCGATCAGGTCTGACATGTGTGCTCCTCGCGAATGCTAACTTGGCCCGGCATCGACCAGCACGGTGCGGAAGCCGATATGGCTTGAGCCGAGTTGGCGATCGCCGGGTTGGCGCGCGGCGGGGCGAAAGCGCCCACAGAAATTTGGCGCGCAAAGATATGAGCCGCCCTTGATCGCGCCATACGCGCGATCGCCGGCTTGGTAATCGTTGGTGGTCCATTCCCACACATTGCCGGCCATATCGTAGAGGCCGTAGGAATTGGGCTCGAAGCAGCCGACCGGCGCGAGGCCCTCGTAGCCGTCCGCGCCTTCATCGCGCAGCGGGAAGAAGCCTTGCCAGGTATTTGCGCGCTGCTTGCCTTCCGGATACGGCTCATCGCCCCATATGTAAGCGGCGCCGACAACGCCCCCGCGCGCGGCCCATTCCCATTGCGCCTCACTCGGCAACGCGCGGCCGGCCCATTGCGCATAGGCGCGTGCATCTTCTTCAACGACGTGCACGACAGGAAACGCGCCGCGGCCTTCGATGGTGCTGTCTGGCCCATTGGGATGGCGCCAATTGGCGCCGGGCGTGAAGCGCCACCATTGGCCGATATCGGCCAGATTGGCGATGCGCGTGGGCGAGAAGAACACAGCCGACCCAGGCGCCAGCATGGCCGCCGGCACGCCAGGATTTTCGCGCGGATCGAGCGCGCGCTCGGCGACAGTGACATAGCCGGTGGCTTCAACGAACGCCGCAAATTGGGCGTTGGTGACCTCCGTGGCGTCGATCCAGAAGCCGGTGACCTCCACGTCGCGAATCGGCCGCTCTTCCGGCTCCAGATTGGATCCCATGCGCAGCGTGCCGGCCGGAATCCAAACGCCGCGCGGATCGCTCGGCGCAGTGATCGCGCACGCGGCCTGCACGCTTGCGGGCGGGCTTGCCTCTTCGCCGCCGCCGCAAGCCGCCAACAGAGTGAGCGCCGCGGCCGCGCCCAGCAGCAAGGATCTAATCTCCGACAATCACCACCACCTTCCCAAGTGCGCGCCGCTCGGCGAGCGCGGCGATCGCCGCCGCGCCTTGGTCAAGCGGGTAGGTGGCCGAGATATAAGGGGAGAGGCGCCCCGTCGACGCCCAATTCAGCAAATCGCGCAACAAGGCGGCGTTGCGGGACGGATCGCGGGCGACAAATTCACCGTAATTGACGCCGCGAATGTCGCACCCTTTCAGCAGCGCCAGATTGGCCGCGAACTGCGGGATGCCGGCGGTGAAGCCAAGCACGAGATAGCGCCCCTCCCACGCCGTCGCGCGCAGCGCGGCCTCCGCGTAGGCGCCGCCGACAGGATCGCACACGATATCGGCGCCGCGGCCGGCGGTAAGCTGCTTGAGCGCGTCGCTGAACGCGCGCTGCTCATCGCGGCTTGGCGCGCCGGAGGGATAGACGACGCCCGCGCTTGCGCCGCGCGACTGCGCCAGGGCGATCTTCTCTTCGGAAGACGCACACGCAATCACACGCGCGCCAAGCAGGACGCCGAGGTCGACCAGCGCCAAGCCAAGCCCGCCCGCCGCACCGAGCACCACCATCGCATCGCCGGATTTGATTTTGGCGCGATCTGTCAGCGCGTGGTGCGCGGTGCCGTAGGTGAGGTAGAGCGCGGCGGCGGCGGGAAAATCGACGCCGTCTGGAATGCGCAGACAGCGCGCCGCGTCCGTCACCGCCACCTCGCGCAGGCCGCCATGACCGATGCGCGCCAGCACGCGATCGCCGATCGCCCATCGCGTTACGCCATCGCCAAGAGCGGAGACGATCCCGGAAATCTCGCCGCCGGGGGAGAAGGGAAAATCCGGGCGGTTTTGGTATTTGCCCTCGATCATCAGCACGTCGGGGAAATTTATTCCGCAGGCGCGCACGTCGATCGCGACTTGGCCCGGGCCGGGCGCCGGCGTGGAAATATCCGCCAGCGTCAGCGTGCTGGGCGGGCCGAAGCGTTCGCAGAGGATCGCTTTCATGACTAGTTCACCTGTCGCGTCGCGCCCGCCCAATAGGGCGCGCGCAACTCGCGGCGCATGATCTTGCCGCTGGCGTTGCGCGGTATCTCGGTGCGGAACTCAACCGATTTGGGCGCCTTGTAGCCGGCGACATGCGCGCGCGCGTTTTGGATGATCTCTTCGGCGCTGGCCGTGCAGCCGGGCTTCAGCACCACCAGTGCTTTGACTGCTTCGCCCCATTTGTCGTCTGGTACGCCGATCACCGCGACGTCGGCGATGTTGGAATCGCGGAACAGCGCGTTCTCGACCTCGGCGGGATAGATGTTCTCGGCGCCGGAGACGATCATCTCCTTGATGCGGTCGCTAATGTAGAGGAAGCCCTCCTCGTCAAGATAGCCCGCGTCTCCAGAGTGCAGCCAGCCATCGACGATCGTGCGGGCGGTGGCGTCTGCGTCGCGCCAATAGCCGTGCATCACCATATCGCCGCGGATCAGAACTTCGCCGACCTCGCCGGGCGCGCACGCTGCACCGCCAGGGCGGGCCACGCGCACGTCGACGCCCTCCAGCGGCTTGCCGCATGAGCGCAGCCGCGCGCCGCCTTCAAGGTGCTCAGCAGGCGACATGTTCACCACCGCGCCGCAGGCTTCGGTCATGCCGTAGGATTGGGCGAAGCCGCACTTGAACACCTCGATCGCGCGCGCCAGCACAGTCTCGGAGATGGGCGAGCCGCCATAAGTAATCAGCTTGAGATCGGGGAACGCCATCTCATCCACGCCGGGGACCTCCAGGCACATCTGAATCATGGCCGGCGCCATGCCTGCGCGCGTCACGCGTTCCTTGATGAACGTGCGCACCGCTTCCTCGGGGCGAAACTGTGTAACGATGAGAAACCGTGCGCCGGCGTGCAGGCTGCGTGTGGCGGGCACGATGCCGTTCAGGTGGAAGAAGGGCGAGGGCGAGAACACGGTATAGCCCGGCTTGATCTCCTGATCGCCGGCGCGCGCATTCGCGGCGATCGACGCCGCGAAATTCGCGTTGGTGAGTTGAACGCCCTTGGGCAGGCCGGTAGTGCCGCTGGTGTAGAGCTGCATCACGACATCGTCTGGCGCATGCGCAATCGCGGGTTCGCTGGCGTCGCGGCGGTTGCGCCAGGCCGCGTAGCTCTCCGCGCTGTCGCCTTCGCCCACTACGACGATTTGCTTCGGCCCGCTCAGCGCCGCGCGTAGCGCGATCGCCATCGGCAGGAATTCGGGCTCTACGAACAGGTGCTCCACTTGGCCGTGGTGCAGGATGTATTCCACCTCCGGCGCGGCTAGGCGCCAGTTCACGGGCATGAACGCCGCCCGCGCTTTCATTGCGCCGAGCATCAGCTCGACAAACGCGTCCGAATTTTTCGTCAGCGTGGCGATGCGCGCATCCGGCGAGAAACCATCCGCAAGCAGGCCCTGGGCGACGCGGCAGGCGTTGGCGTTAAGCTGCGCGAAAGTCTGTGTACGTCCTTCGAACGTGATCGCGCCTGCATTGGGGCGTATGCGTGCTTGCCAGGCGATGAGCTCCGCCAGCAGAGGTGCGTCGGGGGCGTGCGCGGTCATGGTCTACTAGGCTAAAATGGCTTCACAGCCGGTGCCTTTGAGCGCGGCGTCCACGCGCGCGCGGGCTTTGGCGTCCAAGCCGGCATATTCCTCGCGCAACCAGGTCAGGCATTTGCCCTGATAGGTGAACGGCTGCATCACCCACGGCTTGCCGTCGATTTGCATTTCCAATTGTTGTTGACCCTCTTGAAGCGCTTTGGCATTCGCCAGCAGCAGCGGTGCGTAAACACGGCCCACCTCGGTGAGCAGCGCCTTGGTCGTGGCCGGAAGCGCGGCGACATCGAGCCAATCGCTCTCCTTGGGCTCAAGCCCGCACAAATCCTCCATCGCGCTGACCCAGGCATAGACACGCGGCGCGCGCGTCGCCGTCAGCGTCATTGGCGTAGGGTCAAACTGCGCCAATTGTGTGAGTTGCCCGAAGGCGGCGAAATCCCCGGCGCCGGGGCGCTCGCCCAGCATGAAGGCGTGCTGCTGCAGATGCGCCTCCATGATATCTAGGAAGCGCATATAGCTCGCCTCGATGATCGGCCCGGTCGTTTCGTTGGAGCCGACATAGCGCAAGCGCGGAATCTGCCGATCGGCGATCTGTTTGCCGAGCGCTTTCAGCTTGTCGTTATTGTTGCGCCCTTGTGTCCAGGCCGGAAGAATGGCCGACGCCTTGGCGATGTCATCCGCATAGGCCCAGCGATAGTGGAACATCGCCTTGGTTAGCCATTCATCGCCATAATCTTCAAGCAGCGCGTCAATGAAGGCGAGGGCGGGGTCGTTCGGGCGCGCCTTGCGCTCAGGAAAGTCGCGCTCCAAGCGGCGCAGAATAGGCGTTGAATCGGTGACGGCCTGCACCACGCCATGTTCGTCGGGGAAATAATAAGTGGGCAGCAGGCTGACCTTCGCCTTCGGCAAATCCACCCCGCTGTTTGACGTCACATGCGAGACCAGGAGGAGTTTGTACGGGATGCGCCGATAGCGCATCAGCGACAGCATCTTGCGCGTATAGGGCGAGCCGGGAACGCCATTCAGCGTGACCTGAGGTTCGGCGTGCTTCATTTTGGTTTTGCTCCCCGCGCCTAGCTGCGCGCGCTCATGAAGCCGGCCAGGCGGCCGGCGATGATGGTTTCAGCTTCCGCGACGATGCGTTCGATCAGATCGCGGCAAGATGGAATGTCGTGGATCAGCCCTTGCACCTGGCCTGCGGTCCAAATGCCGTGGTCGGGATCGCCGGTTTCGTAGACGACCTTGCCGCGCGTGCCGGCGACGAGCGCGCGCACGTCCTCGAACGAGGCGCCTTTGCGCTCCAGCGCGACAACCTCCTGGCTCACGGCGTTGCGCGCCACGCGCGCGGTGTTGCGCATCGTGCGGAAGATCAGTTCCGTGTTGCGTTCGTCATTGGTGACGATCTGCTGTTTGATATTCTCGTGGATCGCGCTTTCCTTGGTGGCCATGAAGCGCGTGCCCATGTTGATCCCCTCGGCGCCGAGCGCGAGCGCGGCGACCAGCCCGCGCGCATCGCCGAAACCGCCCGAGGCGATCATGGGAATTTTCACCTTGTCGGCCGCGGCGGGAATGAGGATGAGACCGCCGATATCATCTTCGCCCGGATGGCCCGCGCATTCGAGGCCGTCGATCGAGATGGCGTCCACGCCCATCCGTTCGGCCGAAAGCGCGTGACGGACGGCGGTGCATTTGTGGATGATCTTCACGCCGTGCGCCTTGAGGTGCTCGACATGCTCCTCCGGCTTGTAGCCGGCGGTTTCCACGATCTTGATCCCGGAATCGATGATGACTTGCCGATATTCCGGATAGGGCGGAGGCGTGATCGTACGCATGATGGTGAGGTTCACCGCCAGCGGCTTGCTGGTGAGCTCGCGCGCGCGGGCGATCTCTTTGGCGAGATCGCCCGGCGTGGGTTGCGTCAGCGCCGTGATGATGCCGAGCCCGCCAGCTTCCGAGACGGCCGCAGCCAGCTCCGCGCGGCCGACCCATTGCATCCCGCCCTGCACAATCGGGTGCTCAATGCCGAACGCCTCGGTGAAGCGCGTTTTAATCGCCATGGCGGATCGCCTTTATTTCCCTGCTTGGGGTTCCTGGTCGCGGCGTGAGCGGCGCTGCAAAAAGGAACCAGAATTCCTTTTTCTATTTCAGACAGGAAAAGCCCTGTTGTCAACGCCCGCGCGGGCTAGTTCACCTGCCGGTCGCGGCCTTCCCAATAGGGTTTGCGCAGGTCGCGGCGCATGATCTTGCCGCTGGGGTTGCGCGGCACCTTGGCGATGAAATCGATCGATTTCGGCAGCTTGTAGCCGGCGATGCGCTCGCGCGCGTAAGCGATCAGCTCGGCCTCGCTCACCTCGGCTTTCGCTGCGACGATGGCTTTCACCGCTTCGCCCCACTTTTCGTCAGGCACGCCGATCACGGCGACGTCTTGCACGGCGGGATGGCCGGCAAGCGCATTCTCCACTTCGGCGGGGTAGATGTTCTCGCCGCCGGACACGATCATCTCTTTCACGCGGTCATAAATGTAGAGATAGCCTTCTTCATCGAAATAGCCCGCGTCGCCGGTGTGAAACCAGCCGTCCTGATCGATCGCCTCGGCGTTCGCCTCCTCGCGCTTCCAATAGCCGGGCATCACGCAGGGCGAGCGCACGATGATTTCACCGACGGCGCCCACGGGTTGCGCTTGGCCTTTTTCATCGACAATGCGGATTTCACGCCCTGGCGCGGCCTTGCCGCAGGAGCGCAGCTTGCCGCGTCCCGGCCGGTGATCGCTTGGCGGCAGATAGGTGACGGGGCCGCCGCTGGTTTCGGTCAGGCCGTAGGCCTGCATGAAATCGCAGCCAAGCAATTCCATCGCCCGCGCCGCCACCGCTTCAGGAATGGGCGAGCCGCCATACGTGATGCGCTTGAGTGTGGAGGAATCGATCTTCGCGGTTTCCGGAAATTGCGTCAGCGCGAGCACAACGGCGGGTACAAGCGTCGTGTGCGTGATGCCTTTGGTTTCGATGAGGCGCAGCAATTCGCGCGGCTCGACCTCGGGCAGAACGACGCCTTTGGCGCCATGCGAGATCGTGGTCAGTCCCATGCCGCAGCCTGAGACGTGGAAGAACGGCATGGCGATCAGCACCACGTCGCCTTCCTTGAACGGGTCAATCTCCGGCAGGGGATTGGCGTACATCCAAAGCACGCTCGCATGCGTGATCGGCACGCCCTTGGGCATCCCGGTGGTGCCCGAGGTGTAGATTTGCATCAGCGCGTCGTCGCGGCTGCTCTCAAGGTTCGGGTCTTCGGCGGACGCGCTGTCGCGCCAGGTTTCATAGTCGGGCCATTCCGGATGGCCGCCATCCATGGCGATGACGGATTTCAGGCGCGGCAGATCGGCGCGGAGCTTTTCGACGACCGGATAGAACTCGCGCGACACCATAAGGATTTCGCACTCGGAATCGCTGATGATGAATTGCAGCTCAGCGGGCGCGAGACGCCAATTGGCGCTCATCACCGCCGCACGCGCCTTTATTGCGCCAAACACGACCTCCCAGAAGCGATCGCAATTCTTGCCGAGATAAGCGATGCGCGCGCCGGGCTTTTGACCTAGTGCGAGCAATTGATTGGCCACGCGGCTGGTTCGCTCGTCCAGCTCCTGGTAGGTCGTGATGCGATCCTTATAATCCAACACGATGGCGTTAGGCCGTTCGCGCGCGTGCGCGCGCAGAGCGTCTGCCAAAGTCGTCAGTTTGGTGAACTCCAACATGTTGCGCTGCCTCCCGCGTGCTTTCTATTTGTGTTCGCTCGTCAGGATTTTCGCGCATCCTGTTTCGAGCATGAGGGCTCCGAGCGCCTCGTTATCGGCGAATGCCTGGTATTTCTGTTTCAGCGCCGCGAGCGATTTGGCGTGATATTTCTGCGGCGGTTGCGTGTAGGCTTCGCCGGCGAGTTCGACGCTGAACGTGTCTGCGCCGCGCGCCAGCGCATCCGCATTGGCTTGCGACCAAGGCAGGAAGTAGCGCCCCACATACTCCAGCATCGGCTTCAGCGTCGGCGCGAGGCTTGGCCAGTCCTCGAACGGGCCATCCTCGCGCGGCTCCACCATGCGCAGGCACCAATCGAGTACGGCCGGCCCGCGCGCGCGGATGCCGGCGCCGCCGGTGGGGTCGGATGACGCGTGATAGAGTTGCGCGTAGAGCGCGAAATCCGCGAACGAGGGGCGGGCGCCGAACAGATATTTCCGCGTGCGGAAATGCGGCTGCAGCAGGTCCAGCAATTCAACGTAATAACGCTCAATCAACGGCGCGGTGGCGTCGCTTGATCCCACGAAATGACCTCGGCCGGACATGCGTTCGCGCACAAGCGCGGCGCGTGCGTCGAGATCGGCTTTGACGGAGGTTCTCAGCATCAGAATGGCCGCGCGCGAGCAGGATGCGGCCATGTCCAGTTCGCGATACCAACGCTGCGAGAACATGAGCTTGTTGCCCCATTCGTCGCCGAATTCTTCCAGCAGCGTCGAGACAAACCCAAGCAGGGCGCCGGGCGGGTGAATGGCCGGCTCTGGAAATTGCTGATCCAGCGTTTCGACGATGGGCGTCGAATCCTGCTGGCCCACGCCGTCGGGCGACACCAGCGTCGGCACAATGGGCACGCGCGCGTGCTTTTTGTAGTCGGGATCGGTGGAGCCGGGGCCGCTCGGGACCCAGCGATGGGCAATGCGCTTGTAGCGCATGTAGGAGCGCACCTTGTGCGAATAGGGCGACATCTCCGAACCGTAGAGCGTGTACGTCTTCGTGCTCATGCGAGGCCCTCGATGCATTGCGTGCCGGCGAGTACGCGATCGATCGCGGCGCGCGCAGGCGCTTCGCGATAGCGTGCTTTCAACACCGCCAGGGATTTGGCGTGATATTTCTGCGGCGGCTGCACATAGGCGCGCCCGGCGAGCTTGACCGAAAAGTTCTCCGCCTGTTGCTGCAAGGCGACGGCGTTCGCATTGGTCCAGGGCAGGAAATAGCGGCCGATATAGTCCAGCAGCGGCTTCATCGTCGGCGCAAGATTTTCCCAGGTTTCAAACGGCCCATCCTCGCGCGGGTCGATCATGCGATAACACCAATCGAGCACATTCTGCGCGCGCCCACGCATGATGCTGCCGCACGTGGGATCGACGGAAGCTTCATAAAGCTGCGCGCCAAGGCCGAAATCGCCGAACGAGGGGCGGGCGCCGAACAGGTATTTGCGGCTCGCGAAGTGCGGCTCGAGGATGTCGAGTAGCTCGAGGTAATAATCGGTGATGAGCGGGGCGGTGGCGTCGCTGGAGCCGACGAAATGCCCGCGTTTTGTCATCCGCTCAAACACCGCGTCCGCACGGGCGAGCACCTCATCGCGCGTTCCGTGCGGCATGTAGAGGCGCGCCAGCGTGTGCGCCGTCACCCGCGCGTCGATCGCATCGTACCAGCGATGGTGGAACATAAGCTTGTTGCCCCACTCGTCGCCAAATTCCTCGAGGAGCGTGGAAAGAAAATTGAGCGCCGGATCTTCTGGGTGAATCGAGGGCGTGGGGAAAAGCGGATCGAGCTTTTCGATGATGGGTGTAGAATCCTGCAGCGCCGCGCCATCGGGGGCGACCACGGTGGGCACAATCGGCAGCTTGGCGTGCTTTTGGTAGTCGGCTTCGCTGGCGATCCCGCGCGCAATCCATTCGTGCGGGATGCCTTTGAAGCGGAAATAGGAACGCACTTTCACCGAATAGGGCGAGAGCTCCGAGCCAAAGATACGGTAGGCGTCGCTCATGGCGTGCTCCCCGCGCCGAGCATTTCGCTCTGGCGTTTGGCAAAATCGTCCTTGCCGATATTGGCGCCGCGCGCCACGCCCTCGCGGGCGCCGACCGCTTTGAACCAGCGCCGCCAATTGGGCAGAGTCTCCGGATCGATGCCGAGATTTTTGTAGCCGCGCGTCCAGGGCCAGGCCGCGATGTCGGCGATCGAGAATTCATCGCCGGCGAGATATTCCGATTGCGCCAAGCGCTTATCGGCGACCTCGTAGAGCCGTTTGGTTTCGTTGGTGTAGCGCTCAATCGCGTAGGGGATTTTTTCCTTCTGGTAGCTGAAATGCGCACGCTGGCCTGCCATCGGCCCCAGTCCCGCATTCTGCCAGAACAGCCATTGTTCCACCGCGCTGCGCGCGCGCCGCTCGCGCGGATAGAGCATGCCGCTTTTGTCGCCGAGATATTGCAGGATCGCGCCGGATTCAAAAATGCTGATCGGCGCGCCGTCTGGGCCGTCGTGATCGACGATCGCGGGCATGCGTCCGTTTGGCGAGATAGCCAGGAAATCGGGTGCACGTTGCTCGCCCTTGCCGAGATCGACTGGCACGAGGCGGTAGGGGAGCTTTGTTTCCTCCAACATGATGGTGATTTTCCATCCGTTGGGCGTGGGCCAGAAATAGAGATCGATCATGGCGTGTCCGTTGTCTAATTGACGGCGAGTTTGTTGTTCACGCGCGTGAACGGGCGCGGCAATTTTATCGAGATAAGATCGCCCGCGCCGATCTCGCGCGCGTAGGCGTCGCACGCGGCGCGTTCGGCAGGTGCAAGTGTCGCAAGCCAATCGAGCGTGCGTTGCAGCACCCAGAGCGAATGAAGCGGCGCCTGCGTGGTGAGTTGATGGCCGCGCAAGGGGATCGTGATCGGGCCGAGTACGGGCTGATCCTTGCCCTCCGGCGACACGAGCATGCCGCGCGGCGCATTGACGTTGCGCGCGCACCAATCCTCATAGAGCGCGGCTGTGGCGAGATAGACCGGGGCGTAATCGGCCGCGAGACCGCGCAAAAATACGCTTGTCGTTTCAGGGACGGCGTCGCCAGGCAGATAGGCGGTTGGCTCGTCGTAAAATTCGGGCGAGACGATCTCGGGCGTGTTCATGTGCTCGATCCAGCGAAACACGCGCGGCGCACGCAATTGCATGAGCTGAAGCGGGTAGGGGTCGCGGCCCAAATGCGCGAACAACGGCCCCATGAGCGCGAAATCGCCGACCGATGGCAGACCGCCGAGCAGAAACGGCGATTTCGTGAAATGCTGTTCGAGGACGTCGAGCCAATCGTAATAGATCGCCTCAAGCGCGGGAAACATCTCGGGCTGAATGCCGTGGCGCGCGCGGTAGCCGTCCATGCGATCGGCGATGATCTGGCCGTAACGATCGAGGGTTTCATCATCGCCGCGGGGGCTGAAGCTGCGGCCGAACTCGCGCATCACGAAATGGGCGTTGATCGCCTTAAAATTCCAGCGGAAATGCCAAGCGATGTTGAGCCCTTCGCTGGCGAAGAGATCGACCAGATACGCCGCGAGCCGTTGACGCGGCCCCGGCGGCAGCGCCGGCGGATCGGGGAAGCGCGCTTCCAGAAATTCAAAGATCGTGGTCGAGTCCTGAATGGCGTAGCCATCCGGCGTCTCAAGGATGGGGATGCGTTTTGATTGCGCGGTTGGGCTCACCACCTCGCGAAAACGCGGGTGGCTGGGCAGCCGCTCGACAAAGGGAATGCCCTTCTTGCGCAGATAAGCGCGCGTCTTGCCGGTGTAATACGAAGCGTACGCGCCGTAGAGCACATAGCCGCCGCCCGCGCCGCCGCGATCGGCGGCGGCGGCGATGGCGTCGGAGGCGTCCAGCAGTTTTAGCACGGCTTCGGGCTCGGCTCCGTTCGCGGAAGCCGATACGTAAACCGGAATTACGGTTCAGGGCAAGTGTGTCAGTGGTTTTCGCGCACGCCCAGATAGGCGATCAGCATTTCATAGAATGCTTCGGCGGCGGGCGGGTCCATCCCGTCGGGATCGTGCAGCACGCGCTGGAGGATGGCGGCCTCAATGGTGCGGAGCCCGAAATAGCATTCCTCTTCGAGGTTCTTGCGCTTCAGGCCCCGCGCATTCAGGAACGTGGTCAGCCGTTCGGCGGTGTAGCGATCGGACGCGCGCAGCGGGGCGAGGTAGCGGAAATCCGAACTGGAGAGGGTGCGTTGAAACAGCGCGCGGAAAAAGCCGGGGCTCTTTTCGATCACGCGCACCGTGTTTTCGACCAATTGATGGACGACGCGCTGCGCTGTCGCCTCTTTCCATTCCGGATTGGCGAAAAACCGATCGATGTTTTGCCGCCCGCGTTCGGCGAATTGCTGGTGCAAGGCGTTGAACAGCGCTTCCTTGTCGCGAAAGCGCCGATAAAAGCTGCCAACCGAGCATTTCGCCGCCGCCGTGATGTCAATCACGTGGGCGTCGTCGTAGCCCTTTTGCGCAAACACCTTTTCGCCGGCCTTCAGCAGCCGGGCTTGCGCATCGCGGCTGCGGGCCTGCGCGACGGGAATGACGCCATCGACGTCCTTCAATTTGACGAATGTGCTCAAGCGATGTCTCCGTGTCATCCGACGCCGGCCCCGCGCGCCACGCAGGCGAAAACGCCCTGGCGGATCAGGGCGGCGTCAACGACTTGTCGCAAGCCAGCTTGACGAGGGGCCGGCGGCGGGTCAAGGGTATGGAACCGAAATTACGGTTCCAGGGGGAAATTCCGCATGGCGATTGAGCAATCTGTCCCCCAACAGGCTGAAAATAAGGCGGTTTCAAGCAGCAGCGCGAAATACGCGCTCGGCATATTGTTCCTGGTTTATGTGTTCAACCTGATCGATCGGCAAATCCTGTCGATCCTGATGGAGCCGATCCGGCGCGATCTGAACCTCTCGGACACCCAATTGGGCCTGCTTTCGGGGTTGTCGTTTGCCCTTTTTTACGCGGTCGCCGGAATTCCGATCGCGCGCGCGGCGGATCGGTTTTCCCGCCGCAACATCATCGTCATCGCGCTGACAGTGTGGAGCGTGCTGACAGCCGTTTGCGGTTTGGCGCAGAATTATTGGCAATTGCTGCTGACGCGCATCGGCGTTGCGGTGGGCGAGGGCGGCGGCGGGCCGGCTTCGCACTCGATGCTGGCCGATCTTTTTCCGCCCGAAAAGCGCGCGACGGCGCTGGCGATTTTTTCTTGCGGCGTGCCGGTGGGCATTCTGTTCGGCCTCGCCGTTGGCGGCTGGATCAATGAGACGTTTGACTGGCGCACGGCGTTTTTCGTTGTTGGCCTGCCGGGCGTGTTGCTGGCCGTAGTGTTGTTGCTGACGGTGAAAGAGCCTCCGCGCACCGTGAAACAGCCGGAAAAGCGGCCTTCCACCGCAGAAGTGATGCGCACGATCTGGGCCAATCGCTCGTTCCGCAATCTGTCGATCGCCACCGGATTGCACGTGTTTTCGGCCTATGCGGTGCTGCAATGGCACCCGGCCTTCATGATCCGCACCTATGAGATCGGCACCGCGCAAGTGGGGCTTTATCTCGGCCTGCTGATCGGGGTGTGCAGCGCCATTGGCACGTTCCTGGGCGGCTATTTCGCCGACGTGCTCGGCAAATTCCATTCGCGCTGGTACGCGTGGCTGCCGGGCATCGAAATCTTCATCACGGTGCCGTTTTACGTATTCGCGTATTTTGCGCCGACGTTCGAATTGGCGCTGATGTTCCTGGTCGTGCCGACCTTGCTCTCCAACGGTTTCACCGGGCCGGTGTTCGGCACCATCCAAACGCTGGCGCCGCCGCATATGCGCGCGACGGCGGCGGCGCTGCTGTTGTTCATTATCGCCGTCGTCGGCCAAGGGCTCGGCCCGCAGGCGGTGGGCCTGTTGAGTGATCTGTTGCGGCCGGAGACGGGCGAGGAATCGCTGCGCTATGCGATGTCTATCGTGGTGCTCACCAAACTCCTGGCGACCTGGCGCTTCTACGTCGCGGGCAAACATTTGAAGACCGATCTGGATGCGGCCAAAGCCGCCACGGCCGCCGCCGCGAAAAGCTGAGGGTATGCGAAGACCTAATCCCTCCCCGCAAGGGGAGGGTGTCGGCGCACAGCACTGACGGGTGGGGCGGCGGCGCACTTGCTCAGGTGCGCCAGATTTTCGCAACGTGCTTTAGCCGCGCGCCGCTAGCCCCTTTTGGTGCATGCGCCAGACCAGCATGTCGAAACGGTCCTGCCCGAAGAAAGGCTCGCCGTCGAACACCATGAGCGGCACGCCGTAATGGCCCGCCTCGCGCTGGGCGTCCTGATGGGCGAAGATGGTTGCGTCGTATTGATCCGGCGCGGCGGCGATCGCCGCGTCCATCTCCGCGAGGTCGAGCCCGGCGCGCTCGGCCGCGTCCGTCAGGCCGGGGCGCCAATCATCGTTCTCGCCGCTCCAAATGAGACGGCTCGCTTCGTCAATGAAGGCCAATCCGCGTCCGCGTTCGCAGGCCGCGACGCCAAGGCGTGAGAGGCGATGAATGTGAGGCTGCTCGCGCGGATAAAGACGCGTCTTCATATCGCGCACCACCGGGTCGGGCCGCGGCCAGCGGAACGGCAGGCCGAGAAACGCCGCGGTGCGATAGATGTCTTTCATGAAATAGGTTTCCCACAGCGGATCGCCGCGCTGGAAGAAACCGGGATCGCGCACGGCGATCGGATAGACGATGCGCACGTCGCACACGACGTCAAAGGCGCGTTCGAGCTGCGCCAGCCTGTGCGCCACGAAATACGAATAGGGCGAGCGGAAGGACCAATACACGTCGAAGTGCAGGGTCATGAATTTATCCGGTCAAAAAAATCCGCCGCGGAGCTGGAGAGGTTTCAGCTCCGCGGCGGAAGGCGCGATGATTAGTAGCGGTAGCTCAGCTCCACGCCGAACGTGCGCGGCGCGGCCAGCCAGCCCACCATGCCGTTCGCCTGAACGGTGTTGGTGGCGCCCCCGCCCGAGATCGCGGCGTTGAGCGGCAGCAGCGTTGTTTGCAGATAATACACTTCATCGGTCAGGTTGCGGCCGAAGGCGCGCAGGCGCCAAGCGCCGGCTTGGATGCCGAGATCCGCATCGACGATATCTGTCGCCGGCTGCCAGGAGCGCGGATCGAGCGTCGCTTCGAGCATGCGCCCGTCGGAGTGCTGAATGGCCGCGCGCGCGAACCATTCCATGCTGGTGCCGGGAATATCCGAAAGCCAATCGATCGAAAGGCTCCACATCCATTCGGGGCTCTGCGAGGGCGTAAGGCCCGTGTAGTTGCAGGTGCCCGGAAGCGTGCCGACCGGGAGCGACGGATAGGTGTTGCAGGTGCCCGCCGAATAGTCGGTGAATTCGGAATCCATGTAGCCGGCTGAACCGCGAACGGTGAGCTGTTCGATCGGGCGCCAAGTCGCGTCCATTTCAAAGCCCGTCACTTGGCGCTCGCCGGCGTTGCCGACGATGAAGCCTGTGCCCGTCACCGGATTCAGGATCGAATCCTGAAAGTCCTCAAGGGTCATGTGATAGACATCCGCGTTCAACACGACTTGGCCGTTGAACAGCACGGATTTGACGCCCAGCTCGTAGGTCATGGTCGTTTCCGCGTCGAACTCGATCGGCGTGTTCGGCGTGGCCGCGCGGGCGTTGAAGCCGCCGGTCTTGTAGCCGGTGGCGGCAAGGCCGTAGAGCATCACATCCTGCAACACATCGAACTCGACACCCGCGCTCCACGTGAGTTGCGTCTCGTCACGCGAGAATTGCGTGTAGGGCGTGGTCGGGAAGATGTTGCCGGTGGCCGATCCGGGGGTGGCGACGGCCCAGGCGATGGAGGCGCCGTCTTTGGAATCCCATGAATAGCGCAGGCCCGCATTAATCCGCCATGCTTCGGACAGGTTGAATGTCGCCTGGCCGAACAGCGCCGCACTTTCAGTTTCCTGCCAATAGCGGAACAGGCCGGTATCGCCTTCAGGGAAGTTGCGGCACGTGCCGGGGCAGGGCGGGAGAACGCGATTGGCGTCCGCGCCGAAGATCGATTGCGTGCCGTATTTCAGGTTCTCGGCGAATAAGAAGGCGCCGAGGATATAGTTCATGAAGCCGTCGTCGGGCGAGGTGAGGCGGATTTCCTCGCTCCAGCCCTGGCGCAGCATGAATTGATTGCTGCCGCTGACGACGCTTTGGGGCAGCATGTCTGTCGGCAGGTTGCGGATGTCGTCCTGATAGGCGTTGAAGCCGGTGATCGAGGTCAGCGTGAAGCCCCCGCCTAGATCATAATCGAACGTGCCCGAGACGCCGTAGGCTTCGGTGATGTCGAGGCCGACATTCTCGTCGTCCACCACGTGGTCGCCGCTGGTGAAATCGCGGAACGGATGCCCCGTCGCGGCGGCTGCGGCGAGGAAGCCAGGCGTCGCCAAGCCGCGCGGCCCGGTGGGATCGCGCACCTCGGCGGTGCAGCAATCCGAGCGCATGCGCGTGTAAAACGCCACGAAATCGCCGGTGAGATTGCTGAAGGGCTCCCAGCGCACGCGCCCGCGCAGGCCGTACTCTTCCTTGCCGTTCACATCGTCATTGGTGGAGAGATTGTATTGATAGCCGTCGCGATCGGATGTCCAGAAGGTGAGGCGCCCCGCCAGCGTGTCGCTGCCGCCGCCAACATATCCGCTGAGTTGGCGGGCATTGTAATCGCCCACGCGCAGGCTCACGAACGCGTCCAGATCGCCATCCGGCACGCGCGTATTGATGTTGATCGCGCCCACCGGCGTGTTGCGGCCATAGAGCGTGCCTTGCGGGCCGCGCAGAATTTCGATCGATGAAACGTCAGTCAAATTGGACTGGATCGAGCCCGCGCCCATGACATAGACGCCATCGATGAAAATGCCGACGCTGGATTCAATGCCGGGGTTGGTGCCGCTGGTGCCGATGCCGCGAACGAACACAGTGGTGTTGCGGTTGTTGTTGGATTGGGTGATCCCCACCGAGGGGACCGAGCGCATCAGCTCTTCGGCGTTGTTGGCGCCGATCTGCTCCAGATAGTCGCCGCTGAACGCGGTGACAGACATCGGCACGTCTTGGATGTCGGCCGCGCGCTTGGTGGCGGTGATCACCAAGGTGTCGACTTCGGATCCCCTGGCTTCCTGCGCGTTGGCGTCCACGCCGCCGGCGACAGAAAAGATGAGGGCCAACGCCGAGCCTGCAGCCAAACTGGCGCCGTTTCGGTTATAGGACATTACTTCCCCCTATATTTTTGTATCCGGTTCGCGAATTAGAATTCCGGTTCCTGAGCATCGCGTCTCCCCCCCCCTGTCTGTCAAGGGCCGTTGGGTTAAAAAGGGAGGTGTTTCCGTCGCGTCGTGGCCGCTGTGCTACGTTTTTCGCCCCATGGACAAGCGCGCGCGGCGCGCGCAGTATGGAACCGATATTCCGGTTCAGCAAAATCAACCGGGGGTTGCGGCGCGTGCGCCGTAGGCAAACGCAACAATAGGGAGGTGGCGCAATGGCGCGAACGAGCGGCAGGATTGCCTTGACGGCGGCGGGAGTATTGGCGGCGCTCACGCTGGCGGGATCGGAACTGGCCGGCGCGCAGACGAGCCAACCGACGCCATCGACTGAAGCGCAGCCCGAAGGACGCGACATCGGCCCCACCAATTGGCGCCGGTTGGAGATCGCGCCCTCGCGTGAGGTGCAATGGGAGCAAGGCCCGGCGCGGCCGAGCCGGCGCAACCAACCCAATATCATCCTGATCCTCGCCGATGACCTTGGCTACAACGACATTACGTTCAACGGGGGCGGCGTCGCCGGCGGCACGGTGCCGACGCCGAACATCGATTCCATCGGCCGTGACGGCGTAAATTTCGTGCAAGGCTATACCGGCCACGGCACCTGCGCGCCCTCGCGCGCGGCGATGATGACCGGGCGCTATCAAACCCGGTTTGGCTATGAATTCACGCCGGTGCCGCTGTCGATGGCGCGGCGCGTGCGCCAGTTTGATTACGGCATTCATGACCCAGTCTATTATCGCGAGCGCGAGGCCGGCATGATCCCGTATGCGGACATGGGCGTGCCGACGAGCGAGATCATGATCCCGCGCATGCTGCAGCAAAGCGGATACCATTCCATTCACATCGGTAAATGGCATTTGGGCGAGGCGACGCAATTCCGCCCGCAAGCGCGCGGGTTTGACGAAAGCCTCGGCTTCACCGCCGGCGCGCAATTCTATCTGCCCCCGGATGATCCGCGCGGCGTCAGCGCGCGCCTTTCTTTCGATCCGATCGACCAATTCCTCTGGGCGGGCTCGCAATTCTATATCCGTCAGGACAGCACCGACGAGGTATTCCAGCCGGCGCGGCACACCACCGATTATTTGTCTGAGCAAGCGGTCGCCGCCATTCGCGCCAATCGCAATCGTCCGTTCTTCATGTTCCTTGCTTACAGCGCGCCGCATACGCCGCTGCAGGCCACGCGGGAGGATTACGAGGCGCTGTCGCACATTGAGGATCACACGTTGCGCGTCTATGCGGCGATGATCCGCCAACTTGATCGCGGCATCGGCCAGGTGCTGCAGGCGTTGCAGGAAGAAGGGATCGACGAGAACACGCTCGTTATTTTCACCTCGGACAATGGCGGCGCCTACTATCTCGGCTTGCCTGATATCAATCGCCCGTTCCGCGGCTGGAAGCAGACCTTCTTTGAAGGCGGCATCCGCGCGCCGTATTTCATGCGTTGGCCCGCGCGAATTCCCGCAGGTTCGACCTATTACGCGCCGGTTTCGCACTTTGACATCTTCCCCACCGTGGCCGCGGCCGCGCGCGTGCGTGCGCCGCGCGACCGGGTGATCGACGGGGTTGATCTCGTGCCCTTCGTGCGCGGGGAGCGCCAAGGCCGCCCCCATGAGGTGCTGTTCTGGCGCACTGGCCCATATCAAGTTGTGCGCCAGGGCGATTGGAAACTGCAGATCGGCGAAATTCCCGCGAAGGAATGGCTGTTTGATCTCTCGGTCGATCCCACCGAGCGCAACAATCTGGCCGACCAACGGCCAGAAGTGGTGGCGCGGCTGCGCGCGCTGATCGAAGCGCACAACGCCGAACAAGCGCCGTCGATGTGGCCGCAGACGGGCGCCTCGCCGGTGATGGTCGATCACCCGCTAAGCTTCCCGCAGTCGGAGAGCGACGAGTACGTCTATTGGGGGAACTAGGAGGAGGGAGGCCGCGTGCGCATAGCGCGCGGCCTCTTCTTTTTCGTCAGGCGCCGGGCTTGGGATCGGGCAGGCCGAGAATGCGCTTGGCGATGATGTTATTCTGAATCTCGTTTGAGCCGCCCGCGATCGAGCCGGCCTTGCCGTGCAGCATCGCGCGCAGGCTGGCGATTTCGGTTTCGCTGAATTGCGGGCCTTCCCAGCCGACGCCCTGCATGCCCATCGCTTCCACGATCAGCTCCGCGCGCGTTTGGCTGACGCGCATGCCGGCATTCTTGAGAATGGAAGACACAGCGGAGACGCCGTTATTTCCTCCGGCGCGGTCGTTCAGGGCGCGCGCGGCTGTGAGGCGGAAAGCGCGCTCATCCATCAAATGCGCGGTCAGCCGGGCGCGATAATCGGAATCGACGATGCGATCGTTTTCATCGACGCCATAATAATTTTTCGCCAGCGTGCGCAGATCGCCGACGCGCTCGGCCTTGAACGCGCTGGCGCCGCTGGTGGACACGCGCTCGTGCTGCAACAGCCGCTTGGCCACGGTCCAGCCGCCGTTCAGCGGGCCGACCAGGTTTTCCTTCGGCACTTTCACCTCGGTGAAAAACGTCTCGCAAAACGGCGATTCACCGCTGATCAGCACGATCGGGCGGACCTCCACGCCGGGGCTTTTCATGTCGATCATGAGAAAGCTGATGCCGTCGTGCTTTTTGCCGACATTCGAGGTGCGCACCAGGCAAAAGCACCAATCCGAATATTGCGCGCCCGTCGTCCACACTTTCTGGCCGGTGACGAGGAAATGATCGCCCTTGTCTTCCGCCTTGGTTTGCAGCGAGGCGAGGTCCGAGCCTGCACCGGGCTCGCTGAAGCCCTGGCACCAGCGAAGCTCCATGCGTGCGATCGGCGGAATGTGGCGCGCGCATTGGGCTTCCGTGCCGTATTCAAGCAGCGTCGGCCCGAACATCATCATGCCCAGCCCGCCGATGGGATTGAGCGCGCCGAGCTGGTTCATCTCCTGCTTCAGCACGTCGGCCTCGGCCGCGCTGAGGCCGCCCCCGCCATAGCGTTGCGGCCAGGTGGGGACGCCCCAGCCTTTGTCGCCCATGCGCTTGCGCCAAAGCGCGGCCGCAGGCGTCGGCTTGGCGCCGTCGATCATGCCGGCGGTGACGCTGGTGGGATTCTCGCTGAGCTCGGGCGGATAGTTCGCCTCCAGCCAAGCACGCGCCGCGGCGCGGAAATCATCGAGATGCGCTTCGCTCATAATATGAAGCCCGCTTGCAAAACCGGAATAACAATTCATATTAGTGTCGCCCGCGCAAGTCACGCGAAAAGCGCGCGGTCATCGAGGTTTTGCCATGAGCGCCCGTCCTCTCGCGATCATCAGCGGCGTTGGGCCGGGGACGGGCGCGGCGCTCGTGCGCCGTTTCGCGGCCGGCGGCTACGCTGTGGCGATGCTCGCCCGTTCACGCGGCGTGATCGACGCGCTGGCGGACGAGGTCGAGCACGCGCATGCGTTCGCGTGCGATGTCGGCGACGAGGCGCAGCTTCATTTCACGCTGGGCGCCATCGACAACGCGTTCGGCGCCGCCGAGGTGCTGGTCCACAACGCAGTAAATGGCTCGCTCGGTTCTTTTATGGAGATCAAGCCAAGCTCGCTGCAGCGCAATTTCAACGTCAACACGATGGCGTTGCTGCATCTGGCGCGGCACGTCGCGCCGGCGATGATCGCGGCGGGGAAGGGAACGATTATCGCCACGGGCAATACCGCGGCGTTGCGCGGCAAGAAAAATTTCGCGGGCTTCGCGCCCACAAAGGCGGCCGCGCGCATCCTGCTCGAATCCATCGCCCGCGAGTTGGGGCCGAAGGGCGTGCATGTGGCGTATCTTTTGATCGACGGCGTGATCGATCACGATTGGACGCGCAAGCTGAAGCCCGACGCGCCCGACGAATTCTTCGTCGCCCCGCGCGCTATCGCGGAGGAAGCGTTCCACCTCACGCAGCAGGATCGCTCCGCCTGGTCGTTCCTGACGGAGATCAGGCCGCATGGCGAAACCTGGTGAGGCTTAGATCGTCCCGCGCTCGCGCAGGCCGGCGATGTCGCTGTTTGAATAGCCGAGCTCTGCAAGGACGTCCTGCGTGTGCTCGCCCAAAATGGGCGCGCGATGGCGGATGCCGCCGGGCGTGTCGGAAAGGTTGAGCGGCGCGCGCGCCACCGGCGCGGGCTTGGGAAGCCCCGGATAATCGACCGGCTGCAGAAGATCGAGCGCGGCGATCTGCGGATGATCAAGCGCCTGCTGCGCGGTAAGCACCGGGCCGCAAGGGATTTTCGCTTCGCTCAGTGCCGCGATGCATTCTTCGCTGGTGCGTTCGGCGCACCAGCGCGCCATGCGGCCGTTGATCAGATCATTGTGCCGCCCGCGTAATTCGTCATTGGCGAAGCGCGGATCGTCCAGCCATTCCGGTTCGCCCATCAGTTTGGCCCATCGCGCATAGAGCGGCTGGCTGACCACCTGCACGAGCAGCCATCCATCCTTCGTGCGGCAGATATCGACAGGGGCGGCAGTTTGCCCGCGATTGCCCGAGGGAACACGGTTCGGCGCGGTGATCGCCTGCTCGATCAGCGAGCCGTTCACCAGCGCGATCGCCGTCATCAACAGCGAACCTTCCACCACTTGCCCGCGCCCGGTCTTTTCTCGCGCGGCGAGCGCGACCATGGCGCCGAAGGCGCTGTGCAGGGCGGTGCTGAAATCGACCCAGTTCACCGCCGCGCGATAAGGCTGATCGGGCTCGCCCGTCATATAGACCGCGCCCGACATGGCCTGGCCGATGCCGTCAAAGCCTACGCTGCGCGCCATTGGCCCCGTCGCGCCGAAGGCGGAGCTGGTTACGAGGATGACGCGCGGGTTGATCGCGCTCAGCGTCGCATAATCCAGCCCCATGGAGGCCAGCGCCGGCGCGGGCAAGTTCGCCACCACGATGTCGGCGGTTTCAACGAGGCGCTTCACCACCTCGCGCCCCTCGGCGCTGGCGGGATCGAGCGTCAATGAGCGCTTGTTGCGGTTCATCTGCATGAACAGCGGCCCTTCGCCATTGCTGGAGACAGCCAGCACCCAGCGATCCTCGCTGCCGTCGCGCTTTTCGATGCGGATCACATCCGCGCCGAACTCCGCTAGCAGCGCCGCGCAATAGGGGCCTGCGATGTAGCGGCCGAAATCCAGCACGCGGATGCCTTCCAATGGCGCGCTCATGGCTTCCCTCCCAAAACCGGAAACGTAATTCACGTTCACTCTCGCCGGGGCGTCGCGTTCGGTCAAGCGCCGCTTGCCGCAACGGCGTGATTGACAACCGACGGCGTCCTCAGGCAGAAACCAGAATTACGGTTCCTGTTTGTGGCGGCTTTGACCGGCGCCGGCCAGGGGCCAATGTGCCAGGTCCGCAGCTTTTAGAAAGGCGCCTCCCATGCGCGAAGCCGTCATCGTCTCCACCGCGCGCACCCCGATCGGCCGGGCCTATCGCGGGGCGTTCAACAACACCTCCGGCGCCGAGCTTGGCGGCCATGTGATCGCCGAAGCGGTGAAGCGCGCGAAGGTGGATCCCGGTGAAATCGATGACGTCGTGATGGGCTGTGCGATGCAGCAGGGCTCGACCGGCTTCAACATTGCGCGCCAATCGGCGCTGCGCGCCGGGTTGCCGAAATCCGTCGCCGGCATGACAGTGGATCGCCAATGCTCGTCCGGCCTTATGGGCATCGCGACGGCGGCGAAATACATCGTCAATGACGGCGCGCCGGTGGCGGTCGGCGGCGGGCTTGAATCCATCAGCCTGGTGCAGAACGATAAGCAAAACCGCTACCGCGCCGGCGATGCGTGGCTCGATGAGCACATCCCTGAGCTCCGCCGCGCTTCCATGATCGAAACCGCCGAAATCGTGGCCGAGCGTTACGGCATCAGCCGCGAGGTGCAGGATGAATACGCGCTGCAATCACAGCAGCGCACGGCCGCCGCGCAAGCCGCAGGCGTGTTCGATGCCGAAATCGCGCCGCTGAAGTCGATCATGCAGGTGCAGAACAAGGAAACCGGCGAGATCAGCGAAAAAGAGGTCACGCTGCGCCAGGATGAAGGCAATCGCCCGCAAACGGTGATGGCCGATCTGCAAAAGTTGGCGCCGGTGTTCAAAGGCGGGCTCTTCATTCAGGAAGGCAAATACGTCACCGCCGGCAACGCCTCGCAATTGTCGGACGGCGCAGCCGCCGCGGTGCTGATGGAAGCCAAGGAAGCCGAACGGCGCGGGCTTGAGCCGCTGGGCGCCTATCGCGGCATGGCCGTCGCCGGCTGCCTGCCGGAGGAAATGGGCATCGGCCCGGTGTTCGCCATTCCC
>CAZWQS010000001.1:59155-71714 GCA_964635925.1 uncultured Terricaulis sp. | reverse complement strand
GCGGCGACGGCGCGCTGGCTTGCGCTGGCCAGCGACGACGGCGCGCTGTTTGACAAGGAAATTCGCCTCGACGCCGCGACGATCACGCCAATGGCGACATGGGGCACCACGCCGGACGCCGCGATCGCCATCGGCGCGGCGGCGCCGACGCCCAGCACTGAATCGCAGGCGCGTTCGCTCACCTATATGGGCTTCACCGCGGGCGAAGCCACAACGCGCGCGCCTGTCGATGTCGTCTTCATCGGCTCCTGCACCAATGGGCGGTTGAGCGATTTGCGCGCGGCTGCGGATGTGTTGCGCGGGCGGCGCGTGAAGGAAAGCGTGCGCATGTTGGTCGTGCCAGGCTCGGAATCGGTTAAGCGCGAAGCCGAGGCTGAGGGGCTCGACCGCGTGTTTATAGAGGCCGGCGCCGAATGGCGCCTGCCCGGCTGCTCCATGTGCATCGCCATGAACGGCGATTTCGTCGCGCCGGGTCAACTCGCGGTGTCCACAAGCAACCGCAATTTCGAGGGGCGCCAGGGCAAGGGCGCACGCACCATCCTGGCCAGCCCCGCCACCGCCGCGGCCAGCGCGATAACTGGCGTGCTTACCGACCCGCGGACATTCACGCTGGAGGCCGCCCGTGCCTGAGCATTTCACCCAACTCACCTCGCGCACTATTGTGTTGGCGCAAGAGAGCATAGACACCGATCAGATCATCCCCGCGCGGTTCTTGACCACGACCACGCGTGCGGGTTTGGGCGCCAAGGCGTTCTACGATTGGCGTTATGACGCCGCCGGCGCCGTGATCACCGACGCACCGCTCAACACGGCCGATACGAACGAGCACAAAATCCTGGTGGCGGGCGATAATTTCGCCTGCGGCTCATCGCGCGAGCACGCGCCGTGGGCGCTGCTGGATTACGGCGTGCGCGCGGTGATCTCCACCAGCATTGCCGACATCTTCACCTCCAACGCCCTGAAGAACGGCCTATTGCCCATCAGTGTCGATAAAGAAACGCATCAGCGCCTGCTCGATGATCCAGGCGGGCGCGTCACCATCGACCTTGAGCGCTGCATGCTCAGCATCGGCAACACCGAGCCCATCCCCTTCAAGGTCGAGCCCTTCGCGCGCCGCTGTTTGCTTGAGGGCGTCGATACGATGGGTTGGCTGATGGAACGCACGCCCGCCATCGAAGCATTCGAACAGGAAAACGCCGTATGACCGCCACGCACGCCATCACCCTTCTGCCCGGAGACGGCGTCGGCCCCGAGGTGACGACCGCGGCGCGCGATGTGCTCAACGCCATTGGTGAGCGTTTTCACCGGCGCTTCAACTACGCCACCCACCTCATCGGCGGGGCGGCGATTGACGCAAGCGGGGCTGCACTACCCGACGAAACACTCGCGGCCTGCCGCGCGTCCGACGCGGTGTTCCTCGGCGCGGTGGGCGGCCCGAAATGGGACGGCGCGAAAGTGCGCCCCGAAACGGGGCTGCTCGGCTTGCGTAAGGCGCTGGGCCTCTTCGCCAACATCCGCCCCGTGCGCATCTATGAATCACTGATCGAGCAATCACCGCTGAAAGCGGCCATCGTTGAGAGTGTGGATTTTGTTACGTTTCGCGAGCTCACCGGCGGTTCTTACTTTGGCGAAAAGAATCGCAGCGAAACCGAAGCCAGCGACGCCTATGTTTACAGCGTCTCCGAGGTCGAGCGCATTGCGCATGCGGCATTCGCCGCCGCGCGCGCACGGCGCGGCAAGGTAACCTCGGTCGACAAGGCCAACGTGCTCGAAACCAGCCGTTTGTGGCGCGATGTCGTCACGCGCGTGCATGCCGCGCACTACGCTGACGTGAAACTCGAACACGCGCTCGTGGATTCCACAGCCATGGTGTTGATCCGCAACCCGCGGGCGTTTGACGTGATCCTAACGGAAAACATGTTCGGCGACATTCTCTCTGACGAGGCCTCCGTGCTCGGCGGCTCGATCGGGTTGGCGCCGTCGGCCTCGCTTGGCGCGGGCGGGCCCGGCCTGTTCGAGCCGGTGCACGGCTCGGCCCCCGATATCGCCGGGCGCGACATGTGCAATCCGATCGGGGCCATCCTCTCGACCGCTTTGCTGCTGCGCTACGGCCTCAAACTGAATGACGAGGCGATAGCGGTGGAAGCCGCGGTGGAAGCCGCGCTTGATCAGGGCGCGCGCACGGCCGACCTCGGCGGCGCGCTGAGCTGCCGGGCCATGACCGCATGGATCATCGAAAACATCGACCGCGCGATCAGCACGCATCATCGCGTGCAGATGCATTGGGCCTAAGCTAGATAAAGTCGATCCGGAAGACGCTGCCGCTGCCTGGGCTCGAGCGCAGCGGTGCGCCGGGCAATACGCCCGCATCGCACGAATACAGCGCGCCGTCGCGGATCAGCAATCCATGCGGGTCCGCGGATCCGTCAACGAAATCCACCGTCTGCAGAAGGCGCCCTGTCGCGGCGTCGTATTTGTGCAGACCCGCGCGGTTTTGCGCCCCGCCGCCTGTGCCGACGACGATCCAGATCGCGCCATTGTCGTACGCCGTCTCGTGCGACCGCGGCGCTTGGATCGGGATCAGGAATTCGGCCTGCCAGGTATCGGGATCGACACGCATGATCGTGCGCAGCCGTGTGGATACGATCCAGAGTTTGCCCGCGTGCCATTCCACGCCATGACAGCCGCCCCCGCCCAGCGGAATCTGACGGTGGCTGACGGTTTCGCCATCCGGCGTCATCTGAAAAATGCCAAACGGCGCGGCATTGGCGCCGACCCACAAATAGCCGCCGCCAAATCCAAGGCCGCTCGTATTCTGCGAGCGCGTACGGAAGGTCCGCAGCACGCGGCCATTCCAATCATAGAGGAAGGCGTCGTTTGAGACGCCGGCGGGGCCGAAATCCGGCGTGAGCGTTTGCTGTTCGCCAATCCATACACCTTCCGGTGCGAGCGCCATGCCGTTGGGCCAGCCTTGTCGGGTCTGAAATATGCCGACCGTTCGCGCCATGGCGTGAGGCACGCCTTCACGACGCAGCGTAGCGGCCGGCGCGTTCGCTTGTTTGCCAGCATCGAGTGGCTTGGCGTGCGCCGCCGGCGAAAGCCCCAACCCCAACGCCCCGGCCAAAAACGCGCGCTTATCCATGCCTCACTCCAGCATCTGGCGCGCTTGTTGGCGCTCTAGTCCGTTACGGAGAACACACGCTTGCCGTTTGTGACCTGATGCTGCTTGAGCATGGATTCAACGCCATTGTCGAAATGCTCTTGCATCAAAACACGCAGCTTATCGCCGTTGCGCGCGGTGATGGCGTCGAGGATTTCGTGGTGCTCTTTCACGGCGGCGGCCCAGCGGCGGCGATCGAGATTGTTCAAATTGCGCACACGCTGCGCGCGCGGCAACAGAACGCGCCATGCCAACAACAGCGACGCGTTCTGCGAGCCTTTGACGATCACTTCGTGAATCTGCCGATTGGTTTCGGCATAGCCGACGCGATCAGCCATCTCGAACTGGCGCTCGAGCAAATCCTGCATATTTTTCAGCGTATCGATGTCGCCTGCCGGCATGCGCTCGCACGCTTGCGACGCCGCCAATCCTTCGAGCGCGCCAAGCACCGAGAAGAGATCGGGCGAGTCGTCGATATTGACGTCGGTGACGACAACGCTGCGGTTGGGCAAGAGATCGACCAAGCCTTCCGCCGCCAACGTGCGAAACGCCTCGCGCACCGGCGTCCGTGAGACCCCCAGACGTTCGCTGATCGCGATTTCGCGCAAGCGCTCGTTTGGCGGCAACTCGCCCGAAAGGATGAGCTTGCGCAGCACCGCGACCGCATCCTGGTGCAGCCAACCCTTTTGCATTTCCGCCGGCGCGCGGCCGCGTTTTGCACTTGCGCGCGGCTTGGCGGTCTTGGTTGCGCGCTTTGCTGCCTTACCCACGATCGTTCCTATGCACCTTGCGGTTGCTCACTGACACGACTCTCGCGGTTTGCATACCAAATTCCGGTTCCGCGATAACACCTGAATGGCTGCTCACCTTGCTTCTGTAACGATCTTTTCGTCCGAAATGGGGTCCACATAGATGCGACGCGAGGCGTCGATCCAGAAATAGAGCACCGCCGCGACAGCGCACAACACCGCCAACACCAAGAAAGCGACGCTCCAGCCATAAAGGGTGATGAGAAAACCAGTGAGCGCCGCCGCCGAGGCGCCGGCAAGGTTGCCGCACGTGTTCATGATGGCCGACACCGAGCCTGCAAACTCGCCGCCGATATCCAGCGTCACCGCCCACGACACGCCAACCGTAAGCTCCAGGCCGAACAACGCCACGCAGAAGAGCGCCACCGCCATCAGCGGGCTGCCCACCAAAATCGCCGGCGGAATAGCCGCCGCCGCCAGTATGAACCCGACGATCGCCACGGAGCGGCGCGCCAGATTGATCTTGCCGGTCTTGTTGAAGATGCGATCCGAGGCCGAACCGCCGCAAAGATCGCCGATCACCGCGGCCGCGAGCGGCAAGCTGGCCGCCAGCCCCATTTCCGCAAGCGTGAACCCGCGCTCGTCGATCAGATATTTCGGAAACCAGGTGAGGAAAATCGCCATAACGTAGGCGTAGCAGGCGTACATGGCCGAAAGCAGCCAAAGCTGAGGACTGCGCAAAAACTGCCCCCACGGCGTCTTCTTGCGCGTCTTGCCCGCCGCGCCGCGCGCGCCCAGCGCCTCGTTGATCATCTCGCGCTCGGCATCGTTGACGCCTTGATGCTCGTTCGGCGTATCGCGGTAATACCAGAACCAGACAACCGCCCAGATGATCCCCAGCACCGCGAAAATAAAGAACGGCGCGCGCCAGCCCATGTGGAGGATCATGTAAGCGACCAGGAACGGCGTCACCGCCGCGCCCAAGCGCGCGCCCGCGTGCGTCACGCCCTGCGCCCAGCCGCGCTCGGAGGGCAAAATCCAGCGCGATAGCGAACGCGTCGCGTTCGGGAACGCGCCAGCTTCGCCCATCCCGAACAGGAAGCGGCACACGATCAGAGCATTCGCCGACCACATGGCCGCGGTCGCCGCCGTGAACGCCGACCACCAGATCACGATGCCCGAAAGCACCCGACGCGGCCCGAAGCGATCGCCCAGCCATCCGCCAGGGATCTGAAACAACGCGTAGCTCAACTGAAACGCACTGAAGATGAAGCCCATCGTGATGAGCGAAAGGCCAAATTCCTCTTGGATCGACGGCGCAGCGACCGAGATCACCACACGATCCATATAAGTGATCATGTAAACGGCGACAGTAAGCCACAAAACGATGTGGCGGACGTAAGTGGGTCGCTGCGCCTGAGATTGCATCGCCATCGAGATCAACCAAGTTTAGAGGGGCCCGCGCCGACGCGACATTGCGCGCCGGCGCGATGGGGAGGCGTCACCGCTCAATCGAACGAACTTGTCGGCCCGCGATGAAAACCTGCGAAATGTCGCGCAAATTGGCGACATCCGCGAGCGGATCGCTGTCCACGACCACGAAATCCGCCCATTTGGATACTTCAAGCGTACCGAGATCTTCCGCGCCGAGATATTCGGCCGCCTGGCGCGTGGCTGACTCGATCGCTTGCGCCGGCGTGAAGCCAGCTTCGACCATCAATTGCAGCTCCCAATGATCGGCAAAACCCGGAAAACGCCCTGGCGGGCCGGCGTCAGTGCCGTATGCATAGCGCACGCCGCCGTCGCGCAGCCGCACGAGGTTTTGCTGCGCTGTCTGCAAGAAGCGCTGATAGTCCGCGAAATGCGGGCCAGTGGCGATGCCACGTTGGCGCTCGGGATCGGAAAGCACCTCGATGCTTCGCGGTGAAACGCTCTGCGTGAAGAAATGATCGTGCAGGAACGGCGCGTCGGCGCCGTAGGTGAAGATAGCCGCCTCGCGCGAGAGCGTGGCCGCCATCTGCCACACGCCGCGTTCGCGCATGCTGTCGATCAGGCGTTGATCCACCGGGCGGTCGCGCACGCTGTGGGCGAAGCCGTCGATGCCCTGGTCAACCAAGCGCTGGGCGTCTTCCAGATAGAAGATGTGCGCCACCGCGCGTAAATTGTGCCGATGCGCCGCCTCGATAATCGCCTGGCTGATCTCCGGCGGCATTTTCGGCATGGAGCCCAGTTCGTCATCGAGCCAGAATTTCACGACATCCACGCCGCGCGCCGCCAATTCATCAACTCGCGCGTTCACTTCTTCAACAGTCGAGACCGGCGCGTTGACGCCGGCAAGACCGCCATAACCGCCCGCGAACACGATGCCGCGTCCGCTCGTATAGATGCGCGAAACTGTCGGCCGGCCGCTCGCGCGCTGCTCGGCGCGAACTTCGTAGATGGGATCGCTGTCAGTGCCGAGGCTCTGCACTGTGGTGACGCCATAAGCGGCGTAAACGCCGAGTTCGCGCTCGAGGCTTTCGCGCGTGAAAAACTCACGGTCCTGAACCATGTCCTGCACATTAGCGAGGTGCACATGGGTGTCGATGAGGCCGGGAATCACGTAACGGCCCTCGAGGCTCGTCACTTCCGCGCCTTCCGGCGCATTGAGGTCACGCGCGGGGCCTACCCAGGAGACGCGCCCGTCCCGCACCACCATCGCCGCGTCCTGCAGCGGCGCAGCGCCTGTGCCGTCGATCAGCACGAAATCGCGGTACACCTGCACATCGTCTGATGCTGTTGGCGCACACGCGCTCAACGCGGCCGCAAGCGCCGCCGCCGCCAGTGCGCGGAACATCGCGCGCCGCGGAAGATTCTGAAGCGTGCGCGAAATCGCACGTCGGTTCGCTCCCATGCGCCCCTCCCTTGGGTTCTTGTGCTGGGCCATTTGATGCAGCGCTCTTGAGGGCGCATCCGATGTTTGCATACAACTTTCCCGGACTCAATGCTGTTGTGCCTAGATGCGCCGCATATTGCGCCCAGAAATGCCCCTGAATACCGCTTTTCTCTAGATGGACAGTCCCGCTTGACGCCTCAAACGACACTTGTATACATTTCTTATCGACACGCTCAGGGGAGGCGGCCGCAAGGCTCCAAGAGCGAAAAACAACAACAGAACGGTGCCGCTTGTCCAAGATATTGCCACTCTCAGGACTCCGCGTTCTCGACGTCTCGCAGGTCATGGCGGGCCCATTCTGCTGCATGCTGCTTGGCGACATGGGCGCGGACGTCATCAAAGTCGAACCGCCCGAAGTTGGCGACCAAACGCGCCGCGCCATGGGCTTTCGCCTCAAGGGCGAGGACAGCCCAGGCTTCCTCGCACTCAACCGCAACAAGCGCAGTATCGCGCTTGATCTAAAAAACCCTGCCGAGCGCGAGATTTTCTACGCGCTGGTAAAAACCGCTGACGTGCTGGTCGAGAACGGCCGCCCCGGCGTCGCCGACCGGCTGGGCATGGGCTACGAGACGCTCGCCAAAATCAATCCGCGTCTCATCTACGCCAGCATTTCGGGCTTCGGCGTGAGCGGGCCGTGGGCGCAGCGCCCAGGCTTTGACCTCATCGCGCAAGCGATGTCGGGCGTATTGAGCGCAACCGGCGTCTCCACCGGCGAACCGGTCAAAAATGGCGTTCCCGTTGGCGATCTCGGGGCCGCGATGTTCGCGCTCTACGGGATCCTTAGCGCCCTCTTCGCGCGCGAGAAAACCGGCGAAGGCCAATGGGTCGGCTCGTCGTTGTTTGAAGCCGCGCTGGCGCTATCGGTGTGGGAAACCACTGAATATTGGGGCACTGGCAAATCGCCGCGCCCGCTCGGCACCGCAAACCGCATGTCCGCACCCTATCAGGCGGTGCAAGCTTCCGACGGCTATTTCGTGGTGGGCGCGGCCAATCAGAAGCTTTGGCTGGCGCTGTTGCGCGTCGCCAATCGCATGGACTTAGCGGACGATCCGCGCTTTGTGAGCAACAGCGACCGCGTGACGAACCATTTGGTTTTGATTGAGGAACTCAAAGAGACGTTCTCCTCCCGCACGGTGGCCGAATGGGTCGATGCGCTTCTGGAAGCCGGCGTGCCGTCGGGCCCGATCTACAATTATGAGCAGGTGCTGCATAGCGAGCATGCGGCCGCGCGCAGCATGGTTCAGGACATCGATCATCCGGTCGAAGGCACATTCAAGGCGTTGGGTTTCCCGGTGAAACTTGGCGCAACGCCGCAGCAAGTGCGCTATCCTCCGCCCCTGCTGAACCAACACCGCGACGAACTCATCTCCGAACTCGCGCAGCGCGGATTGATCTCCGCCACAACCTGAGAGGCGCATGGCGCATGAGCGAGGGTAAAGTCCGCTTCTCCCGCGACGGCGCCATCGGGCGCATCGTGTTCGACAATCCCGGCGCGCTGAATGCGCTCACCTTTGAGATGTGGCGCGAACTGGGCCGGCTCTGCGGCGAACTCGCGGAGGATAAGAGCTTGCGCGTCGTCACGCTGCGCGGCGCGGGCGGCAAGGCGTTTCTGGCAGGCACCGATATTAGCGGCTTTCTGGATTTCACCTCCGGCGATCAGGGCGTCGATTACGAACGCGAGATGGATTCCTATGTCAGCGCTGTAGAATCGCTACCGATGACCACGATCGCCATTGTCGAAGGTTGGGCCGTTGGCGGCGGGCTGGCGCTTTCGTTTGCCTGCGATCTGCGCATCGCCACCCCCGATGCGCGCTTCGGCTCACCGCTTGGCCGCTCGATCGGCAACCTGCTTTCCGCGCGCGGCTATGCGCGCCTTGTGGCGCATGTGGGCATCGCGCAAGCCAAGCGCATCCTGCTGCTGGGTGAGATGATCGGCGCGGAAGAGCTCCGCGCGCTTGGCCATATCCATGCGATCGCGCCGCGCGATACGCTTGATGAAGTCGCCGACGCCATGTGCAA
The DNA here is from genome assembly GCA_964635925.1 of uncultured Terricaulis sp. GTDB lineage: Bacteria > Pseudomonadota > Alphaproteobacteria > Caulobacterales > Aquidulcibacteraceae > Vitreimonas. The sequence goes on along the minus strand of CAZWQS010000001.1, from coordinate 62,851 downwards.
GCGCGCCGCTGAAAACGCCCCACTCACTTCGCGCGCCAGCAAGGAAGCGATCCGCCGGCTGACTTACGCAAATCTGCCCGACATCGACGATCTGATCCGCCTTGTTTACGGCAGCGCCGATTTTCACATGGGCATTCGCCATTTCCTGGAAAAGAAAGACCGCGTTTGGACCGGCTCGTGACCGCCCCATGACCCCCGCCGATATCAGCGATTATCGCGAACTGGCGCGCCGGCGCCTTCCTTTCTTTCTGTTCGAATACATCGACGGCGGTTCCTACAGCGAAGCTACGCTCGCGCGAAACGCCGCGGATTTTCAGGCCATTACGTTGCGCCAGCGCGTGATGCGAGATGTCTCCAAACTTGACCTTTCCGTTGAGCTGTTTGGCCAGACCTGGTCGATGCCTGTGGCGCTTTCGCCGGTTGGCCTTGCCGGCATGTATGCGCGGCGCGGCGAGGTGCAGGCCGCGCGCGCGGCGGAAAAGAACGGCGTGCCGTTTACGCTCTCCACCATGTCTTGCTGCGCGATCGAGGAGGTGCGGCCCGTCATGCAGACGCCGCCTTGGCTGCAGCTCTACATGATCAAAGACCGCGCCTTTATGGCCGATCTGCTGCGCCGCGCGCGCGACGCAGGCGTGAGCACGCTCATCCTCACAGTCGATCTGCCCGTGCATAGCGTTCGCCATCGCGACGTGCGCTCGGGCCTCACTGGGCCGCAGGGGCTCGACGTGCGCATCGCCCGCGCGATCGACGTGATGTGTCACCCGTTCTGGGCGTTTGACGTCGGCGTGATGGGCCGGCCGCACATTCTCGGCAATGTCGCCCCAGCCATGCCGAACGGCGCTGGGCTTGATCAATTCACCGCGTGGGTCGGGCGCAATTTCGATCCGAGTATAACCTGGAAAGACCTCGATTGGATTCGCGGCCATTGGAGTGGTCGGCTGATCATCAAGGGCGTCCTTGAAGCGGAAGATGCGCAATCGGCCGTCAAGGCGGGCGCCGAAGGCATTATCGTGTCTAATCACGGCGGCCGCCAGCTCGACGGCGCGCCCTCCACCATTTCCGCACTCCCGAAAATCGCCGACGCGCTTGCAGGATCGACGCCGATCCTACTCGACGGGGGCGTCCGCTCGGGTGTGGACGTGTTGCGCGCGCTGGCGCTTGGCGCCTCGGCGGTGATGTTGGGGCGCCCTTGGGCGTTCGCGCTCGCCGCCGACGGCGCGCGCGGAGTCGATAACATGCTAGCGCTGCTGCGGCATGAAATTGAGGTCGCGATGGCGCTTTCCAGTCAAACCGACGTCAAGCGAATCGATTCCTCACTGGTCGCCGCGCGCTGATCAGCCCAGCGAGTATGCCGTCTTGGTTTGCGTATAGAACTCGATCGCGGCCGAGCCTTGCTCACGCGGGCCATAGCTTGAAGATTTCGTCCCGCCGAACGGCACGTGATAGTCCACGCCAGCAGTCGGAAGGTTCACCATCACCATGCCCGCCTGCACGCGCCGCTGGAAATCGCGCGCGTGCTTAAGCGAGGTCGTCACGATGCCGGCTGAAAGCCCGAACGCGCCGCTATTGGCCACAGCAAGCGCTTCTTCATACGACTTCACACGAATGGTTGCCGCAACGGGGCCAAACACCTCTTCCGTGTTGATACGCATATTGGCATCGGTGTCCGCGATCAACGCGGGATCGACGTAAAAGCCGGGCGCATCACGCGTAATGCGCCGCCCGCCAGTGACGATGCGCCCGCCATCGGCGCGCGCACTTTCGATGTAGGCATACGAGTTTTCCATCTGCGCTTCACTGACCGCCGGCCCCATCTGCGTGGCCGGATCAAGCGCATCGCCCACGCGCAGCGCCGCCACTTTTTCCGCGAGCGCGGCGACGAACCGATCATGCACGCCGTCGGTGACGATGATGCGGCTTGACGCCGTGCAGCGCTGGCCTGTCGCGAAGAACGAACCGTCGAGCGCAACCGCCACGGCGCGGTCAAGATCGGCGTCGTCGAGAACCACGAGCGGATTTTTGCCGCCCATCTCGAGTTGTACGCGTGCGCCGCGTGCGACCGCGGCCTTCGCGACGCCCTGGCCGACGCGCTGCGACCCCGTGAACGACACGCCGACGACATCGCCGTGCTCAACCAGCGCCTGGCCCATGGCGCCGGGCCCGAAGATCATGTTGAACACGCCATTCGGCGCGCCGCTGGCTTGGATAATCTCAGCTAGCGCAGCCGCGGTCGCCGGCGTTTGGCTTGCGGGCTTCATCACCACGGTGTTTCCGAACGCCAAAGCGGGCGCCGCCTTCCAGGCGGGAATCGCGATTGGAAAATTCCACGGCACGATGAGACCAAACACGCCCACGGCCTGGCGGTACGTTTGAATCTCCACGCCGGGGCGCACGGAATCGATGTTCTGCCCGGCGCGGCGAAGCGCCTCCCCGGCGAAGAATTTGAAGATGCGGCCCGCGCGCGCCGTTTCACCGATGCCTTCGGCAAGCGTTTTGCCCTCTTCGCGCGCGAGTAAGCGGCCGATCTCCTCGCGCCGCTCCAGCAGCGCCGTCCCCACGCGGTCGAGCACATCCGAGCGCACCTCGGGAGACGCCTCCGACCACGCGGGAAACGCCGCGCGCGCCGCGGCGACCGCTGCGTTCACCTCGTCGGCGCCGCCAACGGGAACGCTGGCGACGACATCGCGCGTATCGGAGGGATTGAGGCTCAAATCCTCGCCCGCGCCCGCCGCGAGTTCACCGCCGATATAGTGGGAAAGGCGTTTGCTCATGAGTTCAACAATCCTCTCTGCGCCAGATTTCGCATCAGCGCGCTCACGCCAAATGTCCAAGGTGGCGCTTCTTTGCTGGTTGTCACGACATTTTCAAGTACGCCGAGCTTCTCGCTGGACACCCGAACGCGATCACCGACCTTGTGTGTGAAGCCGCGCCCAGGCGTATCGCGATCCTTCACAGGCGCGAACATCGTGCCGAGATAGAGCACAAAACCATCCGGGTACTGGTGCTCGCTCATGGCTTGGCGCGCGAGGTCCAGCGGATCACGGCTGATGAGGCGCATGGAGCTTGAACCCTCCAGCACAAAACCATCCTTGCCCGTCACCTCCAGAGACACCACAGCGTTGCGCACGTCGTCGCAGCTATAGCCGTCATCGAACAAGCGTATCATCGGTCCCAGCGCCGCGGAGGCGTTGTTGTCTTTCGCTTTGCCCAGCAGCAATGCGCTGCGTCCTTCAAAGTCGCGCAAATTCACGTCATTTCCGAGCGTCGCGCCGATGACAGCGCCCTTGGGATCGCACACGATCACCACTTCTGGCTCTGGATTGTTCCAATGCGAGTCGCTGCGCACGCCGATCAGCGCACCCGCGCCCACCGCGGATAGAATCGGCGCCTTGGTGAACACCTCCGCATCCGGCCCGATCGCCACTTCGAGATATTGCGACCAGACGCCGCCCGCGATCAGCGCCTGCTTCAGCCGCGCGCTTTCTTCGCTGCCCGGCTTCACCGAGGAGATGTCGGCGCCGACGCGTTCGCTCAACTCGTTTCTGAATTGCTGCGCGCGATCCGCATCGCCGCGCGCGCGCTCCTCGATCACACGCTCAACCGCCGAGACCGCGAACGTCACGCCCGCGGCCTTGACGCACTGAAGATCGATCGGCGCCAGAAGCGGCTGCGCTTTAAAATCAAACGCATCAAGCG
>CAZWQS010000001.1:0-59055 GCA_964635925.1 uncultured Terricaulis sp. | reverse complement strand
TGAAGATCGATCGGCGCCAGAAGCGGCTGCGCTTTAAAATCAAACGCATCAAGCGCCCCCAGCGAAGCGCCGCCCTCTCGCCAGGCGTCGCGCGCCAAAAGCTCCGACATGGTCGGCGCCACATGCGTCATGTCGTGCAATTCGCCGGCCCGAGAGACCACGGGCGTTGGCCCTTCAGCCGTCTGAATCCGGCCAGCCAACGTCGCCGTGCGCCAATCGGCGGGCAACCACGCTAGAACCGCTTCTGTCTCGCCCATGTGATCGCTCCAGAACGCCCAACGGAACTTTCGCCTGACAGGAGAATTTGTCAGCGTTGACGGGCCGTGCCTCAATTTTTTGCATGCAGTTTTGCAGGTATCAACGCTATTTTGTGCTGCACCTGCGTAATGAACCCGTCATTTGGGGGCTTTTCCGAGGAAATGCAGCCATGATCCCCGGCATTTTGCAGTCTTGTATACAATATGCTTGACAGCACGTGACGTTGAGACGCACGCTCCATACAGATTTCGGCGCAACGCGAATTGCCGCCGCTATCGCGCCCCTGAAACGGGGCGTCCAACAAACTCCCTCCAAAGGGGGAGACCAAGAACACGATGAGGGGAGGCCCCGCGGATGGGTAGCAGCAAATCAATCGGCAAGCTCACGCTTGGCGCATCGGCTTCGGTGTTGGCGCTGTGCTTTGCTTTCTCGGCGTCCGCACAGACGGCGCCTGATGACGACGTTGTCGACAGCAACGAGATCGTCGTAACAGGTTCAAGCATCCGCGGCGTCGCGCCGGTTGGTTCGAACTTGGTTTCGGTCGGCACCGAGGCGCTGGAGAATATGGCCGCCAACACGGCCACAGAGCTCGTGAACACGGTGCCCGCGATCACGACCGCCGGCTCCACGCCGCAAGCGCAAAGCTCCTATTCGTACTACGCGCCATCGATTCACCAGCTCGCCGGCTCAGGCAGCAACAGCACGCTGACGTTGATCGACGGCCTGCGCACGCCAGGCGGCGGCACGCAATACGCGCAATCCGATCCCAACATCATTCCCACCACCGCCCTGCAGCGCGTGGAAGTTCTCGCTGACGGCGCCTCTTCCGTGTACGGTTCGGACGCCGTCGCCGGCGTTGTGAACTTCATCACCCGCAAAACCTATGACGGCGCCCAACTCAACGGCCGCTTTGGTTTCGCCGACGGCTACGAAAGCCAGGATTTCACGGCGATCTGGGGCAATACCTGGGACGACGGCGGCTTCTACGTCGCCGGCCAATTCCTGCGCCAAGACGAACTCATGAACGACATTCGCCCGTTCCTGAGCATGGGCGATTACCGCCCTGTTGGCGGCACAAACAGGCAGACCTTCAACTGCTCGCCCGCGACGATCCGGACGGCGGCGTCCGGCACGAATGTCTACACCTCGCCCGACGCCACGACCACGGTGCCCGGCACGGCTGACAACGCCGTTTGCAACAACCTGATCTACGGCTCGGCGATTCCAGGTGTTGAACGTCAGGGCCTGATGGCGGTCTACACACAAGACATCACCTCGCGCCTGAATTTCACGGGCAAGATCGTCTACAATTACCTGCAGCACTTTGTGACCGCCGCGCCCGGCATGTTGAACAACGTGGCGGCGTTCGGCGCGGGCTCGGGCCGCGGCGGGCAGATCAACCCGTTCTACACCGCCCCCGCCGGCGAACCTGGCGCGACGCAACAGACATTGTCCTGGGTTGCGTTGAACCCCGACGGCTATTTCGGCAGCAACGACTACACGAACCACACGACTTATCTGACGGGCGTTCTAGAATACGAGCTCACTGAGCAATGGACGGCCACGTTCAGCGCCGCCCTCGCGCGCTCGACCAGCACATCGCGCGGTGAAAACGTGTTTTGCTCCGCGTGCGCGGTGCTGTCCATCAACGGCACGCCCAACACAAACGGCAGCCTGACCGGCAGCGCCGTGCCCGGTGAGTCCGTGATCGTTACGCAAACGCTGACGAGCGCGAATGCGCTCGATGTGTGGAACGCCGCCGGCGCGAACAGCACGTCGGAAGCCGTGTGGGATTACATCTACAGCGGCCGCACGTTGAACGAACACCAAAACAACAACTGGCAGGTCAAGCTCGATGTGCAAGGTCCGGTGTTCTCGCTCCCGGCCGGCGAACTGCGCCTCGCCGTCGGCGCCGAGCTGATGAACATCACGCAGGACATCTACGCGGTCACGCCGAACGGCACCGGCTCGGGCTACCGCAATTTCACGATGAATCTCGGCCCGCGCGATGTGACGTCGGCTTACATGGAGTTGTTCATTCCGATCATCTCGGACGACATGAACATCCCGCTTGTGCAATCGTTCGACGTCAGCCTCTCCGGCCGCTTCGACGATTATAGCGATTGGGGCTCGACCACGAATCCGAAGATCGCCGCCACATGGCGCCTCACCGATTGGCTGAGCATCCGCGGCAACTGGGCGGAATCCTTCGTCGCCCCGCCGCTCAACCAGATTGGCGATCCCAACCAGGGTTATCTGCGCGGCGCCACCGGCACCAACACCTCCACGCAAATCGATGTGCCCTTTGCGCTCTATCCCGAAGTGCGCGATGTGCCCGGCTGCGAGACGGTCACTGGCCCGGTCTGCCGCATCGGCGGCACGCTCAATCCGGGCCTCGACCGTTCGCTGGGCGCGGGCTTTGCCGGCGTTGAGCCGCAAATCGGCGGCTCCTGGTCGATCGGCGCGGACGCTCAGTTCGGCGGCTTCCGCGCCAACGTGACGTACTGGACCAACACCTATGACGGCGGCGTGAACTCCCCGGCGCAGCCGCTGATCATCAATTCGGCTGGTCTGCATGATCGTCTGACGATCTGCCCCACCGGCTGCACAGCCGATCAGGTGCGCGTGTTCACCAACGTCGATAACGGCGCCACTGTGGGCGGCACGCTCCCCCCCACCGTCTACTTCATGATCAACCGCGACGTGGGCAACGTGCTCTATCTCGACGTGGCGGGTTGGGATGCGATGTTCGATTGGACGATCAGCGCCGGCTCGATCGGCGACTTCATCCTCGGCGCCTCGCTGACTTATTTCACGAAGTTCGACCAGGCGGTCAGCGCAAACGACCCCTACTTCTCGATCCTCAACACCTCGGGCTACAATTCACAATTCCCGTCGGTGCAAACCAAGGCGCGCTTCAGCTTCGGCTACGAGAATGGGCCGTTCGCTGCGACGCTGTTCGCCAACTACACCGGCGAATACAATAACTGGATCAACACATCGGTCATTCCGATCACCTCGGATGCGTCGGGCAACCCCACCGGCGGCGGCGATCCGGTCGACTCCGACCTGATCTTCGACTTCAACGCGCGTTGGGAATTCCAGGGCGCGCTGGAAGGCAACGAGATTTATCTGGACGTGAAAAACCTCCTGGATGATGAGCCGCCCTTCTACAACGGCAATACCACCGGCTCCGGCGGTGTGGGCGGCTGGGGCTTCAACGGCTTCACCTCCAACGCGCTCGGTCGCATCGTATCAGTGGGCTTCCGCGCCCGCTTCTAACCCCCCGAAAGAAAGCAAGTCTCTAAAACTCCAACGGCGGCGAGGTTGACTTCCTCGCCGCCATTTTTCTTTCATCAAGGCATGCAGAGGAAACTCATGAAGAAGGCAAACTACCTAGCGGCCGCCTTGGCGCTGGCGATGCTCGCCCCGGCCTGCGCCGCCGCGCAGCAGATCGCGGTGTCGGTCAATGATGGAAAGCAAACACGCCCCGGCGAAGCCCCCTCCACGCGCACGGAAGATTACGTCTCGGTCATCGACATCAGCGGGCGCACGCCGCGCGTTGTCGGCAATGTCGCCGCACCCACCAGCATGATCGGCCCGCCGACCAGCGTGGCGGTCGCGTCTGACGAAAGCTTCGCGATTGTCGCCTCCGCGCAAGCGATCGAGAACGGTGTTTTGGTGAAGAACGATCAGGTCTCGCTGCTGGATCTCAGGAATCCCGCCGCACCGCGCGTGGTGCAAACAATCCAGGGCGGATCGGGCGCCACGGGCGTTGCGATCAATCGCGCGCGCACGCTGGCGCTGGTGGCCAATACGGGCGATGACTCAATCTCCATCTTCACCATTGCAAACAACCAGCTCACGCCCGCTGGCCGCGTGCGCCTCGATTATCAGAGCCGCCCTACTGATGTTGCGTTCGCGCCAGATGGTTCATTTGCTCTTGCCGTTCAGCAAGCGGGCAATCGTATCGTGCGCCTGGACGTGAACGGCTCGACCGTGACCCGCTCGAACGCGAGCTACGCGCCCGGCTTGCAGCCCTACGGCGTGGTCGTGAGCCGCGACGGGCGCTATGCGTTCAATACGAATTTGGGCGGCCGTGCGCCGGCCCCGGGGGAGAGCGCAGCATCAGGCGGCGGCCGCATCAGCACCGTCTCCGTCACTGACCTTTCCACCTATGAGGTCGTAACCCAGATTGATGTCGGCATGACATCCGAGCACGTCGCGCTTTCGCCGGACGGGCGTTACATCGCCGTCGTCGTGCTCAATGGCTCGACGGCGCAACCTGGCGCGCCGAATTATAACGACCATAGCCTGCTGCAGATCTACAGTGTGAACGGCGCCGAGCTCACGCGCGTCGCTGAAGCGCGCACTGGCAAGTGGTGCCAAGGCGCGGTGTTCAATCGCAACAACACGCAAATAGTGCTGCAATGCGCGATGGATCGGCAGATCGAAATCTATCGTTTCAACGGCCGCACGTTGACCGCGGATCCCCGGGCAACGATGAATTTCAACGCTCGCCCGGGCGCGATCACCACATCGGCCGATCGCTAACGCAGGCGCGAACACAAAAGAGGGGCCGGCGGGATCGCTCCCGCCGGCCTTTTTTTGTTGCTAGGAACGAGCCAGGCCCGTCGTCACCAAGGCGTGGTGCGGTTCGTATGACGGCGGCCGAGATCAGCGGCCGGCGTATCGCCGCCCGTGCAGATCATCACACCTTGCTGGAGTTGATTGATCACGTCGTCTTCCGGGCATGCGTTGAGGAAAAACACATTCGCCGCCCGCGCCGCCGCGAGCACGCGCGCCCGCGTCTGCGCCATAACCGGCACATGTTCATTGCTGCCAGCCACGTACCGCGGTGAGCCCGTTGCATCACGCACTGTACGCACGGGCGTCTGGTCGGTCGGGCGCCCAAGCAGATAGAATGATTGGTCGCCCGGCCCCCACTCCACGAACGTCACGCCTGGAATGCGCACCAATTCCTCAGCATGCGCGACGGCTTTCGGGTTCTCGATCTTGAGCCCGATCATCACCTCGCCTTCCGGATTGAGCGGCCAGATATCAGCGGTGCGGAAATATTCATTGGGCGTCACGCCCCAAACCCGCGCCGCGAAATTCTGACTGCCGGAGCCCCGGTGGGTCGCTGCGGGATCAGCGCCGGGCGCGAACGGGTAGCGCATCGCTTCGATGAAAATGCGCACCGCTTCCGGCGATTCCGCTTGGCACAGCAGAATGCCATGCACGCCGGACGCCATCACTTGCTGGGCCACCCAAGCATTCGCGCGCATGGATTCGGGATTATCGCCAAGAACCGGCAGCGTGACGATCACCGCCGGCGTGCGGTGGCCGGTGCGCGTGACGCCCGCATCGACCAAGCCGCGCATGAACGCGCGCAGCTCATCGATCGAGAACGCGCCGTGCTCCATGTCATATGTGATGTAGTCCGCGCGGGTTGCGGCCAGGCGCAGGCCATCCTGATAACCGCCGCCCGAGACCTGCGAGTAATAGACGGGCTGGCCGGACGCCAGCACCTCGATCGCGCGATTGATGCGCCGCCCCGGCGCCGGCGCGGGCGGTTCGGCGCGCGGCGTCCACGTTGACGGCACAGGCTCCGTAACGGCCGGCGGCGCGGTCTGCGCTTCAGCCGGTTGCGGCTCGAGCAGGGCCGCCCCCGCCCAGAGCGACGCCCCAGCGATCAGCGCCAGCGTGGCGGGCTTCAGCATTTTTCTGATCATGTGTTTCTCCCTTTGTTTTATCTTCTGCAATCGGCATTCAAAAAGAAGGCCGACGGACACATGGTCCGCCGGCCCAGATCGCTGGGATCAGAGTAAAAGCGTCGAAGACCTCACCAAGGCTGCCTCCGATTTGTGTGTCGGCGACCGATCTCCGCGCCGGGGCTGTCACCGCCGGTGCAAATCATCGTGCCTTCAGTGAGCTGTTGAATAACGGTGCGCTCGTTGCAGGAATTGAGGAAGAAAATGCCCGCTGCGCGCGTGGCGGCCAGCACACGCGCGCGCGCCGCCACCATCGAGGGCTCGCTTGCGCGATCGCTGCCTTGCCCGCCGGTCGGGCGGCCAAGCAGATACATGCTCTGGTCGCCCGGCCCCCATTCGGCGAAGGCAATGCCCGGAATGCGGGTAATTTCCTCGGCGTTGGCCACCGCTTTCGGGTTTTCGAGCTTCACGCCCAGCAGAACCTCACCATCGGGGTTAAGCGGCCATACATCGGCCACGCGCAGATATTCGTTCGGCTCCACGCCCCAAATACGCGAGGCGAAGGACTGGCTGCCGGCGCCGCGATGGCTCGATTCATAGCGCGCGCCAGGGGCGAACGGATACCGCGCCGCTTCGACGAAAATCCGCACTGCCTCCACGGATTCGGCTTGGCACAGCAGAATGCCGTGCACGCCAGAGGCGAGCACTTGCTGCACGACCCAGGCGTTGGCGCGCATCGCCTCGGGATCGTCGCCCAGAACGGGCAGCGTCACGATAACGGGCGGCGTGCGGTGGCCAGTGCGCGTCACGCCGGCGTCAACCAGGCCGCGCATGAAGGCGCGCAACTCGGTGATCGAGAACGTGCCGTGCTCCATCTCATAGGTGATGTAGTCGGCGTTGGTGGCGGCCATGCGCAAGCCATCGTGATAGCCGCCGCCGGAAATCTGGCTGTAATAGACAGGCTGTCCCTGCGCGAGCATCTCGATGGCGCGGTTGATGCGCCGGCCTTCCGCGGGCGGCGGCGGTTCGGCGCGCGGCGTCCACGCCGAAGCAAGCGGCTCGACGGCTGCGGCGGTTGTCGTTACATCAGTTGCGGCGGTCGTGCCGGCCGCGCACGCGGCAACGCCAAGCGCAAGCGCCGACGCCGCCGACATCATTAAGCTCCGTAGCATTTCGCTCCCCTTTGTCATTGCGGCCGGCGTGTCTGCGCACGCAGGTCCGTGGCGCGGGAGAGCGCTTAAAGGCGGGCCGCCGAGCGCTCTCCACCCTCCACACATCGTCTCTACACCCGAGATTTCTTGTATACAAGTATTTGTCGTTCGTTTCCGTCGCATTGCGCGCAAGCGCGGGAAAGAGCCGGCTTTTTTACGCAAAACCCGGCTCTTGCCTGGCGCAGCTTGCGAGCGGCTATCTTGTATGCAACCATCTCCACAGGCGCTTCGGCGTGAGACGCGGCCAGCAAGGCCGCGCCGGCGAGAGCGCTTGGGAGGAGTGCAGATCGTGACGAGCGCAACAAGCGAGGGCGTGCGGATGAGCCACATCCGCTGGGCGATGGTGATCATGGCGTTTGTTGTCGCCGCGGTCTCCTACCTGGACCGCAACAACATCTCGATCGCCGCCCCCATCATCAAGGAGGCGTTCGCCTTAAGCGATCGCGAGCTGGGTCTTCTCTTCAGCGCCTTTGTGCTTGGCTACGCGGTCACTCAACCTATCGCGGGACGCCTCGCCGATCGGTTTGGCCCATATATAACCATCGCGGTGGGGCTTATCTGGTGGAGCGTATTGACCGTGGCGACAGCCATGGTGCCCCCGACGCTGCCACAAGCTTTTGTTACGCTGTTGTCCGTACGTTTCATTCTTGGCATCGGCGAGGCCGTGATTTTCCCCGCCAGCAATCGTCTGGTCGCGAGTTGGATTCCTTCCAAGGAGCGCGGCTTCGCCAACGGCCTGATTTTTGCCGGCGTGGGCGTAGGCGCTGGCATCGCGCCCCCGCTTATCACCACGATTATGCTCTCCCATAGCTGGCAGGTCGCCTTCTATGTCAGCGCCGCCATCGGCGTGGTTGTGCTGGCGATTTGGCTTTTCCTGGCGCGCAATGAGCCCGGCAAGCATCCCCTCGTCACCCAGGGCGAACTCGCGCACATCAAGGCCGGGCTCCCCGCCGCACCGGAAGTGAAGCGGAAGGTCGCGCCGTGGAGCGCGGTCATCCTGAACCGCAACGTGGCGCTTCTGACGCTCGCCTATTTCTGCTTCGGCTATGTGGCCTACATCTTTTTCACTTGGTTCTTCGTTTATCTGGCCAGCGTGCGTGGCCTCGATCTGAAGGCCAGCGGCATGTACGCAATTCTGCCGTTCGCGGCGATGGCGATTGCATCGCCGGCGTCCGGCTGGATTTCCGATCGCCTGACACAGCGCTTCGGAGGCCGCATCGGCCGCTGCGGCCCCGCCGTAATCGGCATGCTATTAACAGCGGTTTTCGTGGCGTTGGCCATGCAGGTGGAAGATGCGCGCCTGGCCGCCGCCGTGCTCGCGCTGGGCTCAGGCAGTCTCTATCTCTCGCAGAGCGCGTTCTGGACGCTTAGCGCCGACATCGGCAAGGAATCCGCCGGCTCCGTGTCGGGCGTGATGAACATGGGCAATCAGATCGGCGGCTTCACCGTCGCCGCTGTTACGCCCATTCTGGCAGAAAGCTTCGGCTGGACGGGATCGTTCATGTTCGCCGCCGCCGCCGCCCTGGTGGGCGGAATCACCTGGCTTTTCATCAACCCAAACGACACGCTGAAATACAAAGGCGCGGACGCCTGAGAGCAAAAGAAAGACCGGCCGGGGCGCGCGCCCCGGCCGGTTGCAAGGTCGTACGAGGATGAAATCTTAGCGGCGGTTATTCGTCCGTCCGCTTGAGTCCCAGTTGTTGCGGCGCAGAACTTCCTGCCACTGCGCTTCCGTCATCGGCATGCGATCCGGATTGGCGCGAACCCACTCTACGAACGCGCGCTGGATCGCCGGCGTCCACGCCGTATCCATCTGCTCTGGCCCATAGCGTCCCGTGCGCACAGAATCATGGGCGAACTGATCGCGCAGCGAGATGAACTCCGATTGCGTGATCACCAATTCCGCGAGATGCGCGGGAATGAACACTACGCCGCCGAATTTCGCCACCACAAGGTCGCCCGGCAGCACGGTGGCGCGGCCGATGCGGATCGGACGGTTGATCTCCACCATCTGCATTTCGCGGATCGCGGAAGGATCGGCTTCACGGAAATAGCCGTTGAAACCTTCGATGGCCGAAAGGCCCTGAAGGTCGCGCACGCTGCCGTCGAATACGAAACCGTTGCGTGAGCGGGCGTAGATCGAATTGCCGAGGATGTCGCCAATCAGCGTGCCGTCGATGATCTTGCCATAAGCGTCGGCGACGTAGATATCGCCGGGCTGCAGCGATTGGATCGGCCAGATGTTGGACTTGTCGTCCCAGCCACGCAGGCGCTGCGCCTCGCGCGACAAAGCTGCATGCATGTCAGGCCGAAGCGGCATGAATTGCGCCGTCAGCGCCCGCCCCACGATCACTTCGCCGGGGCGGATCGCCTGCCAATTGGACTCGAACTGGTTGTTGTAGCCCTGCGCACGCAGCGTGCCCCAGGCTTCTTCGAGCGAGATCGCGCGCGCGCGCTCGACCAGTTCATCCGGGATGCGCGGACGCCCGTCTGGAAAGCGCTCGCCGCGCCATTCCGGCGTGTAGAAGCGAATCTCGTCGGGCGTCATAAGCACCTGGGCGCTGGCTGACGCGGCCGCCCATAGCATCGCTGATGCGATTGTTATTCCGAGTATTTTCCTAATCATGCGTTTTTCTCCCCTTGGGTCTCTCGCCCGTCGCCGCGCCCTCACAACGGCCGCGCGCGCTTAGTTGGGTTCCGGCGCTCGCAAAAGAGCGCCGAACGGGCCGGCTCCAGGGGCAGCAACGCAGATCTGAGACGATGGGGGTAGGAGCGCGGCGGCGGGCGGCCCGGCGCACGGCCCGTGAAGCCCAATCCCTCAGAGCGGCGAACGCGTGTCCTCCGACGCCACGGCTTCATCTTGTATACAACATTGCGCCACCGCTTCAAGCGTCCCGGTCGCCTGACGGCTGACGCCAGACGCGTTATTTGGCGCGGGGCTTACGCGGGCGCCGATCGCTTGATGCCTGTTCCGGCCGCAACCCGTCAAAGCCGGCGCCGAAAATCACCGTCATGCGGTCGAGGATGGCCGCAAAGTCCGCTGATTTGCAGCGCCCGCCGGAAAGCGCGTCGATGCGTCCGGTTTCGGCGAGCGACAGCGAAATCGCGCCCGACATCATATGATAGAACCAATAGACGTCCGCCTCTGAAACATCGGGGCGCACGCGCTTCAGCATGCGCGCCATCTTGTGCACAACAGGGTCAAACGGCGTGACCGATACGTTGAAATCGTCGGAAACACCGGTGCTATTCACTTTCGCCACGACACGCGCGTAGTGGCGCATGCCCGCGTCGCCCGTCATCAGAAAGTTGAATGTCGGCGTGAGATAAGCGGAAACAATCCCGCGCGCCGTCATTGCGTCCGCGTGCTCGCGCTCATAGCGCTCCAGCGAGTCAAGCCGCGCACGGTTCACGGTCTCGGCGCGACGCGCGACGACCTCATCAAAGAGGCCCGCCTTGCCGTCGAAATAATAGTGCAGCAGCGCGGTGTCGGCTTCGGCCTGGGCGGCCACGTCGCGGAGCGTGACGCCGTAATAGCCGTGCTTGCCAAACAACTCCTCGGCCGCATCCAGGATGCGCTCGCGGGCGGCTTCGCGCCGCTCCGCCTGACTGCGCCGCTGGGGCGCGGGGCGCGGCGCGGCTTTGCGGGTCGAAGGCTTGCTCATACCCCCTTCTAACATACTTTTATTTATTGATGGATGAATAAATATCTTGACGCATGGCGTCTTGCATGCGCTCCTCCAGCCAAGGCGCGGGCTCGACGCGCGCCAGGGGAGGAAGACATGACCGCACGTCGCGCGTTTTCGCGGCTCAGCCTGCTGCAGGCGGCCTCGGTGCTTTGCTTGGCCGCCGCCGGGCCCGCTTACGCTCAGAGTCAGCCGGGCGAGCCCGCGGTTCGGGAGGATGCCGAGATCGTCGTCACCGCGCGCCGGCGCGAGGAATCGCTGATCGACGTGCCAATCGCGATCACCACTCAAAGCGGCGAACAACTCGATATCCGCGGCGCGCCGGACATCACCGCGCTCCAGCGCTCAACGCCGAACCTCACGCTGCAGGTGTCGCGCGGGACTAATTCGACGCTGACCGCCTTCATCCGCGGCGTGGGGCAGCAAGATCCATTGTGGGGCTTCGAGCCAGGCGTTGGGCTGTATGTCGATGACGTTTACATCGCTCGCCCCCAAGGCGCGGTGCTCGACATTTTCGACATCGACCGCATCGAGGTGTTGCGCGGCCCCCAAGGCACGCTCTATGGCCGCAACACGATCGGCGGCGCGATCAAATACGTGACGCGCCGCCTCACTGACGATCCCGAGTTTCGCGCGCGCGCCAACATTGGCGAATACAATCAGCGCGATTTGATCCTCTCGGGATCAGCGCCGTTGGGCGATCACGTGCGCATCGGCGCCGCCTTCGCCACTTATAATCGCGACGGGTTCGGCACAAACCATTTCACCGGCGCCGATACGAACAATCGCGACGTCATCGCCGGGCGGTTCACTTTGGAAGTAACGCCCACCAGCAATCTCTTCTTCCGCTTTTCGGCCGACCATCTCGACGACGATTCAAACATCAATCACGGCCACCGCGAGCGCCCTGTCCCCGCCGCGTTTGGCGCTCCGCCGTTCAACGCCCCGCCCTTCAACATCAACATTCCAGCCGGCGCTTTTCCCGTGCAAGGTAACGAATACGACACCTGGGCAGGCATGGCCGACGCCAACGAGGTGATCACCCAGGGCGCGTCTCTGTTGGGCGAATGGCAGGCCAACGAGGCACTCACGTTCAAGTCAATCACGGCCTACCGCGAAGGCGAAACCAATTCGCGCGGCATCGATTTCGACGGCACGCCGGCGCCGCTTTTGGATGTCGGCGGATTGGGCTCGCTCTACACCGATCATCAATTCTCGCAAGAATTCCAGATGGCGTTTGATATGGAGCGCTGGCGCGGCGTGGTCGGACTCTATTACATGGACGCCACCGCAGCGGGCAAATTCGACACCACGCTCGGCGTCGGCGCCGCGGCAATCCCTGGCGCCCCCTCGCCCGCACTGACGCAAGGCACGAGCGGGCGCGTCGATACCGAATCCTTCGCCATTTTCGGCGATATAGACATCGATCTCTTCGAGCGCTGGGCGTTGTCGATCGGCGCGCGCTGGACCCAGGACGACAAGGCCGCAGAGGTTTTCAAGGCAAACTATTTAGGCATTGGCAGCCCGATCAGCGGCGTGGCGTCTGCGCCATTCCAGGTGCTGACGAACTATTCCCGCTCGGAAACCTTCGAGGAATTCACCCCGCGCGTCAGCTTGTCCTACGAACTCGCGGAAGATATGAACCTCTATGTCGCCTACTCGCGCGGGTTCAAATCCGGCGGCTTCGACATGCGCGGCGACGCGGCCGCGACGCCGGCGACAGCCAACGGCTATGCACCCGAAACCGTGGATTCTTACGAACTCGGCTTGCGCGGCCTTGCCTTCGACAATCGCCTGCGTTTCTCCGGCGCCATCTTTCACGCCGCCTATGAAGGCCAGCAAGTCACCAGCCAGCAGGTCAACCAGGCCGGCACCGGCGTCGTAAGTTTCGTGGACAATGTCGGCAGCTCCACCATCAACGGCGCTGAACTTGAGCTTTCCGCGCGGCTGACAAGCGCTTTCAGCATGGATTTCAATGTCGGCTATATCGACGCGTCCTTCGACGAATTCCTGGCCTATGCGCCCAATCCCGCGCCGCCGCCTGCTTTTGTGCTGGTGGATGTCGCCGATCAGCGCCAATTCCAGAACACGCCGGATTGGAATGGGCAGCTTGCGCTCAATTACTTGACGCCGCTCTTCGGCGGCGACCTCAATGTGCGGGGCAGCGTGGCGTTCCGCAGCGATACATCCATGTTTGAAACGCCCGCGCCCGAGATCGATCAGCCCGGCTATGAACTTTACGATCTCAGCCTTGTCTGGACGAGCGCATCGAACGCATGGCGCGTTGGTTTGCACGGGCGCAACCTGACGGATGAGCGCTACCGCACCGGGGGCTATTATTTCAACAGCCTCGCCTTCGGCGACTCGGTGATTGGCTTTTATGGCCCTCCGCGCACGGTGTTTGCTTCGCTTGAGTATCGGTACTGAGATGGATGGGGCGCAAGGCCTGAGCGAAGGGCCGATCGACATCGCCTGGCGTTCGTTCGACGGTCTTGCGCTCCATGCGCGCGAGTTTCGCCCGCAAGCGCAAACCGGCAAGCGCCCCATCATCTGCATTCCGGGCCTCACACGCAATTCGCGCGACTTTGAAGACGTCGCGCCGTGGCTCGCCGCGCAGGGCAGACGCGTTATCGCCGTCGATCTGCGCGGTCGCGGCGCTTCGGCCTACGATCCGCGGCCGAACAATTACAACCCGCGCATTTATGCGCGCGACATTGAGAGCCTGCTCAGCACGCTCAGCATCCCGCGCGCGCACATCATCGGCACCTCGCTCGGCGGGATCGTGGCGATGACGATGGCCTTGGCGTCGGTCGATCGGATCGCAGGGATCGTGCTGAACGATGTCGGGCCCGCGACGGATCAAGCCGGCGTTAAACGCATCGCGGGCTATGTCGGCAAAGGCGATCCCGTGCGCACCTGGGATGACGCCGCGCGCGCCATGGCGCATATCCACGGCGCGGCGTTTCCCAACAGCACAGCGGCGGATTGGGCGCGTTTCGCGCGGCGGTCGTTCAAGCCTGGCGCAGACGGCGCCCCGCTCCTCGACTACGATCCGAACATCTCGCGCCGTTTCTCGCCACAAGCGCTGAAGATCGCGTCGATGATCCTGTGGCGCGGATATAAGAAGCTCGCTCGCCAGCGGCCGACCTTGATCCTGCGCGGCGAACTCTCCGACATCCTCGCCGCCGATACGGCGCAGCGCATGAGCACGCTCTGCCCCACCGCCATGTGCGCGACGATCGCCAATGTCGGCCACGCCCCGACGCTGGACGAGCCCGACACGCGCGCCGCGCTCGCGGCATTCTTCGCACTGGTCGATTAAGTCTAACCCCGCGCCGCGGCGTACGCGAAGCCGAGCGGCAAGCCTGCTTCGGGCGCAAAGCCATAAAGCGGCTCTTCGGGATTAAGCGCGTCACGCAGGATCACGCGCGCTTTCAGCAGGCCGTCGAAATCCACGCCCGTTTCGATTCCCATGGCTTCCAGCATGAACACCAAGTCTTCGGTCACGATATTGCCGCTGGCGCCCGGCGCGAATGGGCACCCGCCGAGCCCGCCGAGCGAGCTGTCGAACGTGGTGATGTCTTCTTCCAAGCCCGCAAGCACATTGGCGAGGCCGAGGCCGCGCGTATTGTGCAAATGCAGCCCGGTGACCGCGTCCTCGCCGACCACGCCGCGCACAAGGCGGATCATGTGGCGCACCTGGGCGGGATTGGCGTAGCCCGTCGTATCGGAAAGGCCGATCTCATCGCAGCCGGCGTCGCGTAATTGCTCCGCGAGGCGCTGCACTTGCGCGTCGGGGATGGCGCCTTCAAGCGTGCAGCCAAACACCGTGGAGAGCGAGCCTTCAAAGTGGGGGCGCTGCGCTTGCGGCAGATCGGCGATCATGGCGCTGATCGCGCGCGCCTCATCGATCATCTGCGCATGCGTGCGCCGCACATTGCGTAGGCTGTGCGTTTCGCTGACCGAGAGCGGAATAGTGAGCTTGTGCGCCCCCGCTTCCAGCGCGGCGGCCGCACCCTTGGCGTTTGGCACGAGCACGGCGACGGTAAGCCCTGGTATCGCGCGCGCGCGGCGGACGACCTCGGCCGTATCCGCAAGCTGCGGCAAAAGCTTGGCCGGCACAAAGGAGCCCACCTCGATCTCTGTGACGCCAGCGGCAGCTTCAGCCTCGATCCAGGCGAGTTTCTGCTCGAGCGTCAGGATGTGGCTGATGCTCTGCAGGCCGTCGCGGGGGCCGACTTCGCTGATGGTGATGCGTTTGCCCACTGATCCTGCTCGCGGCGCGCCCAACATGTCCTATTGTTATATCATCAGACCTAGCTTAACAAGAGAACCTAGCCCTAAGGAGCCGATTTATGCCCGCCGCCGAGGCCCTGCCCCGCAACCAAGCGCCGCTGCATGGCATCCGCGTCATCGAATTCACTCATATGGTGATGGGGCCCTGCGTCGGGCTTTTGCTGGCCGATCTTGGCGCGGAAGTGATCCGGATCGAGCCGGAGGACGGCGACCAGACCCGGCGCCTGAAGGGCTCGGGCGCGGGCTATTTCTCGATGTATAATCGCAACAAGAAAAGCGTGACGCTCAACTTGAAATCACCCGAGGGCCTGCGCCAGGCGCGCGCGCTGGTTGAGGGCGCGGACATCGTGGTGGAAAACTTCCGCAGCGGCACGCTCGATCGCCTCGGCCTTGGATATGAGGCGCTGCGCGCGGCCAATCCACGGCTGATCTTCTGCGCCGCCAAGGGCTTTCTCAACGGCCCCTATGAAGAGCGCACCGCGCTTGATGAAGTCGCGCAGATGATGGGCGGGCTCGCCTACATGACTGGCCCCAAGGGCCGCCCCTTGCGCGCCGGCGCCTCGGTGATCGACGTGGCCGGCGGTATGTTCGGCGTCATCGGCGTGCTAGCCGCGCTTGAGCAGCGCCATCGCACCGGTCAGGGACAACTCGTCAATTGCTCGCTGTTTGAGACCACGGCGTTTTTCGTCGGCCAACATATCGCGCAAGGCGTGCTCACGGGCGTTGCGCCCCCGCCGATGACGGAACGCACATCTGCTTGGGCTGTGTACGACCTGTTTGAAACAGATTCTGGCGATCAGGTTTTCATTGGCGTCGTCAGCGATGCGCAATGGCGCACGCTGTGTGAAGCGTTCGCACTCGATGATTTCGCCGCGGATGAAACGCTGGCGCTCAACAACCAGCGCATCGGCGAGCGTGAGCGGATTCTCGCTCGCCTGCGCCCGCTCTTCAAAAGCATGCGCAAGGATGAGCTGCTGACGACGCTGGAACGAATTGGCCTGCCGTTCGCGCCGGTGTCCAAGCCGATGGACCTGCTGGACGATCCCCATCTCGCCGCCGGCGGCATGACCGAACTCACCATTCCCCACCCCGGCCACCCCGACGCGCGCCGCGCGCGGCTGCCTGCGCTGCCGATCGCGTTCGGCAACAAGCGCGCGCCCGCCTGGAACGATCCGCCCGCGCCAGGGCAGGACAACCAAGCGCTGCTCGGCGATTGAGGGAGCGGGAATTGGGTCAAACCCTGGTCGATAAAATCTGGGCGCAGCACAGCGTGAAAGCGCTGGGTGATGTCACTCTGCTCGCCATCGACCGCATTCTCTTGCACGAGCGTACGGGCGGGGTCGCGCTGCGCAGTCTGCGCGACAGCGGGCGCAGCGTGCGCGGTGTTGAACGCGTGTTCGGCATCATGGACCACGTCGTCGACACTTTCCCTGGCCGCACCGACAAAACCATCATGCCGACGGGCGCCGATTTCATCCGCACGTTCCGCGAGGAATGCGCGCGCGCCGGCATCACTTTGTTCGACATCGGCGATCCGCGCCAAGGCATCGTGCACGTTGTGTCGCCTGAACAAGGCATCGTGCTGCCGGGCGTGACATTGATCGCGCCCGATAGTCACACCTGCACGCAAGGCGCGCTTGGCGCGATGGCCTGGGGCGTTGGCTCATCGGAAGCCGAACATGCGCTCGCCACCGGGGTGTTGCGCGTGAGCAAGCCGGGCAACATGCGCATCCGCGTCGATGGCGTTTTGGGGGCCGGCGTCACGGTGAAAGACCTGGCGCTGCACATCCTCGCCGCACTCTCAGCCGGCGGCGGCAAAGGCTGCGCCATCGAGTATTGCGGCGAAGCGATCGCGGCGCTCGATTTGGAAGCGCGCATGACCTTGTGTAACATGGCGGCTGAGCTTTCGGCGTTTAACGCCATTGTGGCGCCGGATGATAAGACCATCGCCTATCTCAAGGGCCGCCCCTTCGCGCCGCAAGGGGCGCTGTGGGACCAAGCGGAAGAGTATTGGCGCACCTTAACGAGCGACGAAGACGCCGTGTTCGATCGCGACATCCGCATCGATGCGGCCGACGTGGCGCCCATGGTGACATGGGGCGCGTCCCCGCAGCAGGCATCCCCCATCAATGCGCGCGTGCCGGCGTATGAGGAGGTCGCTCAGCGTGAAAGCCGCGAAAGCTATCAGCGCGGGCTCGATTACATGGCGCTGGAAGCGGGCGCGCCGTTGGAGGGGCTAGCGATCGACGCCGCGTTCATCGGCTCCTGCACCAACAGCCGGATCAGCGATCTGCGCGCTGCCGCGGCGGTGCTGAAGGGGCGCAAAGTGGCGGCGGGCGTGAAAGCCATCTGCGTGCCGGGCTCAAGCCAGGTGAAGCTGCAAGCGGAGGCCGAGGGCATCGATAAGGTGTTCGCCGACGCGGGCTTTGAATGGCGGGAATCTGGCTGCTCAATGTGCTTCTTCGCCGGCGGGGAAAGCTTTGCGCCGAAAGCGCGCGTGGTCAGCTCCACCAATCGCAATTTCGAAAACCGCCAAGGCCCCGGCACGCGCACGCACTTGGCCTCTCCCGCCGTTGTCGCCGCTTCGGCCATCGCCGGCGCCATCGCCGACCCGCGCAAGCTGAAGGCGAGCTGATGAGCTCGCGCACGCCCATGCCTTTGGTCGCCGGCATTGCTGCGCCGCTCCTGCGCGCGAACATCGACACCGACATCATCATCCCCTCGCGCGAAATTCGCAGCACGACCAAACAAGGGCTTGCGGATGGGCTGTTCGCCGGTTGGCGCTATACCGATATCGATGCACGTGTCCCCAATCCGGATTTTGTGCTGAACCAGGCTCGCTATGCGGGCGCGACGATCCTCCTAGGCGGGCCGAATTTCGGCTGTGGTTCAAGCCGCGAGCACGCAGTATGGGCGCTGCATGAGTTTGGCGTGCGCGCGGTGATCGCACCTTCGTTCAATGCGATTTTTTATGGCAATTGTATCCGCAACAGCCTCGCGCCCGCGACGCTGAGCGAAGAGGAGATTGCGACAATCGCGGCGGAGGTTGAAAGCACTGAAACACCGCTGCTTGAGATCGATCTGATGCAGAGCGAAATTCGGACGCCAAGCGGTGCGCGCTTTGCCTTCACGATGCCCGATGAGTCGCGCGAAATGCTGGTGAACGGGTTTGATGCAATCGACCTGACGCTGACGCACAACGAAGCGATTAGCGCCCATCGCAAGGGCGATGAAGCGGTGCGGCCCTGGGTATACGCCCGCTAATTCAGATCAAACCAGATTGTTTTGTGGCGGAGATACTTTTCAAAACCGGCCTTGCCAGCTTCCTGGCCAAAGCCTGAGCGCTTCCAACCACCAAATGGCGCCGTGAAATCAGGCTTGCGACCCCATGTGTTGACCCACACCGTGCCTGCCTGTATGCGCCGCGCCGCCTTGATCGCCCTGTTAACGTCGCGCGTATAGACCGACGCGGCGAGGCCATATTCGTCGTGCTCGGCAAGGGTGAAGCCTTCATCCGCGTCGCGGAAGGTCTGCACCGTGAGCACAGGGCCAAAGATCTCCTCTTTGACCGCGCGCATCGCGGGGGCGACGTTCTCCAGAATTGTTGGCGCAAACCAGGCGCCGCCCTCCTCGCGCAGCAGCGCGCCACAACGCGCGCGGGCGCCTTGGGCGATGGCGTCATTGACAATCGACTCAATGCGTCGCGCCTGCTTTAAACTCAGAATGGGTGGCAGCGTTGCATTGCGCGCCCATGTTGCGCCTGGGCGTAATGCAGCGAAACGCGCGGCCACCTTCTCCAGCAAGGACTCCGCAAGCGCCTCGTGCACGATGAGGCGGCTGCCCGCGTAGCAAAGCTGGCCGCCATTGCGCGTGACGCCCCAAGCGACTTGCTCAGCGATCTTGTCCAGATCGCCTGCGTCGGCGAGCACAAGCTGCGCGCCTTTGCCGCCAAGCTCCAAGCCCACAGGCTTGGGGCCAAATTGCGCAGCGTCGGTCATCAGGGCGCGGCCCGTCGCTGTCGAGCCGGTGAAAGCCACGTACCCGATCAGCGGATGGCGCACGATGTCCGCGCCAACAGAGGGCCCGAGGCCGTGCACGACGTTGAAAAGGCCCGGCGGCAAGCCCGCTTGCACGCCAAGCTCCGCCACGCGCACAACCGAGAACGGCGTGAACTCCGAGGGCTTGAGCACAATCGCGTTGCCGGCTGCCAGTGCGGGCGCGACCTTCCACATCGCCAGGATCAGCGGGAAATTCCACGGCGCAATAGCGCCGACTACGCCATATGGTTCGCTGGCGACAAGCCCCATCGCGTCATCGCTCGTCGGCAACAGTGCATCATCAACCTTATCGCAGCACTCGGCGTAATAGCGTATCCACTCGGCGCTGTTGGCGACGTCAACAGCCAGCGCTTCTGTATAAAAACGCGATGAAACCAACGATTCAAGCCGCGCGATCTCTTCATTGTGCGTATCGATCAGATTCGCCCAAAGGCGCAGCACACGCGCGCGCTCACGTGGCGGGCGCTTGATCCAGACTTTCTGCGCCGCCGCGCCAGCTTGCGCGGCGCGATCCACCAGGTCAGCGCCGCCGAGCGGCAAGTCTGCATGCACAGCGCCGTCCGACGGACGGCGCACGTCCATCGCCTCGCCATCAAACGCCGGCGCGCCAGAGATGAAATGATAGGCCGGCGCAGCGACGTCGCGCGGATCATAATGCGCGCTCATCGCTGGCCCCGCACGCGTTCAATCAGCGCCGCGCAATCGCCCGGCGCATAATCCCCGCGCCAGGCCACATGCCCATCGGGCCGCACCAGAACGAGACGCCGCTGATACAGCGCGCTGACGTCTGGCTGGCGAATATCCACAACATTGAGCGGCATCCCTGCGTCGTCCGCTGCAGTGCGCAAATCTTCATCGCCGAGCCGCGCTGCATCCAATCGCACCAGCACGAAGCCATCGCCAAACAGATCCAGCGTCGAACGTCCATCCGCGAGCCAAACGTGCGGCGCACGACATCCCGGCCAAGTGGACGGTGAGACCTGTGACGGATCGTCGGGCGGCTCCGGCGCGTCGTCGGCCACAATGATCGGTGAATGGATATAGCGATAGCCGAGGTGCACGCCGGCGCTGTTAAACTGGCGCGAGAGAATGCGCAATTTTTCCGTGAGCGCCGCACGCTTGGCTTCGCCCAAAGCATCATCGCGATCGATATCCGTCTCGGTTTCGTCCATCACCATATCGATGCGGTCGGAATTGGACGCGGAGGCGATGGAATTGCGCACCGCGATGGGTTTGCGTTCGCGCTCATAGGAGTCGAGCAATCCTTCCCCGCCCCAGGCGCTGAGCACGGCGTCGAGCTTCCAACCCAGATCACACGCATCGCCAATACCGGTGTTCATTCCGACGCCACCGGTAGGCACAAATAGATGCGCGGCATCGCCAAGCAAGAACACACGCCCATCCCGCCATTTACGAGCAACCGATTGGTGGTGATTCCAATGGGTTGTTTGCAGCAACTCGAAAGCGAACGGCTTGCCGACCGCGCGATGCAGCACATCCTCAGGGTTCAGCGGCGCGGCCGCTTTCCCTGGATCAATAAAATAATATTGGTAGTTCCACAACTCCGCGCCATCAATCGCCGTGAACACACCAAAGCAATCGGGCGCGAAGGTAAAATAGAGGTTGGCGACACCGCGGCCATGCACCTTCATAAACTCCACGCTCCGGAAGAGCAGACTCACATTGGCGCGCATCTTGCCGCGCCCACTAAAGCGCACGCCGAGCGCGCGGCGAACATCGCTCGCGCCGCCATCACATGCGGCGAGGTATTGCGTGCGGACGCTTTCGCCGCGGCCGCTTGCGATCTCGGTGAGCGCGGCGGTGACGCCCGATTCATCTTGGGTGAACCCGTCAAAGCGCCAACCATGGCGTAGATCAATATTGCGCAACGAACGCGCATGTTCGACGAGGATCGGCTCCAGCGCCTGCTGTCCGATCTGCGTTTTTCCGTAAGGAGACCATGCCAGCTCGCGAAAGCGCGCCAGCGCCTCAGGATCGCGATCACGAATCTCGCGGATCGAAGGCGAACGAAAGCGCAGCAGCTCATTGGCGCCCAGGCGCGTTGTAAAGACGATGTAGTACGGATGCTCGGTATTGATGGTGGCGGCGTAGATTTTATCTTCAAGGCCCCAACGCCGAAAATACTCCATCGATCGCGCGCCCAGCAGCGTCGCTTTTGGGTGCGCGGTCGTTTCTTCGCGCTGCTCCACGAGAATGCAGCGCTGGCCGCGAACCGCGAGATCAATCGCCAGCGTGAGCCCAACCGGGCCTCCGCCGACGATGAGAACAGGCGCATCAAAACCCATCAATTCACGCCCCCTTATCAAGCACAAATGGCGCGCCTCTGAGGCGCGCCATCGCATTTACATATTTCGACCCACTTCAGAAGCGGATGGCAAATGAAGCGCCGATTTCCCGGCCGCGCGGCACAGTTACCGCAAGGCAACGCTGGGTGTTGATCGAACTCGCCCCAACGAACGACGCAGGCAAGCCGACGCCATAGACGCAAGAGGTTGGGCTAGAGGCCGCGCCCATGGCTTCGTCATTATCAAACAGATCACGCACGAAGAACCTGAAGTCCACCAGGCCGATGCCGAGCGTCGCCGCAAGGTTCACTCGCGTGACTGGCGCAAGCGTGGCGCGATTGGCCGCGTCTGCGTAGGATTCGCCGCGATAGATTACATCAGCACGCAGTCCAAACGGGAACGTGCCAAACTCGGTGTTGTAAACCAGGGAAGTCGAGGCGTTCCAGCGGGGGATGTTCACCGAGGTTTTGCCCTGCAGCGTCTCGCCGTTGAGAAGTTCCGTCACCGCGGCACCCGCGACGGAAGGGACAGCGAACGACGCGTATTCGTGATCGGCATAGCTCAACGTACCGAACAGCGACAGATCATCGGTGATCCGGTAACGGCCATCCAGTTCAAAGCCCCAGATATCCGACTCGCCGATATTTTGGCTATAAGTGATCGAAGTGTTTACCGGGTCGCGCGCGGTGAATTGCTGATCGGTTACTTCCTGCACAAACAAGGCGCCATTGAGCAGTAGAGCACCATCAAACCAAGAGGTTTTAGCACCGAGTTCGTAGTTGGAGAGATATTCCGGCTCCGTGAAGCGGAAACCCACCGCCGACGCATTATTCCAACGCCCAGACTTCGCACCGTAAGAATAGAGGCCGTAAAACAGGAAATCTTCAGTCGGCCGCCACGTGAGGGTCACGCGCGGCATCCAATCAGTTGTGCTTGCTTCACGCTCAAGCGGGTTGGCGATTGAGGCAGCGCAGAAGGTGCAGGCGCCAAGCACGACTGTTTCTTCTTGGACGCGCCCCTCCAGTTCGAGACCAAGCGCATCAGTAAAATCGTACGCAATCGCGCCGAATGCGGCGATATCTTCGACACTTTCTGTTCCGCCGGACACGCCCTGTGGGTTGGCCACCGTCAGATAGGTTTGCGAATAGCCATTGGATTCCTCGTAGAAGTAGTAGACGCCCGCACGCCAGCGCAGCCGGTTGTCAGCGGGGCTGACAATACGCAGTTGATGGCTGTAGCCCTCCAGCAAACTGCGTTGATTGATACCCGCCGTGTTTTTCCGCAACAGCGCCGTGACGGAATCGCCAAAGAACGGATCACTACCTCCGGCGGCGCCGCGACTCGTCGTGTCGTATTTTGATGTCGAATCTTCGTCGTAGTAGCCGCCGCGATAGGAAACCTCGTAGCCGTTTAAGTCGTAAGTGGCCACCAAACCCGCAAACAGGCGCTCAGAGTAGGAACCGCAAGAGGCGCGAAACATGTCCCGCGTGCTGACGCATTCCGTCGTGCCCCAGAGCGGCGCCGGCACGTCATCATCTAACCACACAGCGCCCGGCGAAACAGAGCCGCCCGTCGTCAGGCCGGCTGCAGCCCATTCCTGCGGATGCTGCATATGGATCGCGGCGGGGCCGTCATCGGCAACGTCATAAAACGCGAAGGCTTTGATCGAGAGGTTGCTCGTCGGCTCAGTGTAGAAAATGAGACCGTAGGAATCCGTCACCTCTTCACCGATCGGGATGCCCGTTGTCGGCGCGTTATAAAGGGCGCCCTCAACATTATGTGCGTGGATCGCTTGCAGCCATGCTCGACCTTCAATGAGCGGCACAGCGACCGACAAAGTGATGTCCATATTGTCGCCAACAGCGCCTTCGTTCTGCGAATATTCAAAGCGCGCAGAACCAATGACGGTGTCCGATTGCGGCGTCTGGGTGATGTAATCGATAGCGCCGGAATAGGTCGCGCGGCCATAGGTGCTGCTCTGGGGCCCTTTGAGCACCTCAACCCGATCAACCGCGACCATCGGGATCAGGTTGATGGCGCCGCCGGTGTAGATACCGTCATAGAAGCTCGAAACGCCCTGGAGCTGAACGTTCACGGTATTGGGCGCAAGGCCGCGGATGGCGAGTGCGCTCAGATCCTTGCGGCCACTGTTGGAGTGAAAGGAAAGCCCAGGCGCAATCGTCGAGAGATCGCGGATATCTTCGATCCCGGCCGATTCAATCGTCGCCGCATCGACCGCGGTGATGGCGAGCGGCACGTCCTGAATGCTTTGAGCGCGCTGCTTTGCGGTGACGATAATTTCTTCGCTGTGCGTTTGCGCAGCAGCCGATCCGCCCAACGCCAACCATGCGACCAAGGCCGACTGAACCAACAATGACTTCCGCATAAAAAACCCCCGTGGTTGCATGTGTTGTTAGAGTGCGGTGAGGACGTCGTGCGCCGCGCGTTCCCCGCTTTCCAAGGCGCCTTCGATGCCGGACGCCCGCAGGGAGACATGCTCGCCCGCAAAATGGATTCGTCGATGGGCCGGCGCGGCAAGCACGCCGCCGAATCGCGAGACCTGTCCGGGTTCAGCGCGCGCGAACGTGCCGCGCGCAAAAGGCGCGCGCGACCAGTTCACAACCTTCGCTTCCCCCAACCGCCCCTCGGCGGCCGGGCGCGTGCGCACCAATTCCGCGAGGACCGAGGCTTTGACGTCTTCATCGTCCATGCTGCGATAGGCCATGTTCGCGCGCCCGGAGATGTAAGCCCAAAGATAGTCCCCCTCTGGCGTCGCCAATTGCATGACGCGCCCAAGGCGGTTGTTGTCCGTCCAACTGCCGCCGGGCCGGCCGTCGACTTCCCAGAAGCGCTCGCGCACCGGGATCATCACTGAGGTGCCCTGCCCAAACGGGGTGAACGCCACCGCTTCCGCGTGCAGCGCCGGCAAGCCAGGATCGAACGCAATCATGCGCGTCAGCGGCGGCGGCGTTGTGCAAATCACATGTTTGGCGCGATATTTCGCGCCGTCATGGCACTCGACTTCAACCCAGCTCCGGCCGCTGCGAATGACGCCAACGTGGCGGCCGAACTCAATCTCAAAAGGCAAAGACGCCTGCATCGCTTCGGGCACGCGACTCATACCACCGACTACAAACTGGATGTCTCGATGGTTTTCCGAGGCGCGCGACAGATCGCGTGCGGAATCGCGGCGCAACATCCAGAGCGCCGAGAGGCGATCAAGTGAATCGACCGCTTCGCCGCGAAGCAAGAATTCCAGCGCCTGCTCGTTAGCGCCAAGCCCGCGCAGATAGTCCGAGAACGGAATATCAAATTGCCCGTACGTCGGATCGAGCCAGCTATCCAGCGCTGCACCCAAGGGATTGGGCATAGCCATGAAGTAGCCTTCCACCTGATGCGGGAGCACCCTGCGCATGGGCGCCGGCAATTGATTGAGCCGCGAGCCCTCCCAATCGGCCGGCGCAACATACTCCCCGCCAAGATAAAAGCCGTACTGATTGGCGGGCCCCACGCGCTCGCGCACCGCGAGCCCGAGCCGATCAATGATGCCGCGCAAACGCGTGAAGGAAGAGCCAACTTCCGTGCCGCCGCCTTCTGGCCGGTTTTCGACATCGTCCAGCGTGCGCACCCGGCCGCCCACGCGCTGGGAGGCCTCGAGCAAACGCACCCGCGCGCCCGCTTCCGACAAAGCCATCGCCGCGCGAAGCCCGGAGAAGCCAGCGCCGATAATGATCACATCCGGATCAGGGGCGGCCCGGGCGGCGCCAAGCCCAACGGCCCCGGCTGCCGCAGCGCCCGACAAAAACAGCCTGCGTGATAGGTTTGCCCCGGATTTAGACGCCATGAACTAGCTTCCCATCATTGTAGTCCTATTGTTATGATGACCTGTCATTGCGTCAACACGTTTATGTCATCAAATGACTACAAAGTTGCCGTATAAAAAGAGGGCGTTTGTCTGCAAGCTAGCCAGACCGAACCTATTGTCATAACAACAGAATATCCCTGAGCTGCGAGAGTCCGCCATGACGCTGCACTTCGATCCCACCATGATCCGCGAGAACAAAACGGCGCGGGAGCTTTATGAGGCCGTGAAGGCCAACCCGGCGCGCGCGCGCTTTGGCTTCGGCGAAAAGCTCGCGATCATGAATATCGACGTGCAGCAGGCCTACACGCGGCCTGACCTGTTTCCGAAAACGTCCTACGTCACCGATCCCAAGCAGATCGACTACATCAATCAAATCAGCGCGCTGGCGCGCGCGCGCGCCTGGCCGGTGATTTGGTCGCGCGTGGCGTATAAGCCCGATGCGGGCGATGCTGGCGTGTGGGGCACGCGCACGGACACGCCCGACAGCCTACAGAACATCAAATATGATTCCGAGCGCCACACCTTCGACCCGCGCGCGGACATTGATCACAAACTCGATCTCGTTTTCACCAAGCGTATGCCTTCGGGATTTTTTGAAACGCCGCTAGCGAGCTATCTGGTGTGGCATAAGGTGGATACGCTGGTGATCACCGGCGGCTCGACATCAGGCTGCGTGCGCGCAACGGCAGTGGACAGTTTGAGCCACGGCTATCGCACCATCGTTCCGGAAGAATGCGTGGCCGATAAGCACGAGAGCTATCACTACGCTAATCTGACCGATCTTCAGCTCAAATACGCCGATGTCGTCGCCGTTTCCGAGGTGATCGAGCGGCTTAAAGCCTGAGCGCTCAATCTTCAGGCGCGATGGTCAGCGTTAAACCGTCTAGCGCATCGCTGAGCGTGATCTGGCACGAAAGACGAGAGGATTCCGGCCGGTAATGGTCGGTATCCTCAACCAACGCTTCCTCGAACTCGCCGCGCGGCGGCAAACGATCACGCCATTCGGCGCCGATATAAACGTGGCACGTCGCGCAGGAAGCGGCGCCGCCGCAGATCGCCTGCAGCGGGTAGCCCTTCTCGCGCAATGTGCTCATGAGCGATTGCCCAGGCGCGCATTCGACAATAGCCTGCCCGCCTGAGCGATCTTCGACGTACAATCGCATCAATAATCGTACCAATACGAATGCCAGCGCGCCTTGTCCTTCAGATACCGGCCCGCGTCCTGCTTATCCTTCGGCAGATAGTCCAACCAAAGATTCGGATCATAGCGCTCGCGGTATTGATCGTAGACGTGTTTGGACAGCGAGAAGTGCACGTCCGGCAGACGATGGCCTTCACGGTATTCCTTCATGCGGATCACGGTGCGGCGCTTGGTCTCGAACTTGTCGCACTCGGCCAGCACGACGCCCTTTGGCCCAAAAACGCTGGAGCGGCCGACCCAATCGTTGCGCGGGGCGACCTCTTCGAAATTCTGCCGATCCGGATAAGAATTGAGCGAGTTGTTCACCATCGTCACGAACACGTCGTTGTGATAGGCGCACATCATCATGTCTTCCCAGCGGAAGCCGCCGGTGGCGCTGCGGCAGATGATTTCAGCGCCCTTCAGCGCCATGGCGCGGAAGATTTCCGGCTCATACTGCACGGCCGACATGGCGATATTGCCAATGTCAGTTTGCGTCACAGGGATCACCGCATCCCAACCGTACATTTCGACGAAGCGATCAAACACATCATAGATGCAGGTGGTGAATTGCTCACGCGTCTGGCGCGTGCCGCGCTTGGCGCGCTGCTTCCAATGCTTCGCGATCAACTCGCCGCTCGGCCCGAACAGAAGCTGCATGTTCATCGAGTGACCTGGCCAATCCTTGTCTTTCCACAAAGAGCCCATGGTGATGTAGCAATTGTATTTCTTGGCCTTCTGACCCACGGCCACGACCTCGTCGCAGCCTTCCTCGAACGCGACGCGCACCGATTGCTCACGATCGTAGTGCTTGAAGCCTTGAATCGGAAATTCGTGGAAGCAAAGCAGGTCGCACGGGCCTGATTGCTGCGCGTAATCGATGCGATCGAGAATGTATTGAAGATTCTCGGCTGTCTGCGGGCC
Organism: uncultured Terricaulis sp.; assembly: GCA_964635925.1. GTDB lineage: Bacteria > Pseudomonadota > Alphaproteobacteria > Caulobacterales > Aquidulcibacteraceae > Vitreimonas. The sequence continues at coordinate 31,557 of CAZWQS010000001.1, read as the reverse complement.
CGGATTGTCGCCATCAACGCCTCGCACGCGCGTTTGCACGATACCAATCGATACGTTGTCTTTGCGCAGCGGAACCATGGGATAGGTTCCGTCCTCGCGCACGAATTTTCCGACCTCGACGTCGTGTCTGGACATAATTGCTCCTAATTCTGATCAGCTTTGCAGCGAGAGATAACGGGACAAGTGTTCGCCGCGCACATTCTCGCGCCACCCGTGCACACGTGGGCTGACCAAATAATTGCGACGGTTAAAATAAATCGGGATCACCGGGAACTGGCTCATCACCATTTCCTCGGCCTCACGCAGCCGCTGCTTGCGCAGCGCCGCGTCCGTCGTGCGGTCGGCGCGATCGAGCACACGGTCGTATCCGGCATCGTTGAAGAACGAGAAATTGATGTTGGCTTCGCTCTGCATCAGCAACAAAAACGCGACCGGATCCTGATAGGGTGCGTAGTATTGATAGCGCATCGCTTGATAATTGCCGTTGCGCGCGTCGGCGACGATGCTGTTGCCGCCCACATTCTCAAGCACGGCGTTCACGCCAATATCGCGCCACATCGATTGCAGCGCCACCGCGACACGGCGGTTGGATTCCTGGCCGCCGAATTTGTAGGTAACCGAAAGCGGATTCGCGGCCGAATAACCGGCTTCGGCCAACAGCGTGCGCGCACGCGCGCGGCGCTCGTCCATGCTTTGCGTCGCCATGGGGATGCTCGCGCCCTGATAGTCGGGCATCGCGGCGGGCACGATGGAATAGGCGGGCTCGCCCTCCCCGCGCAGCAATGTGTTGCAGATCAAATCACGATCGACGCTGATGGAAAGCGCCTCGCGCACGCGTGCGTCAGTCGTAGGGCCCGCGCGGTTGTTCAGCAACGCATAGAAAACGCCCACTGTCGGCGATGAGCGGATGGAATCGCCGTAACCGCTCTCGCGCAGCGAATCCAATTGATCTGGCGGAATGTTGAACGCCACATCGAGCTCACCCGCACGGAAGCGCGTCACCGCCGTCGCCGGCCGCTCGACCGGATAGAACACGACCTCCTCGATCGCCACGTTAGCGGCGTCATGGAAATATGTGTTCTTGCGCAACCGGATGTGTGTATTGGGCACCCATTCCGCGAGCGTGTAGGCGCCGCTGACGACAATGTTTTCCGGGCGCGTCCAGCGCTCGGCATGCGCTTCGATGGCGTGACGCGGCACGACAGAACTGGAGAAGGATGCGAGCACGTCGGGCAGATAGCTTGCCGGATATTCAAGATCGATCACGACTGTTTGCGCATCAGGCGCGCTTACGCCGAGCTCGTCGACGCCCACTTCACCACGCACAATTCTGCGGAAATTGCGAACCGCGCCAAGCACGCGCCCGCTGCGCGTCGCCGCATTCGGGTCCGCCGAACGGCGGAACGAATAGATGAAATCTTCCGATGTCAGATCGCGCCCATCAGACCATTTCAGATTGTCGCGCAGGCGGAAGGTGTAGCGCAGGCCGTCTTCCGAAACGTCGTACGATTGCGCCAAGCCGGGGCTGAGCTTGCCATCGGAATCGAACGCCATCAGCCCCTCGAACATATCGTACATCAGCGCCGCGCCGGCGTTGCCAGGCACATAGTGCGGATCGAGCGATTGCGGCTCATTTGCGGTGCTGCGATGCAGGACCCCGGCCTCGCCTTTCGCCCCGCCCCCGCCGCAGGCGGCCAGGGCCGCGACGGCCGCGCCGCCAAGCGCCCATTGTGCGATACGACGGCGCGGAATGCCCATTTTTTCCATGAAATTCTCTCTCCAGCGCGGCGCTGTGCGGATGGAAACCTAAAGGATTTCACATCCTGGCTCAATCCATACTTCCCGTCGTCATGATATTATGCTATTAGGACATCTCAAGTCCAAAAATCATGCGGCGCGGGCGTCGCGGGGGAGTTTCGAGCCTTTGTCCATCCTGGCAACATCGCGGGGCAGTTTGGAGCCCTCGCCCGCCGACCTGGTCGCCGCAGCGGACGCGCTCGGCCCAAAGCTTAGCGAGCGCGCGGCTCATACGGAAGCGAACCGCGCGCTCCCGCGCGAAACCATGAACGATCTGCACGCAGCGGGCCTGCTGCGTTATTTCGTGCCCCGCCGCTATGGCGGCTACGAGATGGATTGGGGCGTGCAGATTCAAGTTGGGCGTACATTGGCGCGCTATTGCGCCTCGACGGCTTGGATCGCCTGCGTTGTCGGCTCGCATAGCGCTTATGTCGCACGCATGAATCCACAAGCGCAGGATGATGTCTGGAAAAACAAGAGCGATACGCTGATCTCGACCGGCTCGGTGATGCGAAACGTCTCCGTCGCCGCCGTCGATGGAGGCTACCGCCTGAACGGGCGCTGGAGCTTTTCGAGCGGTGTCGATCACGCCGATTGGGTGTTGATGCGCGCCTCGATCACCAACGATCACCGGCAGAGCTATTTCCTCGTGCCGCGCGAAGATATCGCCATCGAGGATGATTGGCGCGTAAGCGGGATGAGCGGCACCGGGTCCAAAAGCGCGGCGATCAAAGATGCATTTGTGCCGACCTATCGCGTGATTTCGATGACGCAGATGATGGCCCCCAACCCGCCGGGCGCTGCGGCGAACGCAAGCATCGTATCCTCGGCGAGTTTTCGTTTGTTCGCCGGCAGCGCGCTGCTGGGACCGATCGTCGGCGGGGCAGAAGCCGTGCTGAACGCCTTTCATGCGCTCATGCGCGAAGGCGCGACCGGCCAAGACAAGGAAGATCCCCAAGCCCTGCTGCGAATCGCAGAGGCGGCGGCGGAAATTGGCTCCGCCGGGCGTCTGGCCGACGGCCTTATTGAACGCCAGCTCGAGGCCGCGCGCAGCGGCGCGCATGTGCCGAAATCGATACGGATCGCCAATGTGCTGGAGCGCACGTACGCCGCGCGGCTGTGCGTCAACGGGGCGGCGCGTCTCGCCAACAGCCTCGACGCCGCCAGCCTCGCGCAAGATGCGCCTATTCAACGCTATTATCGCGATCTACTGGGCATGGTGCAGCAGATCGGCGTGAACTGGGACCGCAACATGATCAACGGCGCGAAGGCGATGTTCGATCTTCCCACCGACATCCCCGATCTCAACGCCGATTGATTCAGAGAGCATCCGTTTATGACGAACACCGCTGTCGCCGCCCTCGCCGGCGAGTTCGCGAAGAACGCCGCGAAAACCGATGAATCGGGAATCTCGGTCGATCAAGTCGCGCAACTCGGCAGGGCCGGCTTGTTCAAACTCGGCCTGCAAAACGCACCGTTTTCCACGCGCGCTGAAAGCCTGCGGGCGCTCGCCCAAGCATGCGGCGCAAGCGCCTGGCTCGCCGCCACTGGCGCGCGCGGGGCCGGCCACGCCGCGCACATCAGCGCACAGGCGCTCGCCGATATCGGCGCTGGCGAGGCATTCTGCGCCATCGCCGCAACGCCCCAAAACGCGACGCTGACGCGCGCGGGCGGCGTCATCAAAGTTGACGGCGTATGGCCCGCGGTTGGCGGGCTGGATCACGCCGATTGGGTCGTGCTGGACGGCGTGCGGGACGGCGATGCGCTGGTGAGCGTGATCGTGGCGGCCAAGGAGCTGCAAACGGCGGATTATCTGTATTTCGGCGGCGTGCGCGGCGTGAAATGGCGCAAAGCGGAAGCGCACAGCCTCGTCGCGCCGGCGCACCGCATCGGTCCCGCGCTGGACGGCGGCGCACGCGTCGATCCGTTGATCGGCGCTGTTTTGGGCGGCGCCGAGGGCGTTTACACACTCTACACCACCTCGACCAAAGCGCGCGTCAGCGGCGTTGGCGGCCATGCGGTGGCGCGCTTCACCCAAGTGCAAGCGCGCTTGGCGGAAAGCCACGCCGACCTCAAAGCTTGCCGCGCGCTCTACGCCGATCTGACCGCGCGCGCTGATGCGGGCCAAGCGGATGCTGAAGCGCTGCGCGATCAGGCTTATATCGTGCGTAAAGCGATTGAAGCGGCCAACCGCCTCCTCTCGCAAATGGGCGCGATGGGGCTCAGTGAAACCAATCCGGTGCAGCGCCAATTCCGCGATCTGCGCACTTTCGCGAGCGCCGCTTCTTTCAACTGGGATAATAGCCTGGCCGCTTTTGGCCGCGCCGAACTTGGCGTCGACGACGCGCCGCGCGCCGCTTAGAGCTGAGTCATTAGAACGAAAAGAGCCTCGATCCCAGCGGATCGAGGCTCTTTGTGGTCGCCCCCGGCGGCGCCCCTAAACGCCGATCGGCAAGCGCTCGCCCAAATAGCGGCCGAACGCCAGCGCTGGCGTTAAACTCATGCCGCCCACGCTGCCTTTGCCCGACAGCAAACTGCCCAGCGCCTCGCCGACGGCGTAAAGCCCCTCCACCGGCTGGCCCGCTTGGGTCAGCACGCGGAAATCGAGATCGACCTTGAGCCCCGCATAACCGCGCACGGTGTAGGAAACGATCGGCAGCGCATAGAATGGCGCCTGCGCGATCTGACGCGGCATGTGCGCGCGGCCAAACTCCGCATCAACGCCAGCAGCCACCGCTTCATTGTAGCGCGCCACCGTAGCCTGCAAATTCTTCGCGTCGATCCCGCACTTTTCCGCGAGCGCGACGAGGCTGGCGGCGGATTCGATCACGCCTTCTGGTTCGTAGAAACGATCGTCCTTATCGGGGAAATACGAGAAGATGCTCGGCGCCTCGCGGCGGATGGCCTCATCATAAATCACAAAGCCCAGCGATTCAGTCTGCGCGATCAGCAGCTCAGTGCGCTCATCGACGCTTTCGTTATCCTCCCGATAGAAGCGCACGCCTTCGCGATTGACCACGATTTCCCAGGGCGGGCGATCTTGCGGGGTCAAGCCGCCGGGCGCGCGATAGCGCGGCTGTTCCAGCGTGTGATCGAGGAAACCGCCAAAATTCGGCAGGAAAGTTTCCTTCAGGATGATCGCGCCACCAGCCTCCTCGCCCATCTCGACGCCACGCCCAGTCGAATATTTGTACGAACCCGACCACAGCGTCGCGCCCTCGTGCAGGCGCGCGAACAAGGCCGGGTTTGCCGCGTAGCCGCCTGAGGCGATCACCACTTTGCGTCCGGCAAAGGTGCGCCCGTCCTCGGCGCGCACGCCGGTGACAGCGCCGCTCGCGTCACGCAACAGCGTTTGCGCCGGCGTCTCCGTGAACACATCCACGCGCCCCGCCGCAACATGCGCCTCCAGCATCGGACGCAACACTTTGAGGATCGAAAGCCCATCTTCGCGCCCCCAATAGGTACGCGCTTCGTCATAGGCTTCGTGGCCGTGGATGATGCGCGGCATGTTCGCGCCCATCTCAAATCCGTTGTCCATCAGCCAATCGATGAACGGGCCCTGCAGCTCCACCGCGAGCGCGAGAAAATCGCGCGCCGCGGTCCCGCGGCTGATGCGGATCGCGTCATCGAAATGGCGTTGAGGCGTATCGGCGATGCCGCGCTCGGCTTGCAGCTTCGTGCCCGCGCCGCTCAGTTGGCCGCGATTGATCAGCATGGCGCCGCCAACCTGCGGCGCCGCTTCCAGCAGCGCGACTTTGGCGCCGCGATCAGCAGCGGCGATCGCCGTCGTCAGCCCAGCGGCGCCAGCGCCGATCACAATTGCGTCGTAGAGTGCCGTCATGCGTTGCTTGCCCCCGCTTTCGGCGCCGCCGCGCGTTCGGCAAACGCGTTCATCGTGCGCGGCGCGCCATTTTGAATCATCAGCGCCTTCTTGCGGAAAAACCGCATCAGCCCCGCGCCGCCCATGCGCGAGCCGCCAAGGCCGGAATATTTAAAGCTGGTCTTTTCCGCTTCTGTCGTCATCGATTGCAGACCTGCGTCGTTGATGCTGACACCGCCCGCATCGATCTGCGCAGCCACTTCAAGCGCCGCGGCGGCATCCTTGGCGAACACCGCGGCCGAAAGACCGAACTCAGTATCGTTGGCGAGCGCGATCGCCTCGCCAACGTCCTTGAACGGCGCCACTGGAATAATCGGACCGAAGGTTTCTTCGCGCATGATCTGCATGCTGTGATCGACATTGGTGAGGATCGTCGGCGCCAGCCAATTGCCGCCGCGCCGGATGATCTCCCCGCCCAGTCGCACCACCGCACCCTTGGCGATCGCGTCGCGCAACTGCCCGTCGATAATGTTTGCCTGCGCGGCTGAAATGATCGGGCCAAGATGGCCGGCCTCAAGCGAGTCCGTGTTTGGCGAAATCGCGCGCGCCTTCTCGACCAGGATCTCGACGAACGCCTCGAAAATGTCTTCCTGCGCATAGACCCGCTCGAGCGACAGGCAGACTTGGCCAGAATTCACCAAACCCTGACGCAACACCGCATCGGCGGCGCGCTCAAGATCGGCGCCGCTCAGCACGATCGCGGGATCCTTGCCGCCAAGTTCGAGAAAGGCCGGGATGAAGCGCTTGGCCGCGGCTTCCGCCACTTTCCGCCCCGTCGGCACGCTGCCGGTGAAACACACCATGTCAGCCTCGGCGATCACCGCCGCCCCGCTCGCGCCATCACCCGGAATGAGCGCAAGGACCTCCGCGAGCTCGGGAACGGCGGCGATCGACTCCGCCAGCGGCGCGATGAAGCGCGGCGTGATTTCACTTGGCTTGATCATTACCGCGCAGCCGGCCACGAGAGCGGGCAAGGCATCGATCAGGGCAAGGCTCAGCGGGAAATTCCACGGGCTGATGACGCCCACGAGATCAAACGGCACAAGCTGCTGGCGAAACGCGACGTCGGGCGCAATCTTGGAGACGCTTTCGCGCGTCTCCATCAGCGCCGGCGCGTCATTGCACCAGCGGCGCACTTTGGCGCCCACGCCGTGCGCCTCGCTGCGCGACAGCGTGGCGCGCCCCGTGTCGAGGATCAGCGCGTCCGCGATCGCATCCGCGCGCGTATCCGCCGCGTCGGCCCAGCGGCGCAGGATAGCGGTGCGATACTCAAGCCCGCCCTCGCGCCAGCGACGCTGGCCTTGACGCAATCGCCGCGCGATGGAAGCGACCTCATCGCCGTCCAGCGCGTTGATCTGATAATCGTTGAGGCCCGTTCGCGGGTTGCGAACATCGAGGCGCCGGCTCATCAGCCAAGCCCCAGTGGATACTCGGCCACGCTGGTGAGCGCGCCTTTGAGCCCGATATCCAGCCGTGAGAGCAACGCGCCAGTCTCGACCGCGCGCACTTCAAGCACGCCGTCGAGGAAATTGCTGATGAAGAATTGGCTTTCGTCGCGGCGGAATTGCGCGCGCGTCCAACCCTTCTCGCTGCTGACGTCGTAGTTGCGGATTAGCTTTGCGTCGGGCGTATAGAGCGCTGCGCTAATGCCCTTGGCGATAATAACACGCCCATCGCTGGCGACGCCGAGCCCATAGGTGCCGCCCTCATCTTCGGGAATGTAGAGAAAATCCGGCAATTGCCGACGTTCGCCCAAATGGTAGCGCAACACCCGGCGGCCGGCCTCGGAGACGTAGAACACCGTCTCGCCGTCAGGCGCGAGCGCGAAATTGCTGACATAATGTTTGCCGCCGCGGCCGCCGTCGATCTCGACATCGAAGAATTCAAACGCCCCGCTTTGGGGATCGAACCGAACAAGCTTGCCGTCACCATAGCCATCGGGCGCGAACTGTTCGCCATGCGCCGAATGCACGCCCAGCAGCGCGCGGCCCTGCCGGTCAAATCCGAAATTGCCGTAGCGGCGGCGGGGCGGGAACTTGACCGCCACAGGCTGACCCGCCGTCTCGAACGCCCCCAGCGACGAATTCTGCGGGCAGGAGACAAACAGCTCCCCGCGCGGGGAAATGGCGAGGCCGATCAGAAGCCCCAGATCGTTGGTGCGCAGCGCGGCCTTGACCTTGAGATCGGCGTCGCAATGCAGGACGCGGCCGTGCCCGCGCAGGCCCGCGCGCATATCTGCGGGCTGGATGGTATCGTTGCCGATGACGAAAATATCCCCGGCGGCCACGGGGGCCGCGCGATCCGCTTGAAGCTCGATTTTATCCCCGCCGCCCGCCATGCCGCCCTGCCTCTCTCAAACCTGCCTTGCAGGCCCTAAGGGATACTGTTATCATGTCTTCATATCAACCGGAGAATTCGCTGATGCTGGGGATGGCGCCGCATGACCTTCTACCCCTCCAAAACAGCGACGAGCGCTCCCGGCACGCCTTCCTGATCGACCTGAAGGCCGTCCTCGCGGACGAAATGATCCAAGGCGTGCGCGCCAGCTACGAAACCCAGGCCAAGCCGGCGCTGGAGACCAAAACCGGCCGTTCGGTGCGCGACCGCCACGATGTGGCCGAGGCGATGCTGAAGGAGCCAAGTTACCAGCTCTGGAGCGCGCTGAGCCGGATCCAGCAAGACAATTACGTCAGCTCCACGGTGGAGTGCGTGCAGCGGCAAATGCCGCGCTTGAAGGATGCTTACCGGCGTCTGTCTGCCGCGCCACAGCACGGCACGCTGACGCTGAACCCCGATATCGATCCGCCGCGCTACATCGCCGCGGTGGATATCCATTGTGTGCCGGGCGGCTATTTCTACGAGGGCGGTGACGACGATATTTATGTCGGCGCGCGCTACGACATCGGGTCGTTCATTTTCGGGCGTGGCCAACGCGGCGCTTTGAACGACACGCGTGGTCAGACGGGCGTGAAGTACGTCCAGACCCATTGGCCCGAGCTCAAACCCCGCCGAATCCTCGATCTGGGCTGCACCGCGGGCATGAACACGTTGCCATACGCCGACGCCTTCCCCGACGCTGAGGTTTACGCGATCGACCTTTCCGCACCGGCGCTGCGCTACGCGCATGGCCGCGCCGAGGCGCTGGGCCGGCGCGTGCATTTCTCACAACAGAACGCGGAAGCGACCAATTTTCCCGATGGTCATTTCGATCTGATCGTGAGCCACATTCTGTTTCACGAAACCTCGCGCGAAGCGGTGCAGAAGATTTTCAAGGAAACCAGCCGGCTGCTGGCGCCGGGCGGCAAGACGCTGCACCTGGACGTTTCCCGCCGCCTCACCTGCACCACCCCGTTCGATCAATTCATCGCCGACTGGGACACGTTCAACAACAACGAACCATTCTGGGGCGCCTTCCTGTTCGACATGGATGTGCCGCAAGCCGCACGCGACGCTGGCTTTTCACACAACACCGTGCGTGAGGAACTGACGGCGACGCCCAGCGGCAAGGCCAAATATTGGGCGCTTTCCGCCAGCAAAAGCGAGGCGCGCGCATGAGCGAGGACAACACCCCGCCCCCGCGCTCCGCCACGGGCAACATCCCCGACAATTTGGGTGAACCCCATGCCGAACGTGTGCTCTCGATTGTCATGGCTGTCGCGGGCGAGCTTGCGGTGATGCGAGAGCGCATCGATACGATCGAACAATTGGCCGCCGAGCGCGGCTTATTCACTGCGGATGAGATTGAAGCTTACGCCCCGCCGGCCGCTGTCAGCGCAACGCGCGAGGCATGGCGCAAAGCCTATATCCGCCGTATTTTGCGTGTGATGCACGACACGTTTCCCTCGGGAGCGGATCAAGCGAGCTACGCGGCCATCGTCAACGAAATCTCTTAGTGGGCAAGAACGCATGTTTCTGAACAATTGGTACGTCGCCGCCGCGGTCGAAGAAATCACCAAGGAAACGCCGAAACAGGTGCGCATGCTGGGCGCAAATTTCGTGCTGTTTCGCGATGTCGAGGGCAAGGTCGTTTGCCTCAGCGACGTTTGCTGCCATCGCGGCGCGGCGCTTTCGGCCGGCACGCTGAAGGACAATTGCGTCGCCTGCCCGTATCACGGCTGGCAGTTCAACACGGCGGGCCAATGCGTCTACATCCCGGCACTCGGCAAGGACGTGGCGCCGCCCAAGCGCGCGCGTGTGGATTCCTACCCGACCGCCGAGAAATTCGGTTGGGTTTGGGTTTTCCTTGGCGACGCGCCGGAAGAAGAACGCCCACCCTTCCTCGACGATTCCTGGTTCCCGGAATATTTCGACGAAGCGAACTGGCGGCGCATTCCCCTCCAATACGAAGCACCAATCAATTGGGCGCGCGCGGAAGAGAACTCGATCGATGGCGCACACCCTAGCTTCGTGCACTCGTCTTTCGGCTCGAAACGCGACCCCAAAGTGCAGATCGTGCCGATCGAAAAAACTGAGTGGACGGCCAGCACCACGCGTGAGCGCACCCCGCCGGACCGTTCACAGAAAACCGGGCGCATGCGCGAACTGACGGCCGAGGTCCGCGGCAAAACGCGCGCGACGACCGCGTTCTGCTTCACGGGCATCACCCACCGCATCGTCATCGATCGCGCCGACGGTCTGCGTCAACGCACGCTTTCCCATCGCACGCCGATCGACCGCTACACCACGCGGACGTTCACCACACAGGTGCGCGACTATGACATGACGCCGGAAGCGGACGTTGAGCGAATCGAAGGGCGCCGCCAAGCGGTGCGCGAGGATGTGGGCATCGTGAAAACCGTGTTGCCGAAACTGCCGCCCCGCCGCCCCGGCCAGGAATTGCTGACCGAGGCCGATCAACTCGAAGGCGCGTTTCGCGAAATCATCCAGCGCCGCATTGAGGCTGGCTGGGAAATCGATTCCGCGATCGTGGAGCGAGAAGCGGACCACGAGGTTTTTGTCATCCCCTCGCCCGAGCGGCGCGCCGATCCGAAAAATTGGGTGCACAAGGCCGTGCCGACGACGAAGCCGCGTAAAGACGGAGCATAACCGCCGCCTTGCGCCTGGCAGCGCTGCGCGCGCTCTTATCAAACCGGAACTACGCTATCTATTCGGCCGGGAACGCGGTTTCGCTTACCGGCACGTGGATTCACGGCATCGCCTTCGCGTGGCTCGCTTGGGAGATGACGCGCTCGCCGTTCTGGCTGGGCGTCGTCGCCACCGCTGGGCTTGCGCCCACGCTGTTTGCCGGACTGATCGGCGGCGTCCTGGCGGATCGCATCGACCGACTGCGGCTGACGATCGCCTCGCAGGTGATGTGCTTCCTGCTCTCAATGGCGCTGTTTGCACTGTTCGCGCTCAACGCGCTCAACATCTGGATGCTGATCGCCTTCAAGGTTCTGCTGGCCACGTTCGTTGCGCTATCCCAACCCGCGCGCATGGCGCTGATCCCCAACCTCGTCGGCCCCGGCATGATCGGCCCGGCCGTCAGCTTCGGCTCGATGGTGTTCAACACCGCGCGCTTTGTCGGCCCCGCTGTGGCGGGCGTGGTGATCGCCTATGGCGGGGTTGGCCCAGCCTTCCTGATCAACGCCTTCAGCTATTTGGTCTTCACGGCGGCGATCCTCTCGCTCAAGCTGCCGGAAGGCGCGATGAAGCCTTCCGCGCACGAGAAAAACGAGAGCGGCTTTTTGGAGCACATAGGCGGCAGCTTCAGCTACCTGCGCACGCACCAGGGGCCGCTGATGCTTTTTCTGCTGATGATCATCGTCGTGGTGTTCGCCCGGCCCATCTCGGACTTCCTGCCTGCGCTGGCGACCAATGTCTTCAATCGCGGCGTCGAGGGCGTTGCGATCCTCACTTCCAGTATCGCGGCGGGCAGCTTGCTGGGTGGGTTCTGGATGGCGGGGCGCGACGTGAAGGGGCTCACCAAATTCGTGCTCGTGGGCGGCTTGATCTATTCGCTGTGCATCATCGCGTTTGTAAGCGTGACCCATTTCCTGGCCGGCTGCGCCCTCTTCGCTGGCGCAGGCTTCTTCACCGCCGTATTCGCCACCTCCGCGCAAACGCTCGTGCAAACCAGCGTGGAGGACGGCGTGCGCGGCCGCATCATGAGCCTTTGGTTCATCATCACGCGCGGCGGCCCCGATCTAGGCGCCTTCTTCATGGGCGTTGGCGGGGAGTTAATCGGGCTGCAGGGCGCCTTCATCACCGGCGGGTTGTTGTGCGTGATCGCGTGCGTCTGGGCTTATGCCCGCCGGCGCGAATTCGCCGTGATGCTGGAAACACCGCCCGCTCAAGCGGTCGAGGCGCCGTAGGGCGCAAGCGCGGCGATCAGCGCTTCTGGCTCGCCCAGACCTTCGCCGATCAGCACAAGCCCAAGGCGTGCGTTCTCGGCGCGCTCGATCGGAGTTGGCGGGGCGAACAGATGCTGCACGCCCTGCACCGCCATCGGCTGCGACTCGTCCTCGATCCGCAACAATCCTTTTGTGCGCCACAGCGAGGCCCCGAAACGCTGCTGCAAATAGGCCACCAGCCCCGCATAGTCCGACCAGCGCAACACGTTGGGAAAAGGCGCAAACACTGTCGCCACCCCATCGCTGTGGCGATGCGCGTGGTCATGCGCGTGATGGCATGACGGATCCCAGCCCGCTTCGTCGCCGCGTGGCGCGGCGGCGGCCGACAAAAGCTGATCGGGCGCGACATCGCCGCGCGCGACGGCGAGTATCTCAGCGCGCGGATTGTCCGCACGCAGCCGCTGACGCAAGCGCGCTTCCTCCGCGTCCGACATCAGATCGCGCTTGGCGATAATGATGCGATCCGCCAATGCAACTTGGCGTGCAGGCTCCTGGTGGCGGCCGAGCTGCTCAAGCCCCAGCAGGCCGTCCACCACAGTCAACACCGCCGTGAGCCGGTAGCGGCTCGTCATCACCCGATCGGCCAGCAATGTGCCAATGATCGGTCCTGGATCGGCGAGCCCCGTGGTCTCGATCACAAGGCGACGAAATTCAGGGATCTCGCCGCGGCTGCGTTTGTGGAACAGCTCCGTCAGCGTTTCGGCCAGATCATCGCCCATCGCGCAGCACAAACAGCCCGATTCCAGCAGCAGCACGTTGGTTTCCGCGCTTTGCGCCACCAGGTGATGATCAAGCCCCACCGCGCCAAACTCGTTCACGATCACGGCGGTGTCGCCCATGCCCGTATGACGCATGAGGCGCGCCAGCAGCGTGGTTTTCCCGCTACCGAGAAACCCTGTCAGAATCCAGACCGGTGTGACCTCATCGGCCATGCTTTCATCCCGCGGGCTTGGCGCGCGGCTCCAATCCTTCGAGATAGGCCGCGACATCATCAGTGGGGATCACGTCGGCATACTTGCAATTAAGGTCGAACAAATTGATCGCGTGGCTCGCCTCGAAGCGATCGAACGCGGTCTCCTCCGGGATTACCACTTTGAAATTGTACGAATAGGCATCGACGGTCGATGCGCGCAAGCAGCCCGAACTGGTGCAACCCGTCATGATGAGCGTGTCCACGTCGAGAAAATTGAGGTGGCTCATGAACAGCGTGCCGAAAAACGCCGAAGGCTTGCGTTTGCCGATCAGCATGTCTTCCGGCCGCGGGGCAAGTGGGGCGACGGTTTGCGTCGCATGCGTACCCGCAAGCACGGTCTTTTCCGTGCCGCGATGATTTTTGCCGACCTGCACGCCGCTGTCGATCATGTCGGGGCGGCGTTCGCTTTGCGTGTAGAAGATCGGGATGTTTTTCTCGCGCGCCAGCTTCATCAGGCGCTCGATATGCGGCACCGCCTTCCAACCCGCTTCTCCGCAATGGGTGCGATACTGATCAAGCCCCTCGATGACCGATTGGCCCGGCTCATCCCCGCAAAAATTGTATTGCACATCGATGATGAAAAGCGCCGGGCGGGTGCCGAAGCCGCCGCGTTTGCCATAGCCTGCCTTGGCGTAGACCTGCTTGTCTTGGTCGGTGAGAAATTTGTCCCAAATCCGCGTCGTCATTGCGTTCCTTTCTTTATGCCGGCAGCCGCGCGAGGTAACGCCCGCCCGCGCCTTCGGCGGCTTGCGGCGTCAATGCTCCGTCTTTGGCTACAATTCGTCCGCGCGCGATCGTCATCACCGGCCAGCCACGCAACGTTTCCCCTTCCCAGGGCGAGTAGTCCGCGAATGAACCCAGATTGGCCGCATCCACTTTACGCTCCAAACCAGGATCGACGATCGCGATGTCTGCGTCTTGACCGATCATCAGCCCGCCTTTGGACGGCGTGTTGTACGCCTTCGCCGCGTTCTTGCTCATCACCGCCGAGAGGCGTTCGATCGGCACGCCGCGCTCGTGATAGCCGGCATGGATCATCACCGGTAGAATCATACCCACGCCGGGAAATCCGTTGGTGGAGCTCCAGATTTCCTGCTTTGTGGCGCGCTTGCGCGGCACGTGATCGGAGGCGATCGTGGTCACCGCGCCGTCGAGTACGCCTTCCCACATCGCATCAACATCATCCTGCCTACGCAGCGGCGGATTGACTTTAGCGAGCACGCCGCTTTTGGCGTCGCGCGTGAGGTGAAGATAGTGCGGCCCCGTCTCGACCGCGATCTGCGCCTTGCGGTAGGTGCGATGACGGCGCACCTCGTCCAGCGCCTCGCGGCTGGACAGGTGAACAATGTTCACCGGGCAATTGGTCTTGGCCGCGAAATAGCAGGTGCGATGCACGTTTTCGGCTTCGAGAAAATCGGGGCTTTGATCGTCCCACGCGCCGAGATCGCTGCGCCCTTCGGCCCGCAGCGGTTCGCGCAGGTACGGGATCACTTCCACGTTCTCACAATGCACGCCAAGCACCGCACCGGGAAGTCTCGCCGTTTCGCGCATGGCGGCGTAGAGCAGACCGTCATCGATCTCGGTGAAACCTTTGGAAAGGCCCGCCGCGCCCTTATACATCAGGTACATTTTGTAAGAGCTGACGCCGAAACGCTTATAGCATTCCGCCAGCGTTTTCACGTGCAGATCGCTCGTCAGGCCGAGGTGAAAGCCAAAATCGATCAGCGATTGGCCCTCGGCCTTCTCGCGTTGGCCGTCGAAGCCATCGCGGAAATCCTTGGTGCGGTAGAACGAAATCACGAAGGTGGCGCCGCCGAGCGCAGCCGAGCGCGACTCGGTAAAGAAATCCGTTTCCGGGCTGCCGAAGCCGAAATGCACGTGGGGATCGATCACGCCCGGCATGATCCATCGCCCGCCGCAATCAATCTCCTCGGCCGCGTCGAAGCGTTCGCCGGGGTCGCACAGCACCGCGATCTTCCCGTCTTTCACGCCAAGCGAGCCCGCCGTCACGCCCTGATCGGGATGAACCAGCAAACCATTTTTTAAAAACAGATCGAGCTTCACAGGCTTTCCCTCACGCTGCGGCCAGAAACGCTTGCTTGATCGTGGCAAACATGCCGCCCGCCGCGAGGCAGGCGCGCTCGGCCGCCGAATCCAGCGCCGGTTGCACCTCAAAATGGATTTCGACCCCATCGGCGCCGCGCGCGCACACGCGAACCGGTCCGCCCTCGGCGCACGCTTTGCGTAGATCCATCAGATCGAACGCCTCCTGGCCAGTGAGGCCGAGCGTGCGCCACGTTTCACCAGACTTGAACTGCAGCGGCGCAACACCGAGCGCGACCAGATTGGAGCGATGGATGCGCTCAAAATCCTCGGCGATCACCGCGCGCACGCCAAGCAGCGCCGTGCCCTTGGCGGCCCAATCGCGGCTTGAGCCCATGCCATAGCCCTTGCCGGCCAACACGATGAGCGGAGTGCGCTCATCGCGATAGCGCGCCGCGGCGGCGAACATGCTCATCACCTCGCCGGAGGCGTGGCGCGTGAAGCCGCCGATTTGATCGGGCGCGAGCAGATTGCGGATACGCGGATTGGCGAACGCCCCGCGCGCCATCACCTCGTGATTGCCGCGCCGCTGCGTGTAGGCGTTGAAGCTGCGCTGGGCGACCCCGCGCGCGCTGAGATAGCGCCCCGCCTCGCTCTCCTTCGGAATCTCGCCGGCGGGAGAAATGTGATCGGTGGTAAGGAAATCGTCGAAGAGTCCGAGCGCGCGGGCGACGCGAAGATCATCCGGCGGTGTCTGCGCCAAATCGTAGAAAGGCGGCTCAAGAATATAAGTGGATTGATCTGCCCAGCCGAACAGCGGCCCCTCCTGCGCTTCAAGATCGCGCCAGAGCGCATCGCCCTTGAACATGTCAGCGTAATTGGCGCGATAGAGCGCCGATTCATCCGGCGCCAGCGCCAACGCCTGAATCTCAGCCTGTGTAGGCCAGAGGTCGCTCAAATACACCGGCGCGCCGTCGCCGCCCACGCCCAGCGGCTCACGCGTCAGATCGATGTCGATGCGCCCGGCCAGCGCGTAGGCGACAACCAGCATGGGCGACATGATGTAGTTTGCGCGGATGAGGCGATGGATGCGCCCGTCAAAATTGCGGTTACCCGAAAGCACCGAAGCGGCGACGAGCCCGCTCTCTTCGATCGCGCGCGCCATCTCCGGCGCCAGCGGGCCGGATTTGCCGCTGCACGTGGTGCAGCCATAACCGACGACGTGAAAGCCAAGCGCCGCCAGCGGCTCCAGCAAGCCCGCACGTTCGAGATAACGCGTCACCACGCGCGATCCGGGCGCGAGCGAGGTTTTCACCCAGGGCTTCGCCGTGAGGCCGCGCGCCAACGCGCGCTGCGCGATGAGGCCCGCACCGAGCATGACGTTGGGGTTTGACGTGTTGGTGCAGGAGGTGATCGCCGCAATCGCGATCGCGCCATGGCTGAACGAGATCGTCTCGCCGTTGAATTGCGCTTTGGCTAAGGCGTCCGGTTCGGCGTCAAATCCGCCCGCGTCGGGTGAAGCGTTGAGCAAGTCGGTGAAATTCTGCTTTACCTGATCAAGCGCCAGCCGATCTTGCGGCCGGCGCGGGCCGGCGACGCTGGACGTCACCGCGCCGACATCAATCTCCACGATCTCGCTGTAAGCTGGATCGGTTGCGTCGGCGTTGCGGAACAAGCCGGCGGCGCGGGTGTAGCTTTCAATCAGCTCAATGTGCGCAGCGTCGCGCCCAGTTTGGCGCAGATATGCGATGGTGGCTTCGTCGATGGGAAAGAAGCCGATGGTGGCGCCATATTCGGGCGCCATGTTCGCCAGCGTGGCGCGATCGGTGACGCTGAGCGCGCTTGCGCCTTCGCCGAAAAATTCCACGAACTGGCCGACAACGCCAACCTGGCGCAGCTTTTCGGTGATGGTGAGCACGAGATCGGTCGCGGTCGCGCCAGCCGGGAGACGTCCTTTCAGCCTAACGCCGACCACGCGGTCGATCCGCGCCATATAGGGCTGGCCCAGCATCGCCGCTTCGGCTTCGATGCCGCCAACGCCCCAGCCGAACACGCCGAGCGCGCCCACCATTGGCGTATGCGAATCTCCGCCCAGCACAAATTCCGGGAAAGCCAAGTGATAGCCCTCACGCGCTTCGGTATCGATCACGCGTGCTAGGCGCTCGATGTGCACTTGGTGCACGATTCCGATCCCGGGCGGCGCCACGCGCAGGCTGGCGAACGCCGATTGCGCCCATTTGAGCAAGCTATAGCGCTCGCCATTGCGTTCATATTCCAAGGCGGCGTTGCGCAAGGCGGCGCCAGGATGGCCGGCCTCCTCCACGATCAGCGAGTGATCGACGACGAGATCAACCGGAATACGTGGCTCCACTTGTTCTGGCGCCACGCCCGCGCGCGCCAGCGAACTGCGCAGCGCCGCCAGATCGATCAACGCCGGCGCGCCGCTTGAATCAGGCAGGATGACGCGCGACACGATCAGGGGAAGGCTGAAAGCTTCCGCCCCCGGCGCCCAGCGCCCCACGCGCGCGATCTCCGCATCCGAAAGCATGAGCCGCGCGCGATTGCGCACGGCGTTCTCCAGCACGACGCGCAAGCAATAGGGCAAGCGATCCAATTGCGCCAAACCCGACGCCTCAAGCGCCTTGAGGTCAATGAAACGCACCGCGCGCTCGTCGCCGGGGCGCGGCTGAAGCGCACGCAAAGGGCCGGGTTCATTTTCGACTGCCACGGCCTTGCTTTACTCCTCTCGACGCCCGAACCGACTGGACATAATATAACTGTTGTCATATTAACATGACAACAGTTAAGATGAGAAAGCCGCCCTCGTGACCAAGCCCGCTGACGCCGCCAAACCCGCCGCCCAATCCAAAACCGCGCGCATGCGCGAATTGCTGGCCGGGGACGATCTCGTCATTTCACCCGGCGTCTACGACGGCTACAGCGCCCGCCTGGTCGAGCGCGCCGGCTTCAAAACCGCCTGCACCACCGGGGCGGGCCTCTCCAACACCCTGTTCGGCCAGCCCGACGCCGGCGTGATGGGCATGAGCGACAACGTGAACGCCTGCTATCACATCGCGCGCAGCCTTTCGATTCCGCTGATGGCCGACGCCGATACGGGCTACGGCAACCCCGTCTCGGTGCATCACACCGTCCGCTATTTCGAGGAAGCGGGCGTGGTTGGCGTCAATATCGAAGATCAGGTGAGCCCCAAACGCTGCGGCCACATGCAAGGCAAGGCCGTGATCGACGTGGCCGAGATGGCCAACAAAGTCGAAGCCGCTTGCAATGCGCGCCGCGACGACAAGTTCGTCGTCTTGGCCCGCACCGACGCCATCGCCGTGGAGGGCATCGAAGGGGCGATCCGCCGTGCGCGCGTTTACGCCGCCGCGGGCGCCGACCTCGTGTTCGCCGACGCGATCCACTCGGAAGACGACATTAAGCGCCTGGTCGATTCCGTGCCGATCCCGGTGTCGGTTAATATGGGCTTCGGCATCCGCTCGCGCCCGACCACGCCGCTCATCCCGTTCGCGCGCCTCAAGGCGATCGGCGTCAAACGGGTGACGCTGCCGCGCATGCTGCCGGCCGCGGCCATCATGGCGATGCAGACCGCGCTCTCGATCCTCAAAGACACCGTCGCCGCTGGCGGTACCGCCGATCGCCCCGATCTCCTCGTGGGCATCGATGATATCATGGCGCTGATGGACTACCCCACGCTGCGCGCGCTGGAAACCCGTTTCCTCTCGACAGAGGGTTTCGAGGAAAAGTACGGTGCCGTGTTCAAGGCGCCGGTGGACTGAACAAGCAACTGAGCGCCTAAGGGCGCTCAGCCATGTCCAGCATGGATGTTTCCAGCAGATAGGCGCGCGAGGCCGCCTCGTCCGCCGCGAGCGCACGCACTTGCTCAAGCCAGGCGCCGCCGCCGATCACGCTGCGATCTGTGCGCGGAATGAGCTGATCGATCGCGACCGTGCGGCGCGCATCGGCGCACGCCTGCGCCAGCGCAAGCTCCGCCTCGCCGCGCCAAACGCGTGCGAGCCGCGCGCCGAGCGCCCAGGCGTCGTGGACGCCGCAATTCATGTTCATGCCGCCGCGCGTGTTGGTGATGTGCGCAGCATCGCCGACGATGAACACGCGCCCATCGTAATAGCGCTGCGCCACCCGCTTGCCGACCGTGAATACATCCGCCTCGATCGGCTCCAACCGCTCCAGCGGGCAATCGAAAAACAGCGGCAGCATCTTGCCCCACCAATCGCGTGAGAGCACCACCGCATCGCTCAGCGCCGCCGGCGCGCGCAAAATGATGCGCCAGCAATCGCTCATCTTTAGAAAGCTGCACGATTCCGCGCCGCTGAAGAGATAGGTGAGCGGCGCCGCGCCGGGACAAAGCGCATCGAGCGGCGCACGCGTCATCAAGCGCAGCACGCGGCTGGGATAGTCAGCCCCCTCGAACGCCGCGCCGATCCAGCTTCGCACCGCGCTATGCGCCCCGTCGGCGCCCACAACCAAGGCCGCCTCCACCACTTCGCCGCTCGCAAGGCGCACCTGAACGCCATCTGCGTGCTGAGTCAGCCCCGCCGCCTCCGCGCCAAAGCGCACATGCGCGAGGGGGTGGCGCTCCAGCGCCGCCAGCAGGATCGGGGTGAGCCCGGCCTGCTCAAGATGCAGACGGAACGGAAACGGCGTTTCATCGGCCAAAAGTGCGAGATCGAACTCCGCGGCGACCCCTTCGGCGCTATCGCGGAACTGCACGCGCGACACCACCTGCCCTTGGCGCCCGCTCTCATCCCAAACGCCGAGCGCGTTGAGGATCTCCAGCGTCGGCGGATGGAAAGTGGACGCCTTGGAGGCTTTGCTCAGCCCCGCGCGCTTTTCCAGAACCAAAACCGCCGCGCCGCTTTGCGCGATACGCAACGCGAGGCACAGCCCCACCGGGCCCGCGCCAATCACGACGATGGGCGCGCTCACGATCAGCCCGCGCCGATCTTGCGCAGCGTGAGCTTTTCGATCGGGATCGTAGTGGTTTTTTCTTCGGTGTAGAACTCGATACTGCCCGCGGCGCTGTCGCGGCCCACGCCACTTTCCTTGAAGCCGCCAAACGGCGCGCGCACCTCACGCACCAGGGGCGTGTTGACCCACATCGTGCCGGTGCGCACGCCCTGGCTGACGCGCATCGCCGTATCAAGATTTTGCGTCCACACATAACCGACAAGCCCGAACTTGGACTCATTGGCGATGCGGATGGCATCCTCCACGTCGTCGAACACGAGGAACGTGGCGAACGGCCCGAAGATTTCCTCTTGGCACACGCGTGTGTTGTTGCTCGGCGCCAGCACCGCGGTCGGCAAGAAATAATTGCCCTTCTCAAAGCCGGGCGCACGCGCCCCGCCGACGAGCAGCTTGGCGCCCTGCGACGTGGCGATATCAACGTAAGACAACACGCGTTCATAATGTTGCTTAAACGCCAACGGGCCGATTTCCGTCTTCGGATTGAGCGGATCGCCGACGCGAATTTTCGTCACCCGCTCAACGAAGCGCGCGATGAACTCATCCGCGATCGCGCGCTGCACGAGGATACGCGAACCGGCCAGGCATTGCTGGCCATTGTTGGTGTAAATGCTCAGTAGCGCGCCATTGAGCGAGTCTTCGGGGTCGGCGTCGGCGAAAATGATGTTCGCCGATTTGCCGCCCAGTTCGAGGCCGACCTTTTTCAAACCTTTGGCGGCGCTCGCCATGATGGCGCGCCCCGTTTCCGTGCCGCCAATGAATTTCACCAAGTCGACGCCGGCATGCTCAACCAGCGCCGCCCCCGTCACCGGGCCGCGCCCATTGACCAGGTTGATCACGCCTTCGGGGATGCCGCCCTCGATCAGCAATTGCACCAAGCGGTAGAGCGAAATCGGCGTGTGCTCGGAGGGCTTCACGACGACCGTGTTGCCGAACGCTAGCGCTGGCGCGATCTGCATGCTGGCCAGCGACATCGGCGAATTCCACGGCGCGAGAATCGCCGCAACGCCCACGGGCTCATGCGTCACATAGGTGATGTATTTGGGATTTTGCTGAAACGTCTGCCCCGCCGCGGTGCTCGCCACCTCGAGGAAGAAATCGAAATTCTCCAGCACGCGGTTGATCTTGCGGCCGCGAATATCCCAAAGCGGAACGCCTGTATCCAGGCAATCGAGATACGCCAGCTCATCGGCGTGAGCGCGCACATGATCGAGCGCACGGCGCATGATCGCCTTGCGCTCGCCGAGTTCGAGCTTGGGCCAGTTCGTGTTGTCGAACGCGGCGCGCGCGGCGCGCACGGCGGCGTCCACCTCCTCAGGCCCATCCTCGCGCAGCGTGGAGATTTGCGCCTCCGTCGCGGGGTTGATGACCGGGATCTCATACCCGCCCGCCAGCCCGCCGATACGGGCGCCGACGATGCTGGAAATCCGCTCCGGCGGCTTCGGGGCGGTGGTGGAAGACGGCGTTGAATCAGGCAAAGCGGCGCTCACAACGGGCTGACTTAAGGTGAAAGATGGTGTTATGTTGTTATATTAACATGCCATCTAATCCGCGCCAAGCCGGTTTTGGCAAGTCTTGCCTTGTGCACAGGCAAATGGGCCTGTTACACGCTAGGATATGAGTCCAAGCCCCAAGGGAGCGCCCCATGCCCGCAGACAGCGCTGAGCCTGGGATCAGGCCGCTCCGGTATCATCAAGTTTATTCCGTTATTCGCGGCTGGATTTTCGATGGCGTCTATGCGCCGGGAAGCCGCCTGCCGGCCGAAGGCGAATTGTGTGAACGCTTCAATGTTTCGCGCATCACTTCGCGAAAAGCGATTGATCTGTTGGTCGCTGAGGGCCTGCTCTCGCGCGTGCAGGGCAAAGGCACATACGTAGCTGACGATATCGGCGCGGCGCCGAACGTGGGGGATATGGATCAATTGATCCGCAAAACCTCGCGTCTTGCCAAGAAAAGCCGCGTCACCAATGTGCGCATCCGCGAGGTGACGGCCGATGACGAAACCTGCCGCGATCTGCAGATTCGCAAAGGCTCCAAAGTGCGCGAAACCTCGTTCGTGCGTACGATGGATTCTAAGCCGACCGGCTACAGAGTATCCTACACCCCGCTCGATGTGGCGCCGGAAATCTCCGCCGATGAGATCAAATCCGAGCCGATGCTGCAATTATTCGAAAAGCATGGCGTCACGGTTTCGGGCGCGCGTCAGCTCATCGGCGCATGCCTGGCCGACCCCAACCTCGCCACATCGCTTGGCGCGTCGGTGGGCGCGCCGCTCGTGCGCATTCGCCTCATCGTGCTTGACGCCGAAAATCGCGCCGTCGAGCGCAGCACGGCCTATTATTTAGCCGACCGCTACGAGCATCACGTCTATCTGACGCGCAATTCGATCCGCAACACGCCGCTGAATTCGCCATTCTGAGCGCCTTAGTGGGCGCGGAATAGCACGCCCAGATCGTCACGCTGATCCTTGATTCCGAGGTCGCGCAGCGTGCGCCAATACGAAACCGTATTGCAGGCCAGCACCGGCACGCCCAACCAGCGCTCCGCATCCGCGGCAAGCGTTGAGGTGGCGAGATTGGTGCCAGGCTGAATGATGGCGTCGATCTTCTCGGTCGCCAGCTCTTTCAGCGCTTCGACCACAACCGCTTCCGGCGTCGCCGCGATTGCAAGCGGCCCGGGGCATTTGAGACCAATCAGCCGGGTGATCGAAAAGCCCGCGTCTTCAAAAAACGAAACCACCTGCTCGTCGCCCGGCGGAAAATACGGCGTCAGCGCCGCGATGCGCGGCCCCGCGCCAATCGCCTTGAGCGCTGAAACAAACGCCTCGGACGGCAGCACGACGGGCACGCCGCTGGCATGCGCAGTCAAATCCTCACCCAAACGGCGCGCGCCTGCCTGCCCGCCGCGAAACGTATCGATCGAATGGCCCAGCACAATGATGTTGGGCGCACAGGGAATGACTTGGTCAATCGCGTCCTTGATATGCTCCGGTCCGCGCTCAAGGCTTTTGCGATAGGCCTCAAGATCGCCGACCTTTTGGCCGCGATCAGAAGGCTTCATGCGCGCGGCGTGATTTGTGACGCCCCAGGGACGCATGGATTCGTATTCGGGCTGCGCAATCGTGTTCGTCGCGGGCACCAGCACGCCGACCTTCGCCCGCGCGCCCAGCGCATCCTGATTCCGCACCGCCCCGACCACGCACCGCTCCTTGACTGCATGTATGTTGTCATGCTGATATGACATCTCAACGCTTGAGCGTAAACACAAATCTTCGACATGCGCGCTGGAACGCCGCCTGGCCTGACATTGTGTTCTCGCGATATTTGGATGAGGGGCGCATGTTTTTCGACACCAGCGGACGGTCCGACGCGCTGGGCTCCCGCGCGAAAATCGGCGTGCTGGCGCCGACGACGAACACCATCGTTCAGCCCGAATTTGAAGCCTTGCGCCCGCCCGGCGTCACCAACCACCATGCGCGGATCGAACCTTCATCCGCCGGCATCAAGCCAGGCGATGTCGAAACCTACGCCAAGCGCCTGGAACGCGGCAACGCGACCATCCTCAAGGGGATCGACGAGCTCGTCCCCTGTGCGCCGAACGCCATCGTCTTGGCGCACTCCGTCAACTCGTTCCGCGGCGGGCTTGAAGGCGCCCGCCAGATGCAGGCGGAGCTTGAAGCGCATGCCGGCGGACTACCGGTCTTCTTGCCATCGCTTGCATTTCTCCGCGCGCTTGAGGCTCTCGGCGTCGGCAAACGGATTTCCGCGCTGACGCCCTTCTGGGCGCCGGGCGACGCGCAGGTGCGCACATTCTTTGAAAGCGCCGGCTATACGATCTGCCGCATCAAGGGGCTTGAATGCCCCGGCCCGCTTTCAATCGCGTCAGTGCGGGAGGACGATATCGCCGCCTTGCTTGACGAACTCGCCGCCGACAAGCCCGACGCCATCCTTCAGCCAGGCACAAACATGGCCTCCGCGCGGGCGGCGGCCGCAGCGTCCGCGCGGCTCGGCATCCCCGTGCTTTCCTGCAACTCCACGACTTATTGGCACACGCTGCGTTCGCTGAGCATTTCCGATCAAGTTTCGGGATTCGGCGCGCTGCTGGCCGCCCACTGAAACATTCGGGCGTAAGAGACAAATGGACAATTCTATTATCGTCGTGGGCGCCGGCCCGGTGGGGCTTACCGCCGCGCTGAGGATGGCCGAGCTTGGCATCAAGGTTCGCTTGTTTGAAAAGCGCGCCTCGCCGAACCGCGCGTCCAAAGCCGGATGCTTTCACCCACCCACGCTCGAGATTTTCGACAGTTTTGGGATCATGGATGATATCCTGGCGCTCGGCCAGAAAATCGATTCCATCCAGTACCGCGACGAAAAGGACAACGAGATCGCGCTGTTCGATTGCGCGGAACTGGCGGATGAAACGAAATATCCCTACCGCATCCACCTTGAGCAAGCGGTCGTTGTTTCGCTTCTGCTCGACAAGATCAACGCCCGCGGCGACATCGACATCCAGTTCAGCACTGAGGTGACGGAGGTCCGCACCGAAGGCGGCGGCGCCGTCATTACGACCCGTTCCAATGCGGGTGTTCAAGAGCACCGCGCGCGCGCCGTCTTCGTTTGTGACGGCGCTAACAGCGCGATGCGCGCCCAGCTCGGCGTCAACTTTGAAGGCTCCACCTACGCCGAGCGTGTCCTGCGTGTCATGACGCGCATGGACCTGTCCGAGGTGTTGCCCGGCATTCGCCCGCTCACCTACATCTTTGTCGGCGGCCGCTCGCTCGCGTTCCTGCAAATGCCTGATTGCTGGCGCATCGTAACCCGCGCCGAGGTCGGCATTGAGGATTCCGTGGCCCTGAGCGCTCCTTATTATAATAGCCGGATACACCCATTTCTTGGCGATAAAGTCGAAAAAATCACCGACGTGTCCGCCGATATATTCACGATTGGCAAGCGCGCGGCCGAAACCTACCATGTCGGCGCGGCCTTTCTGATGGGCGACGCTGCGCACATCTCCTCCACGCGCGGGGGCATGAACATGAATTGCGGCGTGCATGACGCCAACGCGTTCGCCTATGCTGCAGCGGACGCGCTCAACGGCGGCACGCTACGGCCGCTCGAAACGTGCGCCGTGCAGCGTCGCAGCGTGGCCGTGGATTATCTGCTCGGGCGCGCCGATCAGGCGGTTTCCAAAGGCGCCGATTGGCTCGATTACATCAGGCAATGCGTGCGCGATCGTGATACCCGCCGCGAATTTCTGCGATCTGGACTGATGCTTGACATGCTCGAACGCGCGCCGGCGGCTAATTAATCGCCGCCGCACGCTGCAACGACGCGAGCATCGAGCTGCGGAAGAGATAATCCCGCATCGCTTCGACATCGCCGGTGATGGCTTCCAGCTCCGCCCAAATCATTGCGCGCTTTTCGGGATCTTTTTCCCGGTGGCGGCGATAATTGCGATCGGACTGGGCATGCACGTCCTCCACCGCGATTGTGCGACGGCGGCGGTCGTAGAGATCGAGCCGGTCAGCCGGCGCGCCGGCGATGACGGCGGCAAGCTGTTCAGCCAATTCGTGCGCATCGTGCACGCCGCTGTTCATGCCCATGCCGCCGGCGGGGCTGTTCAAATGCGCCGCATCGCCCGCGAACAGGATTCGGCCATGGTTGAACTTATCGATCACGCGGCGGTGCACCGAATACCAGCCGATATGCACCAATTTATAGTTTTCATTGTTCGGAAACAGCGCTTGTAAGCGTCGATTGACGCCCTCGGCGCTCACCGCCTCCTCGACGCTCTGCCCGGCCTGCGGCGAGAACCCGACGCGCCAATGATCGCGCACGCGCATCAGGCTAAAATGATCCTGCGCCGTCCAAACATAATTCACGAACAACACGTCTTTCAGACGTGCGCCGAAATCATAATCGACCACCACCGTGATCGACGTTTTCGGATAGGTCTCGCCTTCGAACGTGAGGTCAAGCGTCTTGCGCAAGACGCTGCGCCCGCCGTCGGCGGCAATCACATAGGCGCCGCGCAGCCTTTTGGTTTCCGCGCCGGTTTGCACGTCAACCCAGGCGCCGGCTTCATCTTGCCCCCCGCTCGTGACTGGCGCGCTGAATGTGATTTCAAACAACGGATTGTATTCGAGGGAGCTGACGATCTCGCGTGTCAGCCTGAACTGCTCGCATTGCAGCCGGAACGGATAGCGCGTCATCCCTTCGAGTACGCCAAGATCAAAGACGACGCGCGCGCCAGTCTCGAAATTGAGATATTGCCACTTGTTGGCGCAATGGCCTTGGGAGATCAGCGCATCGGCGATGCCGCTTGGCGCCAACAAATCCAAGGTGGCGGGATGAAAGGTCGAGGCGCGCATGTCCTCCGACAGAGCGGCCTCCGCTTCCAGCACAAGCACCTTGACGCCGCGTTGAACAAGAAACAGCGCCGTCGCCAATCCCACGGGGCCGGCGCCGACAATAATGACGCGATCATCGTGCATTAATGCGAATGCTCCAAAGCAGGCTCCGCGCGCGCAAAATGACACGCCACCCCGTGTCCATCCACCACCTCAAGCGCAGGCGCGCGCGCGCGGCACGGCGGCGCTTCCTTGGGGCAGCGCGTCCTGAACACGCACCCCGAAGGCGGATCGATCGGGGAAGGAATATCGCCCACCAGACGGATGCGCTCTTTCTCAGCCTCCCGCCGCGGGTCGGGAACGGGCGCGGCTGAAATCAGCGCTTTCGTGTAGGGATGGGCCGCGTGCTCGAAGATGTCGCTGCGCGCGCCAATCTCGGCCACATGCCCCAGATACATGACTAGGACGCGGTCGCAGAGCCGGCGCACGACCGAAAGGTCGTGGCTGATAAACAAGATCGCGACGCCGAACTCCGTGCGCAGCCAGCGTAGAAGATTGATGATCTGCGCCTGCGTGGACACATCGAGCGCGCTGACGGGTTCATCGCACACAACGAGCTTGGGCTTCAGAACCATCGCCCGCGCAATACTGACGCGCTGGCATTGCCCGCCCGACAGTTCATGCGGGTAGCGGCCGAACAATTCCGCGTTGAGCCCCACCTTGCCCATGATCTCGCGCACTTCCGCGTCGCGCTTCTTTTCATCCCAATCGGGGCAAAAGACTTCAAGCGGCTCCGCGATGATACGCCCGATCGTCATGCGCGGATTATGGCTCGAAAGCGGATCCTGGAAAATGATCTGCAGGTCGCGGCGCAGCGGGCGCATTTTCTCGCGCGTAAACTGTGCGATGTCGCGGCCCTGCCAAACGACGCGTCCCGCCGTGGGCTTCACCAGATTGATGATCGCACGCCCAAGCGTGGACTTGCCGCAACCCGACTCGCCGACGACGCCGAGCGCCTCCCCCGGAGCCATCGAAAAGCTCACGCCATCGACCGCCTTGAGCACCTGCGCTTTCGCGCCCCGCTCACGCCCGATGGGAAAGTGCACTTTGAGATCTTCGATCTGAAGCAGCGGCGCGCTCATTGGGCGTTCTCCAGATGGCACGCACTGAAATGCGCCGTCGCGCGCTCGCAAAGCGCCGGCAGCTCCTGTGCGCAAACGGCCATCGCATTTTCGCAACGCGGCCTGAAATGGCACCCCTTCGGCAAGTTGAGCAGGTTGGGCGGCTGGCCGCCGATCACTTTCGCATCCACATCGGGATCATCCGCAATGCTCGGAATCGAGCGCAGCAGCCCGCGTGTATAAGGATGCAGCGGGTTGTAAAACAGCGCCTCCGCCGATCCTTTTTCGACCACGCGCCCCGCATACATCACCGCCACCTGATCGCAGATCGAGGCGATGACGCCAAGATCGTGCGTCACCATCACGATCGCCGTGTTGGTGTGCTTTTTGAGGCCAGCGAAAATATCGAGAATCTCCGCTTGCACAGTCACGTCGAGCGCCGTCGTCGGCTCATCGGCAATCAGCAGAGACGGCTTGCACAACAGCGCCTGCGCGATCATCACGCGCTGACGCATGCCGCCGGACAACTCGTGTGGGAATTGCTTGAAACGGCGCTTAGCGGCGGGGATGCGCACCATCTCCAGCACCTCCATCACCCGCTGGCGCGCTTGATCGCCCGACATTTTGGAGTGCTCGATCAATGTCTCGCACATCTGATCGCCAATGCGCAGGAACGGCGTTAGAGAACTCATCGGGTCCTGAAAGATGAACCCCATTTCCACGCCGCGGATGCCGTTCAAAACCTTGCGCGGCGCATTGAGGATTTCGCGCCCGTTCAGCTTCACGCTGCCGCTGGCGCGCCCGTTCTCGGCCAACAGCCCCATGACAGCCATAAACGCCTGACTCTTGCCGGAGCCGGATTCACCCACAACGCCATAGCATTCGCCCTGGCGCACCATGAGGTCGACGCCGTTGACGGCGCAAACCTCCCCGCTATCGCCGGAGAACCGCACCGCAAGGTCGCGGCACTCCAGGATGGGCGGATCATCTGTCCTTGGGGTCGAGCGCATCGCGCAGTCCATCGCCTATGAAGTTGAATGCAAATAGCGTGATGGTGAGAAACACCGCGGGGAAAAACAGCAGCCACGGCGCGTTTTCCATTTCCACGCTGCCTTGCGAAATCAGCAGCCCCCAACTCGTCAGCGGCTCTTGCACGCCGAGGCCGAGGAAGCTCAGATAGCTCTCGATCAAAATGTTCACCGGGATCAGCAGCGTCACATAAACGATCACCGCGCTGGTGACATTCGGCACGATGTAGCGCGAAAGGATCTTCGATGTCGGCAAGCCAATCGCCTTGGCGGCCTCGACATATTCCTTCTGTTTCACTGAAAGCGTCTGCCCGCGTACGATCCGCGCCATCGTCAGCCACTCGACCGCGCCGATGCACATGAACACAATGAAGATGTTTTTCGCGCCCAGCACCGTCACCAGAATGATGATGAAAAACAACGTCGGCAGCGCATAGAGCACATCGCAGACACGCATCATGAACGCATCCAACGCGCCGCCGAAATAGCCGGAGATCGACCCGTAGACGACGCCGATCGCAAACGCGATCGCCGTCGCCAGAAGCCCGATCGCCAGAGAAATACGCCCGGCATAGAATGTCCGCACGAACAGGTCGCGCCCATTCACGTCCGTGCCGAACAGATACCCCGTCTCCAATGACGGAGGGCTAAGCACATGCTCCCAGCTTACTGCTTCGATGTCTTTCGGGCTGAGGATCGGCACAAAGATGGAGGTCAGCCCCATCAAGCCAATGATGATCAGCCCGGCGACCGCGCTGCGATTGCGCATGAAACGATCCCAGGCGCGGCGCGCGGGCGAGCGGAAATCGCCCTGCCCCTGCGCCGCGGAGGCGGGATCGGACGCGCTGTGAGGATCGGCGTCTGTCGCCGTCATTTGGACATCTCCACTCGCGGATCGAGCAGCCGATAGCTCAAATCGACGACCAGATTCATGATGATGATGAGCGTCGCGTACAGAATGGTGATACCCATCACCACCGGATAGTCGCGGTTCACCGCCCCTTCCACGAAGCTGCGCCCGATGCCCGGCAGGCCAAAAATTTGCTCGATCACGACGGAGCCGGTCATCACGCCGGCAATCGCGGGCCCAAGATAACTGACCACCGGCGTCAGCCCCGCGCGCAGCGTGTGGCGCCAGATCACAATGCTCTCGCGCAAGCCCTTGGAGCGCGCGGTGCGCACATAGTTCGCCCGCAGCACCTCCAGCATGCCCCCGCGCGTGATGCGCGCGATCACACCGATCTTTGGCAAAGCGAGCGCCGCAATCGGCAAAATCATGTTGGAGACGGCGCCCCCATTCCAGCCGGAAATCGGCAACAACCCGAGATAAAGGCCAAACACCAGCGCCATAGTCGGCGCAGTCACGAACGTCGGCACCGCGATTCCGGTCATCGCCACCGTCATCACGCCGTAATCGACAACGGTGTTCTTACGCAGCGCCGCGACGATGCCGAGCGCAATGCCGCCGAACGCGCCGATAAAGATCGCCCAGAGGCCAATTTGCGCGCTGACCGGGAAGCCTTGCACGATGATGTCCGCCACCGAGCGATCGCGGAACACGAAGGATTGGCCGAAATCCCCCTGCATCAAATTGGTGAAATAGCGCCAAAACTGCTCCCACACCGGGCGATCGAGATAATACGCTCGCTCCAGATTGGCGAAAATCTCCGGATCGATCTCGGCTTCGGCGTCGAACGGGCCGCCCGGCGCCATTTTGATAATCAGAAATGAGAGCACGATGATGATGAAGAGGGTCGGGATGGCGACCATCAATCGACGCGCTATGAGATTCAGCATGACGCGCCCCTAGCCTTCCAAAGCGTCCAAACGTTGCGGCGTGTCATTGGAAGCCGCGCCGCAACGCGCCGCCATGAAACACAAGGGGCGCGCCGGATGAAAGCACCGCGGCTGTATCTACCCGCCAGATGTGCAGCAAGTGATCGCCCGCCTCCGTGACGCTCCACGGCGAACAGCGCAAAAAGGCCACCCCGCCAGCGATTACGGGCGCGGCCTCCGGCCCGCCTAACACCCCAATGCCGTCAAATTTGTCGGGATGGGGGCGGGCGAACCGCTGCGCCAGCTCGCCTTGATGGTCGGCCAGGATGGTGATCGCGCCCTGCGTACAGCGGTTGAAAACCTCCCGATTGGGCGATTTGTTGCTGAGGCTCCACAAGACGAGCGGGGGATCGAGCGAAACGGATATGAACGAGTTGATGGTCAGCCCGCAGGGCCGGCGCGCCTCGTCCATCGTGGCGACGATCGCAACCCCGGTGGGATACGTCGAGCAGACGCGACGCAAACGCACGGAATCTGCAACAAAATCGGTATCCTCGCGGACAAGGGTGCTCGACATATGCCCTTATAACACGTCATGTGTTCATGACAATATGAACTTTCTCCTGCCGAGCGCGGCCAGACAAGGCTTCCCATGCCCGCTGAACTAGACGCATTGCTGGACCAGGCCAGCGCCCTTCTGCGCCGCCGCGACGCC
The DNA here is from genome assembly GCA_964635925.1 of uncultured Terricaulis sp. GTDB lineage: Bacteria > Pseudomonadota > Alphaproteobacteria > Caulobacterales > Aquidulcibacteraceae > Vitreimonas. The sequence goes on along the minus strand of CAZWQS010000001.1, from coordinate 518 downwards.
GCCGGCGCACTCGTGCTGCTCACGCACGCGGCCGCGCGCCACGATAAACACGCGGACTGCCACGCCATGCTCGGCGTCGCCTACCGCATGAATGAGCAATGGGATGAAGCCGAAACGGCTTATCGGCGCGCCATCGCCCTCTCCCCCGCACACGCGCGCGCGCACAATAATTTAGCGGACGTGCTGCGCATTCGCGGCGACTATTCCGGGGCGCTTGATGCCGTGCAGGCGTCGCTCAAGATCGATTCCGTTAATCTCGACGCCTTGCGCAATCTCGCGGCGATCCAGCACGCGCTGCGGGATTACGCCGCCGCCGCCGCCGCCGTGCGTGAGGCGCAGCGCCTCGCACCACAAGACCATCGCCTGCACCTGACGCTCGCCCGCATCGAGCACGATGCGGCCAATTATAGAGAAGCAAGCGCCGCCTACCTGGCGTTCCTAGTCAAGGAGCCAGATCACGTCGATGCGTTGACCGATCTGGGGCTTATCTACATCCACCGCAACATGGATGAAATGGC